>NZGT01000176.1 GCA_002691025.1 Spirochaeta sp. | reverse complement strand
CGCCCCAAACCTTTCGGAATAAATCTCGACGGCTACGATTTTATCCGAAAAGTGACCTTCAAGGCCGAAGCAAGGACTCTCTATGAGTTCCAAGAAAAGCTCCTGGATCTGATTGGGTAGGCTCTACGAAAGGGGCTATCCAGTCTGGATCCGGGAGTTTTTCGTTTCAATCCGAGAAGGTTCCCTCTCGACTGCACGCACCCATTTCCGCAAACGAAGAAGCTACGCATGACTCACTGAAAAAACAGGATCAAGGCAGGAACTCGCATGAGAAATCTATTGGAATAGATCTATTCCTACCTCGTGGAACTCGCCAATAAACCCGGGAAGCGAGTGCTCGAGATTGGCAGTCGCGAGGTCACAGGATCTTCCCGCGCCCGAGAGGACTTCCATCATGCAGACTATGTGGGTTTCGACTACTACGCCGGTGAAAATGTCGACGTGGCGGGAGACACAACGTATCCGGAGCCGCAAATACCGGGCTAGGCCTTGAGTGACTGTCCCTCAATCGGGAGGTCGCGAAGGCGCTTCCCGGTCGCGTCGAAGATCGCATTGGCCAGAGCCGGAGCGATGCCGGGGGTACCGGGTTCGCCGGCACCACCGATCGCATGGCCACTGTTGATCACGTGGACCTCGATCTTCGGCGCCGCCGACATGCGGACGGCCTTGTAGTCGCCGAAGTTACCCTGCTCCACGCGACCCTCCTTGATCGTGATCTCGCCGTGGAGCGCGGCCGTGAGGCCGTAGATGATGCCCGACTCGATCTGGGCAACGAATCCATCGGGCGAGACCGCGAGACCCGGATCGGCCACTGAGATGACCCGGTCGACCCTGACCTTGCCATCCACCACCGTCACCTCGACGACATGCGCAACGATCGAGCCGAAAGACTCCTGCAAGGCGACGCCGCGCCCTCGAGCCGGGCCGAGTTCTGATCCCCAGCCCGATTCGTCCTTGGCTCGCTTCAGCACCGCACGCAGTCGCGGCTGGTCGATGAGCAGAGAGTCGCGGTATGAGACCGGGTCCTGACCCGCCGCGATGGCAAGCTCATCGATGAACGACTCGACGAAGAAGCCATGAGATGAGTGATCCACGCTGCGCCAGGCACCGTAAGGCACATGCGTCGGGCTGCTCACCGCCCCGATATCCCGAGCCCCCACCGCGTAGGGGATCACCGGAGCTTCGATGGGCTCCATCTTCTCCACGTATGTGTTCTCCCACGCCGTGGGATTTCCATTCGCGTCCAGCGCGGCGCGGAAGCGACTCAATACGGCCGGCCGGTAGAAGTCCTGGCGGACATCCTCCTCACGCGTCCAGATGAGTTTGACCGGGCGTCCGACTTTTTGCGCGATCAGAGCGGTCTGAACGGCCCAGTCCGCACGAGACTTGCGACCGAACCCCCCACCCATGAAGCAATTGTGGAGCGTGACCCTCTCGGGCGAGAAGCCCAGCGCATCTGCGACTGCCTTTCGAAAACCAAGGGGACTTTGACATCCAACCCAGATCTCGCACTCC
Organism: Spirochaeta sp.; assembly: GCA_002691025.1. Classification (GTDB taxonomy): domain Bacteria; phylum Myxococcota_A; class UBA9160; order UBA9160; family UBA4427; genus MED660. The sequence continues at coordinate 9,600 of NZGT01000176.1, read as the reverse complement.
CCGTTTTCGACACGGGCAGTTGCGTTGAGCGGCTCCATACAGGTATGAGCCAGGAACGGCGCGCGATAGTCGGCCTCGATCACCTGATCGGCGTTGTCCATGGCGCCCTGGACATCGCCCTCGGCGACGTCCGCCTGCCTTTCGACGCCCGCTTGGATATCGCGATCGAACTGCTCGAAGATCGAATCGGTGGTGACGCCGTCGTTCGGGGTGGCCTTCCAGGTGATGTCCATCGCCTCAAGGCCCTGCTTGGCGGCCCAGAAACCTTCAGCCACGACAGCCACCGAGCCACCGGCCTTGAAACTACCAACCAGCGCGTCGGCTTCCGTGGACGGGAGTTCGAGCACGTCGACGACACCGGCGACCTGCCGCGCCTGTGTATCGTCAAAGCCTTCGAGTTCGCTTCCGAAGACGGGGCCGCGCTGGACCGTGGCATAGAGCATGTCTGGCAGGCTGACGTCGAGCGCGAACTGCGCCGTACCGTCGACCTTGCTCGGAATATCTTGCCGCTCGACGTGGCGGCCCATGATCTTGAACTGGTCCTGGGTCTTGAGCTGTGGGGAAGTGGGGGCGGGCCGCTGCAAGGCAGCCTCCGCGAAGGCAGAGTAAGGCGCCCTGCGGCCGCTGCTCTCATGGATCAAATGACTTTTGCGCGTGACGACTTCGCCCACCGGCACATCCCAGGCCTCGGCGGCGGATGTGACAAGCATCTCGCGTACCGCAGCTCCGGCAACCCGCATGCCGTAGACACCCGTGCTGCGAATGCTCATGCTACCGCCCGTGATCTGGACATCGAGCGCCTGTGCGGCTCGAATCAGGACGCCGTCCACGGTGGGCACGAGCGCGTCGGGCAGACTCGCACCGCCAAGCAGGAGACCTTTCACGATCGGATAGTTTGCGAACTCGCCGACGGCCGGTGCTTCTTCAAAGTGCACGAGATCCCAATCCGCGTCGAGCTCGTCTGCGAGCATCTGGGCGAGTGCCGTTCCGACCCCCTGGCCCATCTCGGAGTGAGGGACGATGGCGGTAATCTGGTTGTTCGCATCGAGCTTCACCCAGGTATGGACGAGGGTCTCGTCTCCTTCGGTCACGAGCGGAGCGAGACCGGGGCGGCGGTTTCCCGGTCGCAGGGCGACTCCGACGGCGATGCCCCCGCCTACAAGAAGACCGGTCGAAAGGAAGGCGCGTCGTGTCCACTTGCCCATTACGCCTCTCCTTCCGTAGCACTCACAGGCGCGATCGGGAGGTTCTTTGCAGCGGTCTTGATCGCGGCCTTGATCCGGCCGTACATGCCACAGCGACAGATATTCCCATCCATCGCACGGTCAATCTCTTCTTCCGTCGGATTCGGGTTCACGTCCAGAAGCGCAGCGGCCGACATCAACTGGCCCGACTGGCAGTACCCGCACTGCGGCACCTGATGTTCGATCCAGGCGGCCTGCAGCGGATGAAGCACACCTTCGCTGGGCGCGAGACCCTCGATGGTTTCGATCTCCGCCCCCTCGACGGCAGCGAGTGGCGTAACGCAGGATCGAGTCGACTGGCCGTTCACACGGAGCGTACAAGCACCGCATTGCCCGACCCCGCAGCCAAACTTCGTTCCGGTCAGATCAAGCTGTTCCCGGATCGCCCACAGGAGCGGGGTCGAGGGATCCACCTCGATCTCCCACTCGACGCCATTCACCTTCAGTCTCGTCATCGCGCTCACTCTCCTCGGTCCGCCTATTTCGGGGGGGAGACAGATTGACAATAAAGACCTGGATTGTCAATCTGTCGCGCTTCTCTTCGTCCCCCTGTATCCGTCCTGAACAGGACCCGGGGTGTACCATGGGGTTTTGAAGGCCTGTTCGGACGAGCGCGTGATCTTATATGAAAGAACTTTTTCATGATGGTTCATCGTTGATGGGTACGCCTCCAAACCACCATGACCTTTTGGCCGAACATTCAAAATGGCCATTCAGCCGAGGGGCTAGACCGGAAAGCCTGGACGATGGGGCGACTCGAATCCGTCTTTCCTTGCGAACACATCCCTACGCGAGCTCTTGGATGTAGACAAAGACACCGTGTCACACAGGAATGGAGGCAAGTTCCGCCCTGCCCTCTGAGCGCTGCCCCGCTGCCCTACGGCATCACCTTCAGCAAGTCGACAATCAACTGATGATCTTCCGGAGGCAGCGCCCCTCTGTACGTAATGAGATCGACATACAAGCCCACGGCATAGACATCGGTCCGGCCGGAAGAAACGGATTTAATCGGATAATACGTTGCATTGCTGCGCATGACTTCTTCCAGGACCTGACGAGAAAACCCCAGCCTACGCATGGGGCAGGTTTTTTCGATTTCCCCGACCTGAGGCGCATCGAGCTCCAGGATGAAGCTGATGGCATCCGTTTGATTGCGGCAGAGCAGGCTCGCTTCTTGTGCTGCCGTCACGTCAGACGTCTGCGAAGGCACAATGCCCGTTGCTTCCAACACCCTGTTCATCGTGCCGCGCAAACCAGAGCCAACCGGACCGGTGTTGATCCGTTTATGCATCAAGTCCCGAATGCCATGGATGCCGGAGTCCTTCCGCACGAAGATATACAATGCCTGCCGAGACAAGGTCTTCAACGAGACGAAATCAACGGATTCATTCGGGATCATGTCCGACTGCGATAGTGCCAAATTGGCTTTGCCGTCTTTCAGCAGCTCTATGTTCTGCAAAGAGCCGCGAGTCACCATGGCCTTGCAGTGGAAAAGATCCTCTTTCTCGAGAATGCTGCAAATCCTTTCCCCGGTCCTATTGTATTCCCATCCAGCGCTGCCTGTGGCAATGTTCAACTGCTCCGGCGATGCGACCGCCGCGGAGCCCATCGCGATGAAAATGATGACTCTCCATATTATTTTCATCTGATTCCTCTTTCAGTCTTCGGGTGCCCCTGAATGAGAAGAACTCCCAAGGAAGAGCGGGGTTTCATGGCGCCGTCACGTATCTTGAGTCGTCGCAAGTCGCCTCTCCGCAAACCAGGCGATCCCGTCTTCTGCGCTGCCCTGAAAAGCAATGGGGCGATTCATCCGAGTCACGGCACGTTTGTAGAGCTTGTCGTAATAGTGCCGAAGCAGGCCATCCACCCAAGGTACGTGGGCGTCTATGGAGAACCACTCATCTTCACGGTCCGCCAGGGCAAGGGCTTTCAAGCACTCTTTCAAGTGCGTACCCCCGAGACGCTTCGCCAGCTTATTGAGGTTCTTTTCGAGGTCTTGACGCACCGCCTCACGCGATGAACGTTCGGTAGGCTCAAAGACGTATTCGCGAACAATACGCGCCACTCGCTCTTCTTGAGGCGTCTCCAAAATAATGATCGGCGACCCTTGAACCCGGTTGAAGATGGTCGTCGGTACTTCGACATGCCCCACGAACCGGGCCTCATCCTCAACCAAGATCATACGGGGTGCTTCGAGATGAACCGTGGCCGCCAACTTGTTCTCAAACGTCTGTTGTGCCGGCTGGCCGGCCGGGAACCCCCCAAATGCACTGCCACGATGATTGGCCAGGCCTTCAAGGTCGAGAGCCAGGACTCCCGGCTCCACAACCTCTTGCAGCCTATGCAGGAAGTCGGTCTTGCCACACCCCGTGAGACCCGAGATCACCAGGGTTTCCGTCTGCTCAAACTGGGATTCCAGGCCCGCCATCAAGTACTGGCGCAGCGCCTTGGTCCCTCCTTGCACCCGTGACACATTCGGATCACCCAGCCACTCCGTCGCGATGCCACTGCGCTGACCGCCGCGCCAGCATGCAAAGGCCGTCGGGCGTTCGCATGCCGCAACGGCTTCGCGCCACGCGGCCACGCGGGCTTCGCGGTACGGTGTCGTCAACTCGACGCCAAGCGCCACGGCAGCCGCATTGCCGTGGGCGTGATAACACTGACCGATGGCATGACGTTCTTCGTCATTGAGGATCGGTAACGACACCGCACCGGGAATGCCGCTGCGATGCACTTCGACTGGCGCACGCACATCGAGCAACTGGAACGCAGGCTCTTTGCCGCCCAGGGGGAATACATCCGCGGGGGCGATCCGAGCTGGCCCCGGCGACACGGATGCAGGTATGGGATCGGAGGTCACTGACACAGCCATAGTCTACTGAAAAGAGCGAGACTGCCCGCCTAGGGAGATCAAACGAGTGGCCGATGACATCCAGGCCGTTCCCCATGAGAAGAGGAATCGGGCCGGCGATCACATGCTGAATCAGCGGGGTGCGCTCGGCACGACATTCCGTACTCTCGGGCCAATATCTCTTGACCCCAGCTGAGTCATGGCGCTAGAGGGTCGACTGCTTTCACGGAGGAACATCCATGCTCGCCATAGGCCAGACCGTCACGCTCGAAATCCTTCGCACTGCACCAATGGGGCTGATTCTCGGGGATGACGACGGCGAGGTGCTGCTTCCCACCCGTTACGTGCCCAAGGACGTAGAGCCTGGGGAAAGCGTCGAGGTTTTTCTCTATACGGACTCCGAAGACCGCCCCATCGCAACCACCGAAAAGCCATTGGCCCAGGCTGACGAGTTTGCCTGTCTGCGCGTGGCGTCGGTGACGAAAGCCGGTGCCTTTCTAGACTGGGGGCTCCCGAAAGATCTTCTGCTGCCCTTTGCGTATCAGGTCCACCGGGTGAGCCCCGAGGAGCGCGTGGTCGTTCGCGTCTTATTGGATGAAGTCTCCCAGCGTCCCGTCGCGACGACGAAGTTCCAACGCTACGTGGATCTGCCACCCGAAGACTTGCGTGAGGGACAAGGCATTGAGTGGATGGTCTTTGAAGAGACCGATCTGGGAAGCAAAGCGATCGTCAACGGTCGATTNGAAGGGCTNTTCTACANGGCCGTCGGCGAACCGGGCCTCAAGCGCGGAGACAGNGGTTCGGGATACGTCCAGCGGATTCGCGATGATGGCAAGATCGATTTGTCGCGCACGCCCATGGGCTTGGCTGGGATCGACCGGGCGCGCGATGCACTCCTTGAAGCACTGCATCAAGCGGGCGGAAAACTCGAACTGGGCGATCGCAGTGACCCCGACCAGATCCGGAGTGCAGTCGGGCTGAGCAAAAAGGCATTCAAACGAGCAGCGGGCGCCCTTTACCGCGAGCGAAAAGTCCTTGTCGCAGATCACTCGATCNAGCTGATCGAAAAATAGGCCATGGCGCGATGCAGCGGCCCGTAACATTCCACTCGCGATTCACTCAGCCATGCCACCGCGACCGGTGATTTCCAGCTCATGCCTCGGAGGTCCTTGACAAAAAAAATCGCCCCCCCGTTGAAAAATCGACGGAGGGGCGAGGTGGATTCCTGTCTTGGTTTCAGGGACGAATGCCCTGAATCCTCGGANGGCGAACCATCAGGCCGTTTTCGAGGGCGTTTCCGAAGTGGCCGCAGACCAGATGACGACTCCAAAGGCGATCTTGTTGACGAAGTCTGCGAGGTTGTAGATGAGGTTCAGCGTCGNAGAATCTCCACTTCCAGCGTACCCGTAGANGTAGCCGAGCGGATAAATGGCCCACCCGACCGTGACAATCAAGCGAAGGGCGTTGAATGCTTTCTTCGAGGCTTCCGTGCCCTCACTGGCGCTGATCTTGCTGGCCTCGCCGATAAAGATTTCGTACACGATGTACAGCCAGGCAAGGAGTCCCACGATAAAGCAGGGCCANAGAGCGCTCGAGCCCGCTCCGGCCACCTCGCCAATGTATCCCGCAACCAACATGACNACGGATGAAATCAACAGNCGCCANAATAGAGCNACCGCAACNGCGGTCACCGCCGCCAGAATCAGGTAGAACTCGGTAATCTGGAGGGGCACGGTCAAAAGCCAGTCCACGTAACGAAAAACAGTCGGGCTTTCACCGGTTTCAACCCACACTCCNCGCATATAGAAGTAATGCATGGCGGCGATNCCGGTGACCAGAGCCGCAACGGAGAGNGAAGTCTTCCACTTTCCNACGGCGCGATCGCGCTCCATGAAGAAAAAGAACGTCGCGGCGACCATGGCGGCCGAAATAATCCAGAAGCTGACACCCACGAAATCACTGGGGTCGAGCATGAGACTCTTGTCCATTGGAAATCTCCGAGTAGGGGTGGAAAGAATCCCTCCTCTTTGAGTGATCCCGANTTGACCCTAACCGGGGTCAGACCTTTGACAACANCCCACAGCGCACTGGGCATGNATTTTNTTGCACGTAGCTCTCNGCTTACGAGGANACCGTCGACGAGAACCTCTACACAGAACCCGGTTGNGGNTACAGCTGGAGCTCGATATCTATCGGGTCGCGAACACAGGTCCTGCCAATCCGGGGGGACCCGGTGGATCTATCATTTCTCCAGACTCCATGTATCCGCCCTAAATCGACTCTGGGTGAGCTCAATCCGGGCCTGGACCCAAGAGAACCAGNANGGNAAGACGCCCTTGGACAAGGGAGCTCCGAGAGACGCGCCGATAAGGCGCGCACTCCCTATCTGAAAATGGGCTCAGACCGCGCCTCGCCGCCTCACCGAAAGGCCGACGAGACCGAGGCCCATTCGAGTCCTGATGGCATCTGAGAAGCCGATTGAGGGCTTTGAGGCGGGNCCTTCCCAGTCCTTCCAGCGTCGTAGCGTTCCATGTAGAGCACACGAGCCTCTGTGTACCGAGCGATATTGTGCAGCGCCAGAAGTGGAATGAAGACGCTCAGACCCACGAGTACGAGTCGCAGCGTAGGCCGCTTGAGGTCGCCAAGGCCTCGCGCCACGACGAGAAGAAGNAGTGGCGCCACATGAGGGCCGTACAAGAACAATTCGGTTCCATAGATNAGNTGAAGAACTACCTGACCCACGATCGCCAGGGACAGAAAACGATCGAAGGGTGTCTTCACCGTCTTCATCCACCAGGTGATTGCACCCAGGCTCAACAGGAAAGCCCAACCGACGGCCAGGCTGGCCTCCACCGCCCCACTCCCGCCTGGCGAGGAGTGCTGTACGCCCAGCAACCCACTCGTGTCCATCCCCTCCACGCCGGAGAAGTTGTATGGATGCATTTCGGGAATCACCACCGTGTGCGACACCAGGACCAGAACCTTCTGGAGCGCACTCCCGGAATACGGGTTCAGCAGGAATTTCTGATTCCATTCGTCGACCTGGAGCAGACCATCAAATTGCCGGATGAATAGACCTTCCAGGAGCCAAAGCGACCCTGCGATCAGGATGGTATAGGCCGTAATCCGAAGCGCTTTTCCCGGCTTGAAGAAGCAGAGACTCAAGAGAAGCCCGAACATCCAGTTCGTAATCGTGACGGACAGCGAGAGCACATTGAGGAAGACTGCGGCCGCCGTTGGCATCCTTTCTTTCTGGCTGTAGTAGGCCGCTCCGGCTGTGGTGGCCATGATGGTGGCGGCACCCAGAGGAAAGCGCTCACAGATTCCGGCCCAGAAGATGAACGAAGACGAAGAAAAGAAAAGGGCTTGAAGGAGCCATGTCAGAGGCCGGAGCCCAAGAATCAAAAGCAACGTCAGTGCGAAAAAGGCGGAAGAGAGTCCGACACCCAGAGCGAGGACGAGACAGACAGCCATTCGCTCCGGCACGCCGAGAAGGCCCATGACCTTGACAGGGACGATCCCAAGGTAGACGAAAAGAGGGTGTCGATTTGTTTTCTGCCAGAACGTGGACGTGTTTGTCAGGGACTCGTAGACCAGAGGTGGATCAGACTCGAACCAGATGTCGAGAGAAGGCTGCTTGTTCCAGTCGATGCCAGGAACAAAAGCCTGAGTGTCGATGTGGCGAACGAGAAGGCTGAAAGAGAGACCGAAAGCAATCAGGAAGGAGATCGCAATGAATATCGTCTGTCCGGACCGAAGTTCGTTGTTTTTCATATAGGAGCAGCCAAATCGTTTGCGTTGCCTTCACCATGGGGACCCGCTCAAGACTCAAGGATGTAAATTACCAGACGCGACGGCTTCGCAACCCGGAAAAACGCATTCCTCCAAATCAACAAATCCCGCAATAGGATTCGCAACACAGACATTGGTTTACCGGCCGCCCTCCAACGCACCCGGGCCTCACCAATCGGCGCCCTGCCATCGGACAAGAAGGCCGGTGAGGCCAGAACAAGAACAGCCAGAACGAGTAGAACCGACAAAGAAGAACGTACCTGCATGAGAGGAACTCCGAGTGAAAGCGTAAGCCCTCACTCCCTCACAGGTCGTGACGTGCCGGGCTCGACCTCGGGGATCCGAACCAGCGCGAAGAGCACCGCGGAAACGAGTAGGGTCGCGGCCATGAGGTAGAAACCGGTCTCGTAGTGGCCCTGGAAGTCGAAGAGAATGCCTACCAAGGCAGGCGATGCTGCCACCAGGGGAAGACCCAGCAGGCCCATGTAGCCCATCACGCGTCCCACCGCGCCGCGCCCGAAGCAGGCGGCAGCCACGAAGCCCTGCAGTGGTCCCGTCGCGCCCACGCCGAAGCCAAACAAGGCGCCCCCGAACCAGAGCCATCCATCGAGCGGGATGAAGAGCAAGAAGACCCACGAAAGGCCGAGGACAGCGATCGCCGCGTAGAGCGCGTGACGCAGGTCCACACGGTCCGCCACCGCCCCGAAAATCAATTTGGACAAAATCGAAGCGGGCCCCAGCGCCAGGAAGTAGGCAGCCACGCCGCCCACACCGCCAATGCCAAGGTCGGTCAGATAACCCGGCAGATGGACCGAGATGACAATGGGTGAGGCGAACAAGAACGCAAAAGCCATGCTGACGAGCCAGACATTCGGATCGCGGAGTGAGACGGGGGGAGGCTCCGGCGACACCTCCGCGACCGACTCCCGCTCGGATTCCTCGCCATCGGGCAGCTGTTCTACGTCGGACGGGCGCCCGATGATCAGCCACGCGACCGCGGGTACGCCTACCAGCAACGCGAACGTTCCCATGGATTGCAACGCGCCTCGCCAAGCCTGCTCGGCGATCAACCACTCTCCGAGAGCCGGGGCCCCCATGCTCGCGACGGTGGCGCCCGCCACGGTAATACCCAAGGCGATCCCTCTGCGGCGGTCGAACCAGTTACCCACCACGGTCATTGTCGGGATCTGCCCGGTCATCGCCGAGCCGACGCAAACGAGCAGGCAGAACGCGAGTCCCGCCTGCCAAAGTGCCGCGGAGAGAGCCGCCATATGCAAACCCAGGCCTAGCAAGACCACCCCCGCCACCATGACCAGGCGAACGTATCCGCGGTCCGCCGCGCGACCAATCATGGGGCCGATCACGGCCATGACCACCATTCCGATGGTAAGTCCCGTAGAGATGGTACCGACGGTGCTCTCGAAGGACTTCGCCAGGGGCACCACGAAGACCCCGAAGGCGTTGAAGCAAAGGCCTGCGGAAAGCGCCTGTGAGATGAAGGCTCCTGAGACAACCCACCAACCCCGAAACGAGCGAGGAGCCTTCGGCTTCTCCAAGGGCGCGTCAGGCGAGGGTTCGACGGTTGAAGGATTCATGAGAAGAGGCTGGGTCTCCGTTACGCGAGCGCGCGCACAAGCGGCTCGAGTTCATCGATCTCGCGCAGCGCGTCCTCGTTGACCGCAATCAGCGAGATGATTGCGTGGTCGACGCCCA
>NZGT01000175.1 GCA_002691025.1 Spirochaeta sp. | reverse complement strand
GACTCGAATCCCTCTTCTTCAAGACCGGGGGAGGCGACTGGACGGCCCCCGCTCAGCGAGTCGATGATTTCCTGGCGGCTCGGGAGTCGTCAGCGCTTCCCAATACGAGCTACAAGATGGGCGTCCACGCCGCCCGCCTGGATCGCCTGCTTCCCGATGTAATCGGGGACGCGCTTCGACATGCCCTGACCGATTTTGGTCGTAAGATTCCCGGCTATGCCGGCCCCGATGGCGTCCTGGTGGGGGTGGAGTCCCGAAGTTCCGGTTGCGTGAGGATTCCGCGGGATGAGGAGAGCCGCCGGGCCTTCGATTTTGCAAACCTCTTTCCGGTGGGCGAGGGCGCCGGCTATGCGGGAGGCATCATGAGTGCGTGCATCGATGGCGCGCGCAGCGCACAGTCCCTGCTGCGAGACGGCCTGGTTTCCTAGCCGCACTCTGGCCTCGCTCCAAGCGGGTTCGAGACGCCTTCTTCAGGCGGGCAATNCAATCAGCGCTGTGCCAAGCACCCGGGTTTCCCCTTCCTCNTTNCAGATCGTCAGATCCAGNTCGAGGGTTCGNGCTTCCTCNTCCATGTCNGTGACCACGCCTCGGCAGATGGGTTGGCTGTCTACCAACACGGGGGCCCGGAAGATGGTGTCGATCTTGTGNACCTGGCAATCGGGNGCCCAGGCATGGATCATCCCNACCAGGATGCCCTGNCTCATGATGCCGGGGACGATGGCGCCCGGGAGACCGGCTTCGCGTGACTTCTCGTGATCGGTGAAGCGCCAGAAAGTCATGTTCGTGACTTCCCCAAANCGACGCACCATGTCCATGCTGACATCGGGTTCGCATTCCGGCAGNTCATCGCCGAAGTCGACATCCGAAAAACCCTGTATGTGTTNCAGATCGCCCATGTTTCCCTATCCGAGTTTGCGGATCATCTTCCAGTCGACGACGGAGACCAGCACNTCGTCCTGATTGGTGAATTCCATACGATGGACCACGAACATCATGCCGCCGGATCGCCCGGTCTTCTCGAAGATGTCGTGAATGTGGGAGCGGGCAATCAAGACATCGCCCGGCCGGATGGGGGCCAGGCGTTCCACGGTCTTTCCGCCGTCGAAGCTGTTCTCCATGGTGAGCGGGAAGCCTTCGGGCAACTGCCTCTGCCCGTGGAACCGGGCGGGATAACTCGGGGCGGCCTGGAAGTCGGGGTCCGCGGGATCCGTGAAACGGGACCCGGTTTCGCCGCAGGCGATGGCAAATTCAGCCAACTCATGGGCATCGATCTCGAAGTCGACCTCATCAAAGAACCAGCCGGTGAACTTCTCTTTCAGNTCTGCGAGTTCCACGTGTTCTCCGTCAGTTGCACTGCTTCACAGTCGCCTCGGCTCAGCACGGCCACNAGATCATCCATTTTCNGTATCGACTCCTTGAACCGGGTGGCGCAGCGTCCGATATGGCTCACGATATGGGAGTCGCTCCCCCCCATCTTGTGATATCCGTGCCGATTCGCCAAGGCCAGGGCGTCCTGGTTTTCCGTGCCCCGACTTCCNCCATTCAGTGTTTCCACGACTTGTACACCATCCACGGTCCCTCGATCCTCGATGTGGGCGCACATGCCCACCCGGGTTCGACCGGGATGACAGGGGACCGCAATGGCGCCGCATCGCTTGCTTTCCTCTACCACCGTCTTTAGGGAAAGGCCGATCTGTCCGAAGTCAAAGGCGGCCCTGAGATCCGGATTGACTCCAAAAACCAGGACATGCCCGTAGTCGGTCTCGACTTCACTGGCTTTGAGGATCAGGATTCCGAATTCATCTTCGAGAGCGCGATAGTCCGAGGTCTCATCGAAGAGCCGATGTTCCGTCAACACAAAACCGTCGAGGGGGATCTCCTTGCGTTTGATCCACTGGCAGTAGTTCTCGACCTTGGCTCGGCCGTCGTCNGAGACAATGGAGTGACTGTGGAGATCGAGGATCATGCCGGTACGAAGCGGGGAACGCCCAGACCCTCTCCTGTAGGGACGAATTCCACCATGACATCCATTCCGATGGTGACGCTCTCGGGGTCACAGCCCACCACGTTGGTCATGAGGCGNGGGCCTTCTTCNAGGTCCACGTAGGCGAGCACNTAGGGACACGCATCGCGAAAGGGCGGAATCCCGTTCTGGTGGATGACNGTACANGAGTAGACCACGCCGCGGCCGNTGGCGACGAAGTGTTCGAGATCGCTGGTCAGGCATTCTGTACAGACGCCACGAGGTCGATGCTGTACGAGCCCACAGGAGGTGCATCGCTGGAGGACGAGTTCGCCTCGGCCTGCCCCTTCCCAGTAGGCCAGGGTCTGCCAGTCCGTCGCGGGTGTCTTGTAGGTGATTTCGCCACTCATGATGGGGTCCGGTTTCTCTAGTCTTGTGTGAGGATGAGGGTAGCGCCGCTATGCATGGTTCCGAGGGTGCCGCCTGTGCCATGGACCAGAGCGGTTTCGGCGCCTTCGACCTGTCGCTTGCCCAGTCCCCCTCGCAGTTGACGGACGGCTTCGATGATCAGGAAGATGCCTCGCATGCCGGGATGATTCGAAGACATGCCGCCCCCATCGGGGTTGACGGGGAGGGCNCCGCCGAGGCCGATTCGTCCGTCTTCCACGAAAGCGCCTCCCTCTCCCAGTTCGCAGAAGCCCAGGTTCTCAAGCGTGACGAGCAGGGTGATGGTGAAGGAGTCGTAGAGGGTGCAGAGGTCGATGTCCGACGGTTTCATGCCCGCCATCTCGAAGGCATTCTTGCCCGACTGGCGGGCAGCGATGTTCAAGAGGTCTGGAGCCCCCGTGCCCTGATGTCGGACGGCTTCCCCGCAGCCGCGCAGGACCACGGGAGGCTTGGCGAGATCCCGGGCTTTTTCAAGACTCGTGACGACCACGGCTCCACCCCCGTCACTGATGATGCAGCAATCAAGCAGGTGAAGCGGTGTGGCGATCATGCGGCTTGCGAGCACGTCGTCCACGGTGATGGGTTTTTGCATCTTTGCGTCGGGGTTGAGCCCGGCGTGCTTCCGCATGGTGACNGCAATCTCGGCGAGTTGTTCGGGACGGGTTCCGTAGAGGTGCTGATGGCGTTGCGCGACCAGCGCGTAGCTGCCCACGGTGGTCATTCCGTAGGGCGAAACAAAGGCGGCCGTGGGGTTGCCTCCGCCTCCGGCCATTCCNGTTCCGATCGCCATGGCGTTGGAAGCGGCTGTGCTTCCGTAGAGGATCAGGGCGACTTCGCACAGGCCGGAATGGATGGCCGCCGCTGCGTGGTTGACGTGAGCGACGAAGGACGAGCCACCGATCTGGGTGCTGTCGAGGTAGCGGGGGTGGAGATCGAGATATTCCGCCAGCTCGATGACGCCCATCATTCCAGTCGACATCCCGGCGGTGAAGAGGCCGTCCACATCGGAAAGAGCCAGGCCGCAATCTTCCAGAGCCCCTCGGGCGCACTCGGCCATGATGAGCGAGTCGCTCTTGTCCGGAGCCCAGCGTGTGGGGTGTTCGTAGACGCCCGCGATGGCGATCTCTCCCGAAAAACCCATCAATGGATTCCTTCCAGGTAGGTGTGAACCACGTTGGCCAGGGTCTCGGGGGCTTCCGGGAGCAGGGCATGTCCCGCACCCGGGATGATCTCCAGGCGGGCTTCGGGCAAGGTCTCGGCCAAGCGGGCCGCCTGGGTCTGGATGATTTCGTGCTCATCGGAGCCATGGGTCACCAGGGTCGGAATGCGGATGGAACCGAGTGCCTCGTCGACATTCCAATCCCGGCAGGCCAGCAGGTCTCCGTAGGTGGCCCTCGGGTCGGTCTTGAGGCCCCACATGAAGGCCTTCTTCATGACTTCAGGCGCGGTGCCACTGGAAAAATTCGAGGGGTCGAAGGGCCGGCGTTCCTTGCCCTCACTCACGCGTCGAGCCTGCTCCAGGGTTTCATCGGGAACATCGATGCGCCCCCCGCAGGCCGCCACGATGAGAGCGCGAAACCGTTCGGGTTGATTCAGGGCCATCTGGAGGGCGACGGCCCCGCCCATGTCATGGCCCATCAGGACGGGCCGTTCCAGTCCCAGCACGTCACAGAGTTCCAGCGTGAACTCGGCCATCTTCTGTACAGACCCGAGGCTGTCGAGACTTCCGCTCCGCCCATGTCCGGGCTGATCGAAGACGATGACGCCATGGCGACCCTCGAGAGCACCGAGTGTTTCCATGAAGAACTCGCCGTGACTTCCCGCACCGTGAAGACAGACGACGGTCTCCCCGGCCTCCTGGACCGGAGGCCGGTTGGGAAGGGTGCTGGGTCCCGTATGTTGGACGTAGGTCGCGAAGCCACCCACCTGCAGATATTTCTTCGGCACGGTTAGAGGATCGCTCCTGTTTGCGGCGCGCGCCTCACTTGGAGGGCGGGCCGGTCGGGATATCCTTGAACGCGATGCCCTTGTCGGCCCGGGATTCCGGAGGAAGTCCGAGCACGCGCTCGGCGATGATGTTCCTCAGGATTTCATCGGTTCCGCCTGCGATGCGCAGGCCCGGGATGGCCAGGTAGCGGCCTTGCCATTCCGCGGATTGCGGAGACTCGGCCGGATCCAGGATGGCGCCTGCGGTTCCCTGGAGCTCCATGGCGAAAGCGGCCATTTCCTGGGCGACCCGGGCGCCGACGAGCTTACCGAGACTGGCTTCGGGACCGGGTGTCTTGCCCTGGGAAAGGGCGGACAAAGTCCGGTTTCCGGTGAGCTTGACGCCACGGCTCTGCGTGTAGAAAGAGGCGATCCTTTCGCGCACGGCACGGTCTTCGATGGCCGGTCGGCCGTCGATTTCAATGGACTTGGCCAGTCGGATCAGGTCGCCGATACCGCCGCCGCCACCGCCCCCGATGGAGGAGCGCTCGTTCATCAGCGTCGTGATGGAGACCGCCCATCCGTTGCCGATCTCGGAAATCCGCTGGTCGTCGGGGATGCGCACGTCGGTGAAGAAGACTTCGTTGAAACCCTGACCGCCATTGATCTGTGTAATGGGCCGGATCTCCACGCCGGGCGCATGCATGTTGACCACGAAGAAGGTCAACCCCGAATGCTTGGCGACGGTGGGGTCGGTCCGGACGACCAGGATTCCCCATTCGCAGAAGTGGGCTCCCGTGGTCCAGATCTTCTGACCGTTGACCACCCAGTCGTCCCCATCCCGCACCGCGGTGGTGCGAAGACCCGCGAGATCGGAGCCCGCACTGGGCTCGCTGAAGAGCTGGCACCAGACTTCCTGGCCGAGCACCATGTCGGGAAGCCAGCGCTCTTTTTGCGCATCGGTTCCGTGGGTCATGATGGTGGGGCCGCACATGCCCAGGCCGATCCCGTAGATGTCGGGCGGCGTCGAGTAGCGCGCTTCTTCCTGCTTCCAGATTACATTCTGGATGGTGCTTGCGGCCTGACCGCCGTGCTCCTTGGGCCAGGTCAGGCAGGCCCAGCCGGCTTCGGCCTTTTTCTTCTGCCAGGCTTTGGCGGCCGAGATGGTGGCATCATCGCTTCTCTCGGAAAGCATGCCGCTGGCGGATTCGTTGGGGTCCTTGAGCTCGGCGTTGGCATCGAGCCAGGTTCGGGCCTTCTCGCGGAAGGCGGCTTCTTCGGGGGTATCGTTGAAATCCATGAAATGCCTCTCTTGTTTCTTTGAGCAGGTAGGTTGAGTGGGGCCGGAGGGGACTCTATTCCTTGTCCTCGTCGATCCGGTCCACGAGCTTGTTCTTCCAGGCGGCTGCACTGCCCAGCGTGGCTTCCAGGAGCTTGGCTCGGCGGTAGAAGAGGTGGCAGTCGTACTCCCACGTGTATCCCACGCCTCCATGCATCTGGATCATCTCCACGGAGATGAGCGAGAGCGCTTCGCTGGCCTGGATGCGTGAGATGCAGGCGGCCAACGGGAGTTCGTCTTCTTCCCCGGAGAGCGCCCAGGCGCCGTAGTAGGAATTGGACCGGGCCAACTCGAGCTCGCACCACATGTCGGCGAGTCGATGCTTCAAGGCCTGGAAGGAAGCGACAGGTCGGCCGAACGCGTAGCGACCCTGGGTGAATTCCTTCGTGGCATCAAAGCAGGCCTGGGCCGTGCCGAGTTGCTCAAAGGCCATCAAGATGGCCGCGCGATCCAGGACATGGCTGATCAATTCCGCGCCCCCTCCATCGCTTCCCAGGAGTTCAGCCTGGGCACTCTGGAAGTCGATCTGGGCCATGGAACGGCTGGGGTCGAAGGACTGGATGCTCTTCCGGTCGACGCCGTCCTGATCCAGGTCGACCAGATAGGCCGAGAGTCCGCTTTCTCCCTGGGCTGCGACCACGGCAAAAGAAGCGATGTCGCCGGCCATGACCGGAAGCTTGGTTCCGGTGAGTCGCCCGGATTCCACCCGAGCGTCCACGGCTTCGGTGTCGTTCTGTCCCGCTTTTTCCGTCAGGGCGAAGGTTCCGATCGACGAGCCGTCAGCCAGGCCGGGGAGGTACTTCTTCTTCTGGGCATCGCTTCCGAAACGCAGGAGGGCCTCGGTGGCAAAGTAGACACTGGCCGAGAAGGGGATCGGAGCCAGGGCTCGACCGACTTCTTCGGCGATGACGGCCAGTTCAAGATGGCCGAAGCCCGCGCCCCCGTACTCTTCCGGGATCACGGCGCCTTGCCAGCCCATTTCGGCCGCGCCTTTCCAAAGGTCGTCCGCATAGGGCTTGTCTGTTTCGAGGATGTCTCGGCAGACCGAAAGGGGGCTGTTGTCGGCGAGGTAGTCGCGCACTGTCTGCTGCAGCAACTTCTGCTCGTCTGAGAAGTCAAAATTCATTGGGGGTTCTCCGGTTTCAAGTGGACCATTGAGTGTCACTTGCTCTGGGGCAATGTCAATCGGCTTTCCGGCGGGGAGTCGGCCCCGCCAGGGGGGATTCCCGGGGCCTAGCGGATCGCCACGGGGTTGATGACGGCCTGGACGGCTCCGACAAAGCGGGGTTGCCCGAGCACGAAGAGGAATTCGTGGACTCCGTCGGCGGCCAGCGCCCGGGTGTCCATGTTTTCAAGGATGTAGATCCCGTTCTGGGCCAGAAGCTCGGGGTGCACGGGGAAGACCTCCTCCGGATTCTCGCCGGGCAGGACTTCCAGCCCCCAACTGTCTGCTCCCACCGCAACAATGCCAAGGCTGGCCAGATACTGAGCGCCTTCAAGGCCGAGGCCGGGTTCTCCGAGCATGAAGCGTTGCGGGTCGCTGTCCGCCACATCGAGCCAGCCTGTATGGAGCAGGACGACATCGCCTTTCTCGATGGTCACGCCCTGGGCTTTGGCTGCGGCTTGGATCTCCTTCCGATTGATGGAGGTTCCTTCAGGCAGTGGGCTTTGGCCGAGCAGCCCGGCCATGTCGAGCATTACACCCCGCGTGACGATCGGGGGGAGCTCGTGGATTCCGAACTTGGTGAGTCCGGCGGTGGTGACGAAGTCACGGGCATGTGTGTTGTTGTAGTAGACGTGATTGGTCCCCATGTGTCCGAGCCCGTCGATCTGGCTTCCGATGCCCATCCATGTCACGAGGAGGTCGTCGTTGGCCGACGCCTTGTTGATCCCCATGGTCTGGCCACTGCCATCGGAGAGTTGTGTGACGGTCATCTGGTATTTCCGGGTTCCGTAGGCGGGGGTGTCGACTCCGGTTTCGACCCCGAGAGCGTACGTCTTCCCCTCCTTTACCAATCGGGTGGCCTGCAGGACCTTTTCGGCGGAGAGGTTGTTGATGGCACCCAGTGTGTCATCGGGACCGTGGGGCGAAGGTGAGGTGGCCAGAGCCTCGGAAGCGAGCAGGAGAAGAGCCAGCAGGGCCACGAAACGCGAACACGAGAAAGAAGAACAGGCGGTGTCTAGTCGCAAGGGGATCTCCTTGGGTGTGGGGTGGGGCGAATCAAGCGGAACCCAGCGTAGCAATCTCTCAACTGGGTTCGGGGTAGAGTCCGACCTTGCTGATGGTGACCCGGCCGCCGAAGCAGACATCGATGTCGAGGCCGGGCCTCCGGGGACGATCATGGTAGACCGCCTCATCGAAGAATTGGCCTTCGGCATTCTTTGCGTACCGGGCGGCTTGGGGGCTGGGGTCTGGTTGGCAGTAGACCACCTCGCAGTCGGCGTGATCGTCGACGGGATGAGGCAGGTTCACATTCCAGAAATTCTGTTCTCCGGGGGGTTGGGTCAGGAGGTCCTGAAGCACCGGTCTGGCTCGCCGGGCACACGCGCTCCAGTCGAGTTCCCGGAAAGGACCGATGTATTGCGAGATCGCGATGGCGCGAAACCCGAGCAGGCAGGCCTCTCGGGCGGCCGCGGCGGTGCCGGAGGGGTAGAGATCCATGCCCAGGTTGGCACCGCGATTGATGCCAGAGACCAGCCAGATCTCCCGGTTGCGGCGGGCTTCGGCCCATTCTTCAAAGAGGGGCGATCCAGAAGAGAGCGCGAGTCGAGCGCAATCGGCAGGCGTGCCGTCTACGGCGATATGTCCATCCTTCAATTCGTGCACATCGAAGGGGCGGTCGTAGGTCAGCGCATGGCCCACGCCACTCTGGGGGCCAAGGGGGGCGACGACTCGGCAGTCTGCGTGCTCGGAGAGCAGTTCATGGAGCGTGTTGATTCCCGGCGCCTCGATGCCGTCATCGTTGCTGATGAGGATTTTCATCTTCTTCCTTCATGGTTCTGGTTGGGTGGTCCAGCGAAGGCCGGTTTCCGGCCTTCGAGGCGATCTTGAAAGGTATCGTCTTTTCCCGTGGATCACTCGGCCACCGGAGTCGAATCATGGATCCGATCGGACTGCTAGGCTCTGGGCAATGGCTATCATCCTGATTCGGCACGGCGAAACCAGCGGCAATCGCGATCGGGTTCTTCAGGTTCCCGAGACTCCACTCAATGAGCAGGGCTTTGGGCAGGCGGCCAGGCTGGCTCGAAGATTGTCGGATCACCCCGTGAGCCGGCTTCTGTCCAGTGATCTGGCTCGCGCCCACCTTACCGCGGAGGCCATCTCGCAGGAGATGGGACTTCCTGTGGAAACCGAGCCGCTGCTGCAGGAGCGCAACTTCGGAGATCTACGGGGCAGGCGGTATGCCGATCTGGACGAAGATCCCTTCGGGCCCGACTATTCGCCGCCGGGTGGCGAGAGTTGGGCAGATTTCCACGCCCGGGTCGACCGGGCCTGGGAACGCGTGTGTCACGAAGCCATGGAGACGCCCGAAGATCTGGCCGTGGTGACCCACGGTCTGGTTCTTCACTCCATGGTCAGTCGTATTCTCGACGGAGGAGAGGGCGCGTCGGAAGAGGAGGGCGCAGAGCTGCCCCTTCAGTTCCGCAATACGGCCATCACCATCGTGGAGCCCAGGGAGCCGTGGAAGGTGAGGCTCCTCGGTTGCGCGGCGCATCTCGATGAAGACGGCGAAGAGGGATCCGGGGTCGGAATCTCCGGCCTCTAGTCTTCGGGGCCGGCCTTCCGGTGCTAGTCCCGGAAGCTTCCGAGGTCGACTTCTCTTCGTGTGAAGATCATGAAGGTCACGTTTTCTTCCACGTCACAGTCTTCCCATTCGTCTTCCACGGATACGAATTCACTCAACTCGGAGTGGTAGTAGAAGACGTTGAGATCGAGAAGTCGAGCGAGTGTGACCAGGATCGGCTGTGACCAGACGGTCCAGTTCCGGTACCCGAAGATCGCACGTTCGTCGTCTTCGTCCGATGAAACCAGATGGAAATGCATCAGGTTGGTGAAGGGGTTCGGGTCTCCATCCGGATCTTCCACCAGCTCGGATTCAAAGCCGGCATCCTTCATCTCGGGCCGGGTCATGTCGTCTGTGCCCCCCATCTCGGTGACAGGAGAAAGCTGCGGTGTTTCCAACATCAGGTAGTCGATGTGAGTGGTGGCGAGTTCCATGAGCTTGAAGAGTTGTTTGGCATCGAGCATGTGGTGGCTCTGCTTGCCGATGTAGGCGAGGCTTTCGCCGGTGGTGATGCTCTTGGCTTTGGACCAGACGGACTCTTCCAGGACGTCGGCCACCATGTAGTGCTTTTCGGTGCCTTCGTTCCAGTTCTGGGCGAGGACCCTCTCCTGGGCTCCGTCGTCCAGATCGATCATCAGGAATCGGAAGTCGGGATAATGGAAATGGCCCTGGTAGGCGAAGTCGGCCGTTCCAGCCATGGGCTCCACGATGGTGCGCACTTCGGAGCAGAGTTTGGTCGATACGAAATCTTCCACCGTGAAATCGAAGGTGCCGAGGACCGCGCTGTAGACCGCGTAGGGGTCCAGCGCTTGGAGGCCGCCTTCGAGGTAGGGCTGGATGTAGTCGTAGTTCTCGACAAAGGGGGAGTCGTAGGCCTTCATCCAGCCCAACTCAGAGAAGTCATGGAAGCCGCACCGTGCCACGCTTTGCCAGAAGTCGAGTCTGGCCTCGCGACCCTTGACGTCGATGTTCTTGGCTTTGAATCCGCGCAGTACGGCCTTGTGCATACGTTGGAGCACATCGCGTCGTTCGGTTTCTTCCAATTTGTCGATTCGACAATGGCCTCTCATCCGAATCCAGTCGGGTTTGGATTTCTGGCCACTTTCAATGGCGTCTAGAAGCTCGTAGAGTCCCTCCATCGAACCCGCGGTGCGCGTTTTCTGTTTGACATCCATCTCGACTGTTTGCCTCTTTGCGGTCTGTGCTTGTTGTCTGGATCCAGGGAGCGTGCATCCTTGCTTCGACTTGGATACTGATGGTCCGTTCCGTGTCGGCGTGCCGTTGTGTTTACGGCCAATAAGAACAAGGAAGCGCTATCGCGCGCCAATGTATCGCATAAATCCAGCGAATGCGTGCCTCGGCCTGCATCCCCAGTGGATTCACACTTCGTGGGCCTGATGGAGAGGAAGAGCGGCGTCTACATCCAGGGAGGAACAGGCAGTTCCTTGGATCGCAGGAACTCAGGGTTGAACATCTTTGACTGGTAGCGTGTACCGCTATCGCAGAGCAGCGTCACGATGGTCTTGCCGGGGCCGATCTCCTTCGCCAGACGCACGGCGCCCGCGACATTGACCGCGGCAGAACCCCCAATGCAAAGGCCTTCGTTCTGCAGGAGTTCGAAGGCGATGGGAAGCCACTCTGTATCCGGGATCGTGTACGGAATGTCGATGGGGGTTCCTTCGACATTGGCGGTGATGCGAGCCTGGCCGATGCCCTCGGAGATGCTCGATCCCTCGCTGGCCTTGGCCTCGCCATGCTTGAAGTAGTTGTAGATGGCTGCTCCTTGTGGGTCGGCGAGGCCAATCGTGATGTCGGGATTGCGTTCCTTGAGGGCCGTGCCCACGCCCCAAAGAGAGCCACCGGTGCCGACGGCGCAGATGAAGGCGTCGACCTTTCCGTCGGTCTGCTCCCAGATCTCCGGACCCGTGGTTTCGAAGTGCCCCTGGCGATTCGCGAGGTTGTCGAACTGATTGGCCCAGATGGCGCCGTGTTCCTCTTTCTTTGCATGTTCCTCGGCGAGTCTGCGCGAGACGTGAACGAAGTTCTCAGGGTTCTTGTACGGAACGGCGGGGACCTCTCGCAGATCTGCGCCACAGAGTCGGAGCATGTCCTTCTTTTCCTGGCTCTGGGTGTCGGGGATGACGATCAGGGTCCGGTATCCGCGAGCGTTTCCCACCAGGGAGAGGCCGATTCCGGTATTGCCCGCCGTGCCTTCCACGATCAGGCCTCCGGGCCGGAGTTCCCCTTTGCGCTCGGCCTCTTCCACGATGGCCAATGCGGCTCGATCCTTGACGGATCCGCCCGGGTTCAGGAATTCGGCTTTGCCGTAGATCTCACATCCGGTTTGTTCCGAGAGTTGCCGGAGGCGGATAAGCGGCGTATTTCCAATGGTTTCAAGAAACCCGTTTCGGGTATCCACGTGTCGATATCCTCGGTTGTAACTCGATGAATGTCCGGGTGGACGGTCGGTTCTAACGTCTTCTCTTCTGGCGAACCGTCGTGTGGCCGTCTTCGGTGGGTTGATACCAGAGATCGAGATCGGCCTGGGCTGTGGTCCAGTCCTTTTCCGGGTCGTCGCTTTCAATGAGGAAGCTGTCAAAGCCCACGCGAGCCATGAAGTGGAGTTGCTCCAGTTCGACATCGCCCACGGCTCGTATTTCACCCTGGAAGCCATGGCGTTCGCGAAGAAGCCGAGCCGAACTGAAAGCGCGTCCATCACTGAAGGCCGGAAAGTCCAGCGCGATGACGTCGAAATGCGCAAGGTCACCCTCGATTTCGCTGGGCGATTCACCCACGGCAAGTTCGACCCCCAAGGATCCCTTGTGCCGGGTCAGTTCGTCCCGGTCTGCTTGCCAGCGCGAAAGTCCTACGATGACATCTCCCTGATCGGGGAGAGGGTCTTCGTCACCGATTCTGACGAATGTGTCATCGGCAACCTTACCTTGTTTTAGGAGAGGCACCGTAAAGCCTTTCTTTGAAGGGGTCATCCCCCACGCGTCGATGGGTTTCGATGAAGGTTTCTCCGTCGGTCCGGATTTCCAGATAGGTGTCCACGACGTTTTCCACGGCCGTGACGATCCCATCTTCATCGAAGCCGCGTCCGAGGATCTTGCCGATGGAAGCATCTTCTTTGGCTGAGCCACCCAGCATGAGTTGGTAGAGTTCGGAGTTCTTCTTGTCGACTCCCAGGATCCCGATGTTGCCGACGTGGTGGTGGCCGCATGCGTTGATGCAGCCCGACATGTTGATGTAGATCTCGCCGATCTCCTTCTGGCGTTCGTGATCGGCAAAGGCGTTGGAGATCTTCTCGGCCACGGGAATGGACCGTGCATTGGCCAGCGCGCAGTAGTCGAGCCCGGGGCAGCAGATGGTGTCTGTGATCAGGCCATGATTGGCTGTCTCGAGATCGATTTCGACCAGCGCCTGCCAGAGTTTGAAAAGGTCCTGTCGGCGAACGTCCGTGAAGACCAGGTTCTGGTTGTGGGTGACTCTCAACTCTCCCATGGAGTAGAGGTCGGCCAGATCGGCCACGGCTTCCATCTGATCCGAGGAAATGTCCCCCGGCGGTTTGCCAATGGGAGTGCATGAAATATTGACGATCGAGTACCCCGGCTGTTTGTGCTCAGCGAGTTGTTGGTCGACCCAGCGGTCGAAGTCGGGGTTCTTCTCTCGAAGCGCTTTCAGTTCGTCTTCGGAGTCAAGAGGCGCTTCGTAACGGGGCGGCGTGAATCGCGCGCGAATCAGGGCGATATCTTCCTCGGGCAGGTTGAGTGCGCCGTCTCGAATCGATTCCCACTCCGCTTCGACGAGTTCCCGGATCTTGTCGATGCCGGTCTCGTGGACGAGGACCTTGATGCGCGCCTTGTACTTGTTGTCTCTTCGTCCGAGCTGGTTGTAGACCCGCAGGATGGCTTCGCAATAGGAAAGGATGTGCTCGGTGGGGAGGAAGGTGCGTATGGATTTGCCGACAAAGGGGGTACGGCCGAGCCCCCCGCCCACAAAGACTTCAAAGCCCGACTCGCCTTCTTCGTTCTTGTAGAGCCTCAAGCCGATGTCATGAGCCATGACGGCCGCGCGGTCATTCGGAGAGCCCGTCACGGAGATCTTGAACTTCCTCGGAAGGAAGCTGAATTCGGGATGCAGGCTCGACCACTGTCTGAGGAACTCGCAGTAGATCCGGGGATCCTCGATCTCATCCGCAGCCACGCCGGCGTACTCATCCGCTGTGATGTTCCGGATGCAGTTTCCGCTGCTCTGTATTCCGTGCATGTTGACCGAGGCCAGTTCGTTCAAGATCTCGGGCATATCGACCAGACGGATCCAATTGAGCTGCATGTTCTGACGCGTGGTCAGATGGCCGTAGCTCTTGTCGTAGAGCCTGGAGACGTGGGCCAGTTTTCGCATCTGCTCGGAACTGAGGCACCCGTAGGGCACATTGATCCGAAGCATGTAGGCGTGAAGTTGCAGGTAGAGGCCGTTCATCAGCCTGAGGGGCTTGAACTTGTCCTCCGGGAGCTCTCCGGCCAGTCGTCGCTCGACCTGCCGGGCAAATTGCTTGGCCCGCTGTTCTACAAATTCGCGATCAAATTCGTCGTATTGATACATTTCAGTTCTCGGCTTGCTTTCCCAGATCTTCGCGGACCGTCGGCCCCATGGCTCTCATGGCTTCTCGCATCTTGACAGCGTGGAGAACGCCTTCTTTTTCCTCGACTTCGATCAGGGTCGGATCGACTATTTCCTGCCGGTCCGAGGCTTCCTGCCCAAGGCGTATGAGTGCTTCTTCTTCGGCTTCACTCTGAGCAGGCGAACACTCGCTCAGTTTCTCTACCCATTGGTGACTCGTTCCCAGGAAAACCACGATTCCGTCTCGGAGTCGATTGGCGATCACGACGTGGGGCATTGGAAGTCTGCTCCTTTATCTCGCTTCGCTTCGCTTCTGTTTTTCCGGTTTGAACACACCCGATTGAGTGCGGAACCCTATTCCCTACCTATCAGGGAGGGAATACTCCGTTTTGAAGAATGCGAAGTTAGGCGTCGGCGGCCCGGAGTGCAACGCACGGCACGATTTCGAAAGTGTGCGCTTCTTCTCGATCTGAAAGCCCTTTTTGCAGGCTTTTTCGGTGATTCAGCGGTTTTCAGGGGGGCTGTACCCCAGATTGGAAACGAGCCAGCGTTCCGACTCGGCTACGTCGCTTCCCATCCGCACCGAGTAGTCCTCGATCTGATCTCGTCCGAGGGTCCCGACGTTGAAGTAGCGGCTCTCCGGGTGGGCGAAATAGAGCCCGCTCACGCTCGCGGCGGGCGACATGGCACAGCTCTCCGTGAGTTCCATGCCGGCCTCCTTGGCCTGCAGGAGATCAAACAGGGTGCGTTTGGCTCGGTGGTCCGGGCAGGCCGCATAGCCGAAGGCCGGCCGGATCCCTTGATAGGCTTCGGAGATCAGTTCCTCGTTGGAGAAGTTCTCGCTCTTTCCATACTGCCACTCTCGGCGTGCCCGGGCATGGAGCCATTCGGCTCCCGCTTCAGCGAGGCGGTCGGCCAGAGCCTTGACGAGAATCGAATCGTAATCGTTGAGGGCTTCTTCGTAACGTTGAGCCAGTTTGTCGGCGCCGAGTCCCGCGGTGATGGCGAAGGCACCGATATGATCGGTGCGACCGGAGGCTTCGGGGGCAACGAAATCCGCCAGGCACCGGTTGGGCGCACCGGACTTGAGAATCGACTGCTGCCTCAGCATGGGGAAACGTGCTCGTTCCTCGCGGCATTCTGCGTCCTCGAAGAGGACGATGTCGTCTCCCTGACTCTGGGCTGGCCAGAAGCCGTAGACGGCCTTGGCGGTAATCAGACCCTGCTCGATGATCTCCTTCAGCCTGACCTGGGCGTGTTCGTAGAGCTCGCGCGCGGCCTCGCCGAATTTGGGGTCGTCCAGGATGGCGGGAAATCGCCCCCGCAGTTCCCAGGCGGAAAAGAAGAAGGTCCAGTCGATGTAGTCCACCAATTCGGAGAGAGGGACGGACTCAAGAAGTTGGCGTCCCGTGAAGTCGGGCTCGGGAATCTCGAGCCCGGTCCAGTCATACGCAGGTGCGTTGGCCTGGGCTTCATCCTGGGTGAGCAGTTTCTTCTGGCGCTGGGCCCCGTACAGATCCCGCAGTTTGTCCTGCTCGACCCGGTTTTCCTGGTCGAATACGTCTCGTTGATCGGCGTCCAGCAATTGAGCGACCACCCCGACGGCGCGAGAAGCGTCCTGGACGTGGGTGACGGTTTCTTCGTATTCCGGCGCGATTCTCACGGCCGTATGCTGTCGACTGGTGGTGGCTCCCCCGATCAGCAGGGGAAGGTCGAGATCCCGTCGCTTCATCTCCTTGGCGACGGAGACCATTTCATCAAGGGAGGGGGTGATCAACCCGGACAGTCCCACCGCATCGGCCCCGACTTCTTTGGCGGTGTCGAGGATCTTCTCCATGGGCACCATGACGCCAAGGTCGATGATCTCATAACTGTTACAGCCGAGCACTACTCCCACGATGTTCTTGCCGATGTCATGGACGTCGCCTTTCACCGTGGCCATGACGATCTTGCCTCGGCTCCTCCCTTTCTCCTGCTCGCGCTCAAGGAAGGGTTCGAGATGTCCCACGGCTTGCTTCATGACGCGAGCGCTCTTGACGACTTGAGGCAGGAACATCTTGCCTGCACCGAACAAATCGCCGACCACACTCATTCCATCCATCAGGGGCCCCTCGATCACCTCAATGGGCCTTCCGAGTTTCTGTCTGGCTTCTTCCGTGTCTTCGATGATGAAGTCGGAAATGCCTTGGACGAGTGCATGGGAGAGCCTCTCCTCGACTTCGGCCTCGCGCCAGGAAAGGTCTACGACCTTGCTGCGGCCTTTGCCCTTGACGGTTTCGGCCAGGGTGATCATGCGCTCTGTCGCATCGTCGCGGCGATTGAAGAGGATGTCCTCTACGTGCTCCAGAAGCTCCTTCGGGATGTTTTCATAGACTTCCAGTTGGCCCGCATTGACGATGCCCATGTCCATGCCCGCTTCCATGGCGTGATAGAGAAAGGCAGAGTGGATGGCTTCTCGGACTCGATTGTTGCCCCGGAAGGAGAAGGAGAGGTTGGACACGCCACCAGAGATATGGACGCCGGGGCACCGTTTCTTGATCTCGCGTGTGGCTTCGATGAAGTTCTGGGCGTAGTCGTTGTGTTCTTCCATTCCGGTGGCGATGGCCAGGATATTCGGATCGAAGATGATGTCTTGCGGCGGAAAATGGACCTGGTCGACGAGGATTCGATAGGACCGTTCGCAGATGGCAATCTTGCGTTCGGTGGTGTCCGCTTGTCCTGTTTCATCGAAGGCCATGACCACCACGCCGGCCCCGTAGCGGCGGATGACCCGGGCTTTCTCGATGAAGTCTTCTTCCCCTTCCTTCAGGGAGATGGAATTCACGACGCCTTTGCCTTGCACGCACTTGAGGCCGGCCTCGATGACGCTCCATTTCGAGCTATCGATCATGATCGGGATGCGGGAAATTTCGGGTTCCGAGGCCACGAGATTCAGGAAGCGTGTCATGCAGGCTTCGGAATCCAGCATGCCTTCGTCCATGTTGACGTCGAGCAGGTTGGCGCCACTTCGAGCCTGCTCCAGTGCGACGCCGAGAGCGGCTTCAAAGTCATCCGCTTCGATGAGTTTCCGGAATCGGGCGGATCCCGTGACATTCGTTCGCTCACCGATCATCTGGAAATTCGATTCTCGTGTGATGGTCAGCGTTTCCAGGCCCGAAAAATAGGTCAAGGGCGAGGTGGGTTCCGGCAGTGAGCGCGGGGGGAAGGCCTGGACCTCTTCAGCGATGGCGCGGATATGGGCGGGCGTCGTTCCACAACAACCGCCAACCATGTTGACGAGGCCGCTGCGGGCGAATTCTCCGACGAGTTCTCCCGTCATCGACGGCTCTTCGTCATACTCGCCGAACGCATTGGGGAGTCCGGCATTGGGATAGGCGGAAACATGGCACGAGGCGATCCGGGCCAGTTCGGCCACGTAGGGTCGCATGTCCTGTGCGCCGAGTGAGCAGTTCACACCCACCGAGATGGGGTTCGCGTGGGCGACGGAGTGCCAGAAGGCATCGACGGTCTGTCCGGACAGGACGCGCCCGCTGGCGTCGGTGATGGCCACGGAAATCATCAACGGAATGCGTCGGCCCTGTTCTTCAAAGATTTCTTCGATGGCGACCAGGGCGGCTTTGGCGTTGAGGGTATCGAAGATGGTTTCGATCAGGATGACGTCGACGCCGCCTTCAATGAGTCCGAGAGTGGACTCTCGATAGACCTGATGGAGGGCGTCCCATGTGATGCTCCGGGCACCGGGGTCGGTGACATCCGGGGAGATGGAAAGGGTTCGTGGGGTAGGGCCGATGGCTCCGGCTACGAAACGCGGCCGATGGGGAGTTCGGTCGGTCCATTCGGCGGCCACGTCTTTGGCAAGGCGCGCGGCTTCGACGTTCAACTCGTAGCAGATGCCCTCCAATCCGTAGTCGCCTTGCGCGACGGCGTTGGAGCCGAAGGTATTGGTTTCGATGATGTCCGCGCCGGCTTCCAGAAAACCGGCATGGATGCCGCGAATCAAATCGGGGCGGGTCAAGGTCAGGAGTTCATTGTCGCCCGCCAGGTCCTGGGGATGATCGGCGAACCGCTCGCCTCGAAAGTCCGATTCGGAGAGGCCCTGGTTCTGGATCATGGTCCCCATGGCCCCATCGATAACCAGGATACGCTCGGCCAGGGCTTCTTCTATGGATGGGTTGGACACAGTCAGGATCACTCCGAGTGAAAGGGCCGAAACGGCGAAGAGACCCATCATGACATATGTATTACTTCATCTCAATGCACGGATATAAAGCAACGGTGCCGCCGGTCTGTTTTACCCCAGGGGGATTCTGGAGTTTGACGAGTCCATGAGTTGCCAAAGGGCTGGGCGTGCCCATACATCCCGCCTCATCCTTTCTTGAAACCACCGGAGTCCAATTGCATGCCCAGTGAAACCCACGAATTCCAGGCCGAAGTCAAGAAGCTGCTCGACCTGATGATCCACTCCCTCTACTCCAACAAGGACGTCTTCTTGCGGGAGTTGATTTCGAATGCATCCGATGCTCTTGATCGTCTTCGATTCGAGGGACTGACCCACACGGAGCTTTTGCCGTCGGGGGAATTCGGAATCCGCCTCACCGCCGATGCGGAAGCCCGAACCCTGGTGATCGAAGACAACGGGATCGGAATGACCCGAGAGGAGTTGGTCGAGAATCTGGGTACGATCGCCCGTTCCGGCACGCTCGAGTTCCTGCGCAATCAGGATGGCAAGGACGATCAATCCCCGGACCTGATCGGTCAATTCGGTGTGGGCTTCTACGCGAGCTTCATGGTGGCGGACCAGGTCCAGGTGGAGAGTCGCAAGGCGGGAGAAGACAAGTCCTGTCGCTGGAGTACCGATGGCAGTGGCCAGTACACGCTGGATGACGCCGATCTGGATGCGCCCGGTACACGCATCACGCTTCATCTCAAAGACGTCGATACCGAAGATGGAATCCAGGATTACACCGACGAATGGGTCGTCAAGGGAATCGTCAAGCGCTTCTCGGACTTCGTTTCCTATCCCATCCACCTGACGCTGATGAAGAAGGACGAAGGCGAAGACGTTGCGACGCCGAAGTCGGAGGACGATCCGCTCAACTCCATGAAGGCGATCTGGACCCGGCCTGCTTCGGAAGTCACCGATGAGGAGTACAAGGAGTTCTACACCCATGTGACGCACGATCACGGGGACCCGTTGCTTCGCGTGGCGACGGCCCTGGAAGGAACCTTCGAGGCCCGAGCCCTGCTCTATGTCCCCGGTATGGC
This sequence comes from Spirochaeta sp., assembly GCA_002691025.1. Taxonomy (GTDB): domain Bacteria; phylum Myxococcota_A; class UBA9160; order UBA9160; family UBA4427; genus MED660. The sequence goes on along the minus strand of NZGT01000175.1, from coordinate 4,322 downwards.
CCCCTTTGATCTCTATCATCGGGAGATGGCACATCGGGGCATCCAGCTCTACGTGCGACGCGTCTTCATCATGGATGAGTGTCGCGAACTGATGCCGGATTACCTGCGTTTCATCAAGGGTGTGGTGGATTCCGAGGATCTTTCGCTCAATGTCTCGCGCGAGATCCTGCAGCAGGATCGTCAGATCCAGGCCATCCGGAAGCACCTGGTCAAGAAGGTGCTCCAATCCCTGGCTGAACTCCGTCGCGACGACGAAGAGAAGTACCTGGGCTTCTGGGCGCAGTTCGGCCCTGTCCTCAAAGAGGGTCTTCTCCTCTTTGATGAGAAGAAAGAGCGGATCCTGGATCTGGTGTATGCCGCGTCTACGGCCGACGACGCCAAGCTGACGGCTTTGGATGATTATGTGGACCGTATGCCGGAAGACCAGGAGGCCATCTACTTCGTGACCGGGACCTCTCGGGACGTGCTGGCCAGTTCTCCCCATCTCGAAGCCTTCAAGGACAAGGGAATCGAAGTGCTGCTTCTGACCGATCCCGTGGATGAAGTCTGGCTTCAGCAGATGCCGCCGGAGTACAAGGGCAAGCGCTTCCAGTCCGTGGGGCGAGGTGAAATCGATCTCAAGGATACGGAAGACAAGGATGAGGCCGAGAACAAGGAAGAAGAGGAAGCCTACAAAGATCTGATGCAGGCGATTCGCTCCGCTTTGCAGGAGGAGGTCAAGGAGGTCCGGCTTTCGAGTCGCCTCAAGCAGTCCCCTTCCTGCCTTGTGCTGGAGGAGGGGGATCTTTCACCGCAACTGGAGGCGATGTTGCGACAGGCCGGACAGGAGGTCCCCGACCACAAGCCGATCCTGGAGCTGAATCCGGATCACGCGATCCTGAAGAAGCTGCAGTCGGTCTTCGAGGCCAATGGGACGGATTCGCGGATTCCGGATTACGCAGGCCTTCTTCTGGGTCAGGCCATTCTAGCCGAGGGCGGTCAATTGCCCGATCCCGCGGCTTTTACGCAGAAACTGTCTGCTTTGATGGCCGAGGCGCTCTAGTCCAAGGCGTCTTTGACGGCGCGAACGCCGTCGACCAGGGGTTTGAACTCTTCAAAAGATTGATAGCGTCCGCCGCCAGCCACAAAATGGGTGACGCCGATTGCCGAGAGGGCGCGCAGTTGATCGCACGCGGCGGTCACGTCTTCCAGTGGAAGTCCGCCCAGACAGACGACCTCGGGGCAGGGTCGCCCTGCGGCTGCAGCCAGCTCCGCGAGCTTCTCGATGTCGGGCTTGAGTCGGTCCGGGTCCGCGCCCATGGGCATCCAGCCGTCTCCGTAGCGGACGGTTCGCTCGAGGGCGTGAAGTCCGTGGCCCCCGATGTAGATGGGAGGCGCCGTGGGGTTGGGCCTGAAGAGCAGTTTCTGGCCATTCTCTTCGATCACATCATCGGGTGCTGAAAAAGCGCGTCGCATCAGGTCCAGGGCCTGATCCGTATCGCGACCGCGATGGGCGCGTGAGATTCCGAGGGCATTGAATTCGGCTTGCATCCAGCCGACGCCGACACCGAGTTGCAGTCGGCCGCCCGAGAGTTCCTGGACCGTGGCGATGCTCTTGGCCGTGGGGAGGGCTCTTCTGTAGGGAAGCACCAGAACCCCCGCTCCGAGTCCGATTCTCTTCGTATTTCCGGCGAGCCAGGCCAGGGTGGTCATGGGATCGAGGTAACGCCCCTGGGACCCCTCGGCATCGTCCGGCGGGATGGCGAGATGATCCTGGATCCAGACATCGTCGATTCCTGCACTTTCGGCCCACTGCACGGCCGCAAGAAGCGTTTCTTTTTTCGAGGCTTCGCCCATGCTCCGAACAGCCACTCCGATTTTCATATTGAGACCCTCCTCCGCTGCAGACCGTCTTCCTCTTCGGATCGCGACCCGACGCTCGCAAAAATCAGCTGGATTGGCGATCGGGCCCGCGAGAGCATACGGGATTGCTAAGCTCGGGGAACAGGGATTCCGCGAAATCGGCCGGACGCATCGTGACGGACTGGTTTGAAACGGAACGAGAGGGAGAGGAGAGGGGCGTGGGCCTGCCTGGCAGTCCGGCCAGTCACGTTGAAGTCGAGGACGTGGCCTTGCGCTTCGGTCGTCGTCCCGTTTTCAAGGATCTGCATTGTGCTTTTCCGCGTGGTCAGATCAGCGTGGTCATGGGAGCCAGTGGTGCAGGAAAGAGCACGCTTCTTCGCCTGATTGGCGGTCTGCAAAGGCCCGACCGAGGGCATGTGCGCGTGGCGGGGGAGGAGATTGCCGGGCGGGGTGACGCTGCGCTGAGCGGGATCCGCAAGCAACTCGGCATGCTCTTCCAGAATGGAGCCCTTCTTGATTCAATGACGATCTTCGAGAATGTGGCCCTGCCTCTCCGCGAGCACGAGAATCTCCCTGAAGACGAAGTGGTTCGCCGGGTTCGGGCCCGTCTTGAAGCCGTCGGCCTGCCGGATGTAGAGGACCTGCTTCCCAGAGCGCTCTCGGGCGGAATGCTGCGTCGAGCGGCTTTGGCCCGGGCCATTGTCATGGAGCCGGCCATCGTACTTTGTGATGAACCGTTTTCCGGACTGGATCCGCCGAACGTTTCCCGGATCGAAGCGCTCTTGCGGGACCTCAATCGGGAACTGGGGCTTACGCTGATCGTGACTTCACACCATATGGCTTCAAGCCTTCGGATGGCGGACCGGATCTTCCTCATGCGAGACCAGGCCTGTTTGTCCGGGACTCCGCTTGAGCTGGCTCAAAGCCAGGATTCGGCCATTGTCGAGTTCATTGGCGAGGACGGGGCTGAGTACCTGGCTCGCTACGCCTCGGGTGGGGAGGGCGGGCCCTGATGGATCAAGCGATTCGACGCCTGGGTGCTTTCGTGAATCAAGGTCTCATGGGAATGGGTCAGACTGCGGTTTTTGGCGTGGTCGTCCTTCGAAGCCTTTTTGTTCCCCCGCTGCGCGGACGGGCCATTGTGGCGGCGATCTACGATTCGGGAGTCCTCTCGCTGGCCCTGATCTGTGCTTCGGGCCTCACGGTGGGCTTTGTTCTCGGGCTCCAGCTCTATTACACCCTCTCCCGCTTCGGGGCCGAGTCCTCTCTCGGAACGGCGGTGGGCCTCGCCTTGATCCGAGAACTCGGTCCCGTGCTGACCGGATTGCTGGTGACGGGGAGAGCGGGGTCGGCGACGTGCGCCGAGATCGGTTCGATGAAGGCCACGGATCAACTTGATGGCCTGCGCATGATGGCCATCGACCCCATCCATTTCGTGGTCATGCCCCGGGCTATCGCCATTGTCCTGGTCATGCCCCTGCTCTCGGCCCTCTTCATCCTTTTCGGGATCGGGGGAGCCTATCTGATCGGGGTCGAACTGCTCGGGCTGGATGGAGGCAGTTATGTCTCAAGCCTGGAGAGTGCGGTGGTCTTCAGTGAAGACGTGCTGCAGAGCCTCGTGAAGGCTCTCGCCTTCGGTGTCCTTCTGGCCCTGATTGCTACGTATAGAGGCTATACCTGTGAGCCCAATGCAGCCGGGGTGAGTCGGGCCACGACTTCCACCGTGGTGACTACGTCCGTCTGTATTCTGCTCGCGGATTATATCTTGACTTCGCTCTGGGGAGTCTAGGAGGAGAGGGTATGCAGTCATCACCGGGTCGTGATCTCATCGTCGGGGTGTTCGTTCTGGTCGGAATCATGGCCCTGGCCTATCTGTCTCTTCAGATCGGAAGTCTGTCCTTGCAGAACCAGGGAGGGCTGATCCTTTTTGCGACCTTCGACGATATTGGAGGTCTTTCGAATCGATCGGCGGTCCGGATCGGCGGTGTGCGAGTCGGTCGGGTCACGGCCATCGAACTGGATCAAGACTTGAGGCCGCGTGTGGAGCTTGATCTGGCCGCGGACCTTGAACTGACGATTGACACGATGGCGGCCATCCGGACATCGGGTCTTCTCGGCGATCAATTCATCGCTCTGGAGCCCGGTGCGGAAGAAGAGTTCCTGGTTTCGGGCGAAGATGTAGTCTTTACAGAAGGGGCGACCAATCTGGATAAACTGATTGGCGCCGTGGTGCACGGTGGTGGCGAAGATTGACAGGGATTCGATTGGATCGGCGTGAGGTCAGGCTCTTTTCGGTTGGGCGAGTCCGTTTCTGGGGGGGCGTGTTCGCTCTCCTGATCGGGGTTCTTTCGGCAAGCCCCGGCATGGCGACGGATCCGTCTTCGGACCCGGCAGCGCCTGCTGCCGAGAAGACCGAAGCGGAGGCCCACGACCCGAGGAAGCGGGCAAGGGCGGAGAGCCCATCGCGGCAGTGAGCTCCT
>NZGT01000174.1 GCA_002691025.1 Spirochaeta sp. | reverse complement strand
GCCAGGAATGGCTCAAAGGGCCACGAACTATCCCAGGGCCGGATCTCCTCCACGCTTCATCTGCTTTCAGTACGGATCGGTGGCCAGAGGCGGGGCATATTCCGGCGCCGAGTCTGCAGAAGGAGGCTCATTTTCAGGATGAAGCGTATGCAGGAAGGAGACCAGCGCTGTGACCTCATGCGGGCCAAGATGACGCCCGAAAGCGGGCATGTTTCCGTCGCCCTGAAGAACCTGGCGGACCAGTTGGTTGTAGTTCAGCCGATTGGCGACGCCGCTGAGGTCCGGCCCCCGCTTTCCACCCTTCCCCGCGATGGAGTGGCAGTTTCGACACTGTTTCCCCTGAACGACGGTGGCGCCGACATGTTCCAGCGGCGATCGTCCCACGACGAATTCAGGTTGGATGGGGACCCCACTCCATGCATTCATGTGGGGCGACCAGGGTGAGGTGATTCCTTCCCACGCAAGGATGACAAGTGAAGTCATCACCAGCATGACGGTGATCACTGCACCGGGACGCTTGCTCCAGTGTCTCTCGCGGCCTCGGGAAATGAACGGGACCGCGAAGAGGATCACGATGGAAAGGGGCAGCAGGTAGACGATGGCAAAGCTCTCCATATACGGCGGCATCAGGGCAAAAACCGCAAAGAGAGACAGGAAGTAGAAATCGGGTCGCGGCACAGTGTGGATCAGGGTGGGGTCCGCCGGTCCATTGGGAATCTTGGGTCCAATCAGCGCGGCGCACAGCACGATGGCGAAGAATATCATTGCGGTGAAGACGAGATCCTTGCCTCCCCCTTCGGGCATCAACCGGATCCCCGTCTTCTTGACCAGGTCTTCGTACTCATCCTTGTAGGTTTCCGGGTCGAGCTTCTTGCCGGCTTCGGGATATTCGCTGATTCCCATCAAGAGAATGAGCCGGATATGGATCACCAGCAGTGAGATGATGACGGCGGGGACCACGAAGACATGAACGGTGAAGAACCGGGAGAGGGTGGCGGCACCGATGATGGGCCCCCCTTGCACGAGGTGGGTCGCTTCTTCGCCAATCAAGGGGAATCGACCGAGGATCGACATGACGATCTCGAGTCCCCAATATCCGTCCTGATCGAAGCGCATGCTCTGGCCGGTAAAAGCCATGAGGATGACGCAGAGAAACAATCCGCTTCCCACCACCCAGGTCAATTCACGAGGGTATTTGTAGGCCCCAAAGAGGAATACCTGGATCATGTGGATGGTGACCAGGGCGACCATGAAATTCGAGCCCCAGAAATGGAGGGCGCGCAGGTACCAGCCGAACATCTGCTCATAATCGAGGTATTCGATGCTCGCGTAGGCGTACTCGGGGCTTGGTACATAGACGAGTGCAAGACAGGTTCCGGTGATCAGTTGGATGGCCAGGCACGCCAGGGTGGCGCTCCCGAAGACGTACCACCAACTGGAAGCCGAAAACGGGATTTGATGCCCAATGGTGTGGTCGTAGAGACGACTCAGCGCCAGGCGATCATCAAACCACTTGAATGTCGATTGGAATATCTTCATATCCGCCTGTGTCTAGACCGACTCAGAAAGGTTGGGCGTTTGGCCGCCTCGGACTTCGAGATGGTTTTTCTTGATCCTGTACTCGTATTCGTAAAGACCGCGCGGGGGTGGTCCAGAGGCTCTTGATCCGTCCTCGTAGTAGACGCCACCGTGACACGGACACATGAAGAGGCCCGATTGGGGAAACCAGCGGACCGGGCAGCCAAGGTGAGCGCAGTTGATGGCGAATACCTGGAAGCGATCGTCTGAGACCCGGCGAACCCAGCAGGGGATGTCCGCGACGAAACCATCCCAAGGTGTCGTGAAGGGGTTTCGGTAGGAGGCGAGTCGGGTCTGTCCGGAAGGAAACTGTTCGATTGTGCCCAGAGGGATCCAGGCTTGTTGGGCTTTTTCCTTGAAGACGGAAGAGAACACGTAACCGAGAATCGGGACGCCTATGAAAGCCGCTGCGATTGCATTGAGGCCCAGGCCCAGCGTAAAGAGGAAGCCTCTCCGCGTGACAGGCGGTAGTCCCGGGGGCAAGGGTTCGTGTTCATGATCTTCGGCCATTCTTCTCTCCTGCTATGCCGATCGGCTCAGTTCATTTTCCCAGGCACGGGAATTTGCGGTCTCTGGTTGGCGAGCCAGGCAACGACATCGGCTATTTCCTGATCGGTCATGACACGCGGACCGACGCTCCGCCAATCGGGCATGCCCAGATCTCGGCGGCCTGTAATGGTCACCGTTCTCAAGTTCTGGTTGCTGACGAGGGCGAGGTAGGGAGGCTCCACCACGGATCCCGCTTTGGCGGTTCCTCTTCCCAGCGCCCCGTGACACTCGGCGCAAAAAACACCGAAGGTGTTCTTTCCTCGGCTGGGCCTTCCGACTTCGCTGGCTTCGCTTACTGAAAGAGAGGGAAGTGATTCCTCGATGAGGGCCTGCTCTTTTCGACCCCATTTTTCGTGTAGCCCCTTGGCAATGATGGCGATCTGGGGATCGGTCAGGGTTCCGCCCTCGCTGATCGCAAAAGCGGGCATGGTTGTCCCTGGAACACCGCTCTGGACAATGGCTTCGATGTACTCTGGCTTCGCCAGGGCAAGATAGATGGGGTCACCCAATGGAATGGAGGGCCCCAGGCGTCCGTCTGCGCCGTGGCAACCCGAACAGTTCATTTCATAGAGGGTTTCGAAATGGGTGACATTCTCCGGGCGGATGTACCGCTTGGCCGGATCCGGTTTTCCGGGCAGCCCGTCACACCCGAAGAGTCCACACAAAACGAGGAGGCCAATTGCGATCCGTTTCAGGCTCATGGGTTGTTCCCTTCGCCGTCTTGACTCGCTTCGCTGGCTTCGAGACCCGCCCGACCCGCCAGTGTGTAGGATTGGAGCGTCTGGATTCGCGGTGATCGTGCGATGACCTCGCCTGCCGCCAGGCCAAATGCGAGCTGGGAGGCGATGAACCAGAGCCAGCTGATGTCGCCCACGGCGTTTGGCATGACCACACTGATGGCGGCCCATCCGCATACGGTCCAGACGAGAGGGGCCACGATCCCGCCCCACAGTCGCGGACTGCCGGGAAGCATGGGAAGAATCGAGGAGTAGACGACTCCGATCAGCAAGGAGAGCGCCAGGTGAATGGCGAGGGCGGAGATCATGATGCCTACATGGAAAGTCGTCATATCGGGCGGAGGCGCTGCGCCAAAGAGAGGCATGACGATGGAGGCGAAACCGTTGAAGGCCGCCCAGGGCGTGCCGGCTGTGACAAGACCCTGGATCCCTCCCATGATCGCCATGGCAATTCCGCCGGCAATGCCTGCGCGCAGTCCGGCCGCGTAGGGGTGGTACTCCAGAGGGAGTCTGACCCGGTGACCATCCTCTCCAATGACCAGATGTTCCACCGCACCCATTCGGGGCACGATGGGAGGCGCTCGTTCACTCAGGGGCTGAGCGGGAACCGGTTCCTTGTGTTCACGGGGGAGCATCTCCCGCCACCAACCTATGGCACCGAGAATAGCCGTGGCGACACCCACGTAGGCAAAGACGACATTGGTGACGAGGCTGGCCAACAAGAAAACGAGACCCAGGGCGAAAAAAAGAGGCGCGGCCGTAGGGGCGGGCAGCTGGATCGCCTCATTCTCTTTTTCGGCCATGAAAGTGTCCTCCGGGTTTCTAGATGCCGATGATGTAGACGACGGAAAAAACGACGATCCATACTGCGTCGACAAAGTGCCAGTACCACGTCACCAACTCAAACCGTTCTTCGTGCTCGGCCTTGACGTGCTTCAAAAGGAGAAGCACGAAGATCAGTGAAAGCATGAAGAGTCCGAGGATGACATGGGCGGCGTGGAAGCCGACAAGCGAGTAGAACGTGGTGCCAAACAGGTTCGTGCCGAGGGTCAGGCCATGATCGTAGATGAGGCCGTACCATTCGACGGCCGTGAAGGCGATGAAACCGCCACCCAGCGCGATGGTGATCGCCAATGAGATCCCGGCCTTCAGGTATTGGAAGCGCCCAAGGGAACGAACCGCATAGCCTGCGGTCGCGCTGCTGGAAAGCAGGCAGGCCGTGGCGAGATACGGGAATTCGAGTACTTCCGAGGGCTGCGGCCCATGACTGCTTTTGCCGATGTAGAAGAGATAGGCGACGACGAAGATACTGAAGAACATGCTCTCGCCGAAAATCAGGCAAGCCATTCCCACTCGGCCACGATTCCAACGAGACTCGGTGGTCGTTTCGGCTACGGCTGCGCTCATGCGGGGCACCTACTCATGCTTCCAATCCGGATCATCGGGATGTTTCTCATCCCAGAGAGGCCTGCGGCTTCGCACTACAGGCAGAGTCAGGAAGTTGTATTCGGGCGGCGGAGAAGAGGTCGACCACTCCAGCGTCCAGGCATCCCAAGGGTCGGCTCCCGCCGGTTTTCTCTGTCGGAAGGCCAGTACGAGGGCGAGAACGAAGCAGGCTACTCCGAGGCCCTGGAGGACTACGCCGGCCGAAGTGATGGTGTTCCAGATTTCCCATCCTCGATCGGCCTCGTAGGTGTAGATGCGGCGGGGCATGCCCAGGAGTCCCTGGATATGCATGGTGGTGAACGTAAGGTGGAAGCCGATGAAGAAGAGGACGAAGTGCCATCGACCGACGATTTCGCTCAGCATGTAGCCGAACATCTTCGGGAACCAGAAATAACACGCGCCGAAAATCGTAAAGAGAAGGCCACCGATGAGTACATAGTGGAAATGAGCCACGACGAAGTAGGAGTCACTCAGTTGCCAGGTAAGGGGGGCTCCGGAGAGCATGATGCCGGTGAGGCCCGCGATCAGGAATTGGCCGAGAAAGGCGATGGCGAAGAGCATGGGGACCCGAAAACGGATTTGGCCGCCATACATGGTGGCAATCCAGTTGAAGATCTTGATGCCTGTGGGGATGCCCACCACCATGGTGATGACGGCAAACCAGATATTGAGGCCCTTTCCCATGCCGATCGTAAACATGTGGTGAGCCCACACGCCCAGAGCGACAAGCCCAATGGCGATACTCGCAGCCACCATGGTGACATAGCCGAAGATCACCTTCCGTGAAAAGACGGGAATGATTTCCGACGCATAGGCGAAGCCCGGAATGATGAGGATGTACACTTCCGGGTGACCGAAGAACCAGAAGAAGTGTTGCCACAGTACGGCATCGCCCCCAGCCTGGGTGTCGAAGAAGTGCGCTCCTAGAAAACGGTCAAAGAGGAGCATGACCTGAGCGGCGGTGAGCACGGGCAGGGCCAGGAGCATGAGAAACGAGACGACGAGCATCATCCATACGAAGAGAGGGATTCTTCCCATGGTCATGCCCGGGCATCGCATGGTGAGGGTGGTCGTGAGCATGTTGACGGCTCCGGACATGCTGCCGAATCCACTGATGAGGATGCCCAGGATCCAGTAGTCGGTGGCATTGCCACGAGAGAAAGCACGACCCGTGAGGGGCGAGTAGGCGAACCAACCGACGTCGGGGGCCGTTCCTGCCCCGTAGAGCCCCATGCTGGCGAAGTAGCTCATGTAGAGAACGACTCCGCCAAAGAAGAGAAACANCCAGAANCCNNANGCNTTGAGNCNGGGNAAAGCCATGTCNCNGGNGCCGATCATCAGGGGNANCAGNANGTTNCCGAANCCCGNGNNGCANNGGCATNCCNACCAGGAAGACCATGGTGGTCCCATGCATGGTGAAGAGTCGGTTGAANTCCTTCGGCTCAAGCAGGGTGTTGTCGGCCACGGCGAGTTGGGCGCGCATCAGTCCCGCTTCGACTCCACCGATCATGAAGAAGAACAGGCCGCTCATGATGTAGAGGATGCCGAGCTTCTTGTGATCGACGGTGGTGACCCAGTCGTGCATATGGTCGAGCCAGCTGCGGGATTCCACAGCCTCCATGCCCGAAGCGCTTACGCCTTCACCGGCCGCCATCTTGGCTCTCTCCTGTTCTCATCATTTGAGCGTCATCAGATAGTCAGCCACGTGGTTGATCTGCTCCGCGTCGAGTTTCATGGCTGGCATGCGAGCCCCGGGCTTGAAGTGATCCGGGTTGGTGATCCACGCCACCAGGTTTTCCTTGTCATTGGGTGCGGCACCCGCGCCAATCGTCGTGCGGCTCATCAGGTGGGTCAGGTCCGGTCCGAACTGTCCGATTTCCGTGACGCCTCGAACGGTGTGACAGTTTACGCAGGCCGTAGTGACGAAGGTCTCTTCGCCGATCCGAGCTGAGGCCACTTGCTCCGCATCTTTTTGCTGTTCGGCCACCCAGGCCTGGAAGTCTTCGTCGCTATGGACAAAGACGCGGAGCAGCATGTGAGCATGCTGGGTTCCGCAATATTCAGCACATTGCCCGACGAAGAGACCCGTTTGCTTGGGCTCGATCCACATATGATTGACGCGATTGGGAATAAGGTCGGTCTTGCCCGAAAGTTGGGGAACCCAGAAACTGTGGATCACATCCTGGGATTCGAGATCAAGGAAGGCCGTTTTGCTGACGGGAAGGTGGAGTTCGTTGGCTGTGATGAAGTCGTAGTCTTTGTACTGGAATTCCCACCACCACTGGTGACCGACAACGCGGATGGAGAGGCTGTTGGGCGGGGGTTCGTCCTTCTGGAGGACGAAGATCCGCCCAGCGGTAATCAGGCTGAGAACGATGACAATCAACACCGGGGTAATGGTCCAGGCGAGTTCAAGCTGTTCGCTTCCGTAGACCTGGGCNGGTTCGTGGCCTTCGTCTCCGGGGCGCTCCCGGTATCGTATGAGGGTGTAGACCAGGGCCGTCGAGACCGTAAAGAAGATGCCAGCACAGATGAGGGTGATGAGAAGGCCGAAGTCCAGGATGGCGCCTGCGGGTTCCGCCACGGGGGAAAAGAACCAGGGCGTTTCGCTGGCGGACTCCGCCTGGGCGGCTGCCTTCCTAGGCAGGAAGNCCAGAGCCCCGATCAAGGTCGGGATCCATCGGCTGTAGATTACCTGAATCATTCTAGGTTGAGACCCATCCGATCGGCTGGCTTCAAGCTTGCTCCTTGTGGATCAAGAGCCCTGATGATCTGCATCATTCGGCTCATTACCTCAANTTCAGTTCTTCCTACCGNCTAGAAGACGTTGGCTCGGAACTCGTCACGCCATTGACGCCATATGTCATGATCCCCCTTGAGTCCGAGCAGGGCTTCTTTGACTTTCGAGATTCCGAACCCGTAGCCTTCTTTCACCGTGATGTGAGGAGGCATGGAAAGTTCGCCTGGGCTGACAACGGCGTCGATGATGAATGGCTTGTCTGAAGCGATCGCCATATCGATGGCCGGGAGGATGTCGGCCGCATGTTCGACACGCACTCCTTCGCCTCCGCAGGCTCGGGCATATTCGGCGAAATTCGGATTCAGGAGCCCGGTGGCATCGGGAAANGTGGGGAGNCCAGCGACTTCCATCTCCATTTTGACGAAACTGAACTCACTGTTGTTGTAGACGATGACCTTGATGGGCCACTGAAAGCGGACGGCGGTCACGAAGTCGTTCATCGACATCCCGAAGCCCCCGTCGCCGCAGAGTGCCCAGATCTGTCGCCCCGGTTCGGTGGCGGCGGCCCCCAGTGCCACGGGGAGCCCGGCTCCGAGAGAACCATGGTTGAACGAACCCACCATGCGCCGTCCTCCGTGCATGCGCATCTGGCGAGCGAGCCAGACCGTGCACTCCCCCACGTCCACGGCGAAGACGGCGTCATCATCGGCTCGTTCGGAGATCGCGCGAGCGAAGAGTTGCGGATGAAGCGGTTCGTCTGTCCGAGACAGGCTGGCTTGCTCATCCATCTGGTGCAACCACTTGTCCCGGAGCTTGCCAAGGTGTTCCGAAAACTTCCCGGGCGGCTTGTCTTCCACCAGCGGAGAGAGCGCTTCAAGAGTTTCCTTCACGCCACCCACCAGACCCAGTGTCACCGGCGCTCGGCGTCCGATGTGATCCACCTTCTTNTCGATCTGGATGATATCGATGCCACCCGGGAGGAACTCGTCGTAGGGGAAGTCGGTCCCCAGCATCACGAGGAGGTCACAGTCTAGAACTGCGTGATAGCCGCCTGGATTTCCGATCAGCCCCGTCATGCCGATCACACCCGGGTCATCGTAGTCGAAGATGTCCTTGGAACGGAGCGTATGCACGATGGGGGCGCCGATTCTTCCCGCGAGCGCCACCACTTCGTCTTTGCAATCCCGACACCCGATGCCGCAAAAGAAGGTGACCCGTTTGCCTTGAGCGATCAGATCCGCGGCTTTCTGCAGCGCATCGGCTTCGGGCACCAGGGTCGAGGCGGAGTTTACGATCGGTCGCTTGAAGTGTTGACTGGGGATCTTGGCGCCAATGACATCGGACGGGATCTCGATCCGGACGACCATACGTTCGTTGAGGGCTTTTTGGACTGCAATTTCCGCCATTCGAGGCATCTGGGCGGGCGATTCAATGAGGGCCTGGTACCCGCAGATATCATCGAACATCTTCGAAAGATCGATTTCTTTGTGGTAATCGCTTCCACGTTCCGCCCGAGGGACCTGACCGGTGATGGCGACGACGGCTCCGCCTTCTTTCTTGGCGTTGTAGAGCCCATTGATGAGATGAAGGGCTCCGGGTCCCGTGGTTCCAGCGCAGACCCCGATCCCGCCCGTCAATTCGGACTGGGCGAAGGCCGCGTAGCCCGCATGCTCCTCGTGACGAACGCCTACCCAGCGAAAACGGTCGTCCGTGCGAACGCTTTCCACCAGCGGGTTCAGAGCGTCCCCCGTCACGCCAAAAATGTCCTTGGCCCCGACGGAAGCGAGGACTTCAAGTAGGCTTTCGGCAACGCTCTGGGCCATGTGAACAATCTCCGGTTCCGTCCGCGCACATTCTAGAGAAAAATCCCGTACCCTGCTCTCGGTAACACATTGAATCACCGAGGCGGGTTTAACCAATCTGGGGAAAAAAAATGGACTTCATCCATCGTGTACGCGGTTGGGTCATGCCAATCATCCTGGTGTCGGCCCTGGTTTTTGTTGTGCTTGGGTTTGGAGTGGCCTGGGGGTTCTATTGGGCCGCGGGGGGCCTGGGGTTGCTCTTCCTGGTCGGAATCTACGACCGTTTCCAAAACAACCACAGCATCTTGCGCAACTACCCGGTTCTGGGCCATCTGCGCTTTCTCATGGAGAGCGCTGGGCCTGAGATGCACCAGTATTTTGTTGAAAGCAACACCAGCGGCCGTCCCTTTGACCGCGATCAGCGGAGCCTGGTGTATCGAAGGGCCAAGAATGAAGATGCCGTAAAGCCATTCGGGACGGAGAAAGATGTCTATGGCTACGGATACGGCTTTGCGAGTCATTCTGCTCTGCCCAAGCCGGTCCTCGAGGACGCCTCCCGAACGCTTCGGGTTTCCGTCGGGGGTCCGGACTGCAAGGCGCCCTACGACGCCTCCATCCTGAACATTTCGGCCATGAGCTTCGGGGCTCTCAGTGCGAATGCCATCCTGGCCCTCAATCGGGGTGCAAAAAAGGGTGGTTTTGCCCACGATACAGGAGAGGGTGGCTTGAGCCGCTACCACGCCGAAGGCGGAGGCGACCTGATCTGGCAGATTGGAACCGGGTATTTCGGCTGTCGCACCGATGATGGCAATTTCGATCCCGCGCTGTTCGCTGAGACTTCGAGCTCAGAGCAAGTCAAAATGGTCGAGATCAAGCTTTCTCAGGGGGCCAAGCCCGGGCACGGTGGAATCCTACCCGCCGCAAAGATTTCACCTGAGATCGCGGCGGCAAGAAAAGTCCCCATGGGGCAAGACTGCTTTTCTCCTCCCGGCCATACGGCTTTTTCCACACCCACGGGGCTTCTGGATTTCGTGGTGTCGCTACGAGAGAAATGCGGCGGCAAGCCCGTTGGGTTCAAGATCTGCATCGGGGATCCGCGAGAATTCTTCGCGATCTGCAAAGCCATGGTGGAGACCGGGATCACGCCGGACTTCATCACTGTGGACGGGGGGGAGGGGGGCACCGGCGCGGCCCCCCAGGAGTTCTCCGACAATCTCGGCTACCCGCTTCGCGACGCTCTTTTGTTGGTTCACAATGCCCTGGTCGGAGTCAACCTGCGCGACAGGGTCCGCATTGCGGCGAGCGGCAAGGTCTTCGCCAGTTATGGCATGGCGAGCGCGCTCGCCCTCGGCGCCGATTGGTGCAACGTGGCTCGGGGTTTCATGTTCTCGGTGGGCTGCATCCAGTCGCAACTTTGTCACACGAACCTGTGTCCAGTGGGAGTCGCCACCCAGAACAAGCGATTGCAGAAGGCGTTGGTGGTCGATGAAAAATCAGAGCGGGCCTACCAGTATCACAAGAATACGGTGGAAGGGTTGGCGGCCACGGCGGCGGCATGTGGAATCGATTCGCCGTCGGACTTCAAGCCGCACCATCTCTTTGAGCGGATCAGTCCGCACGAAGTAAGACGCTTTGACCAGCTCTATGATTTCTTCACACCCGGGCAACTGTTGGATGGCGGCGTGCCCGAAGCCCTGGCTCTTTATTGGAACGAGGCCAGAGCGGATACGTTTGAGCGCTAGGGATCCGGGCCGGCGCGACGAGGTCGACGGGCGTCGCCGGCGCGGCGACAGTGACGGAGAACGCTCGTTCTATTTCTTGTGCCGTTGTGAGGTGGTGAGAGTCGAGAGCTCCACGATGTCGCGTCGGAACAGGAGATCCCAGGCCCAATCAAAAGCGATCTGGGTGCGTCGAGCGAAACTGGGCATCTTCGACCAGTAGACGGCTCTCCACATCATGTAGGCGAGAAAACCCGTCACCTTGATGCCAAAGGGGTTTCCCACGGCCTTGCCACTTCCAATGGCCGCGAACATGCCTCGCGTGTGATAGGAGAAAGGCATGGGTTCCCGCCCAGAGAGTGTCGCGAGCAGGTTGACCGCCATTTGCTTCGATTGGCGGACGGCAAACTGTCCCAGGGTGGGTGAAGGCTTCCCGTCATAGGCATTGGGGACGGATGCGCAGTCGCCAAAGGCCCAGATGTTCTTGTGACCCTGTACCTGCATGCTGGGGTCGACCAGGATCCGTCCTCTTTCGGACGGAAGCCCGGATTCGGCGAGAAGAGTGTGCATGGTGTTTCCGATGGAGCCGATGACGGTTCCAGCCTGAAGGAAACCTCCATCTCCTATGTCGACGCCATCGGCCTTGATTTCGGAAACGCTCACGCCCGTATGGATCGTGACGCCGGAAGATTCCAGTTTGCGTTCCGCATAGGCAGAGAGGGACTCAGGGAGTGGGCCGAGCACGCGCGGCCCCGCCTCCAGGATGTTGACCCGGATGTCCTCGAGTTTGAAGCGCTTGTAGAAGCGGGCACTCTCGGAGAGCATGTCGCGTATGGATCCGGCCACCTCGACGCCGGTGAAGCCGCCGCCCACCACCGCAAAAGACAGGAATTCGGCTCTCCTGTCCTCGTCCGGCTCGGCTTCGGCTCGCTCGAGTTGTTGGATCACGTGGTTGCGAAGCTCGATGGCGTCGCCCAGCGTTTTGAGAGCCCAGCCGTGGTCTCGCATGCCGGGAACCAGGTCGAGATTCACATCGAGCCCGCAGCCAAGAACGAGGTGATCGTAGTTTTCACGCAGGATCTGATTGTCGGGCCCCCGGTATTCCACCTCCTGCTTTTCGAAGTCGAGATGCTCGACTTCGGCGGTGCGGCAGGTCGCCCCCGGCGCCATCTCTCGCACCGGCCAGACCACATGAAGTGGGTTGATGGCGGCCCCTACGACTTCGGGAAGCAGGGGAGTAAAGACGAAGTGGTTCTCTCGACTGTAGAGGAGCACTTCCCAGTCCTTCGGAAGCTTGCGTTGAAGCCTCCGGGCGAGGTCCGCGCCCGCAAAGCCACCGCCGATGATTACGATTCGTTGCATCGTTCGTCGCCCTCCCTCTTGACTGCTTCCGAGTGTAGTCCACTCCGGGCGAGGTGGGATGGGGTTCGAATCAGGGGAGAGGAGGATCCGTCACGGGTGTGCCGCTTCTATGCACGGATCCACCCGCGTTCGAGAAACCGGGCCTGGCCGCAGAGTGATCCGGGCGGTGGGTCAAGACCCATTTCTGTTCCATACTGGGGAGGCCAATCTCATACGGATCCGATTTTTCAAGGAAGGGCCCATCATGCCGAGTCGTCATCTCCGATCCATGGTCGCCATGGTTTCACTCGTCGTCCTCTTTTCCATCCCAGGATGTGCCGGAAATCCTGGAGACAAGAAGGGGACGACAGCAGAGCGAAAAAATGTCGTGATCCAGATCAATCAGTTCAAGGTGCATCCCGCCGTGGTTCGTGTGCCGGCGGAGGGGAATTCCATTGTCTGGACCAACTATTCGGATCTACTGGCAGCCGTTTCTTTTCCGGCCGCGGTGGCGGATGACTTCACCTGCTCTGACGTTCGCCCGAATTTCGTGGTCAACGGCCCCTTGATGGAATCGATCACCATTGTCGGTGGGCGGGAAGGCCTCTGGACCCCTTGCCCCCTCAAGCCCGGCACCTATGAGTACGAGGTCCATTTGTTCAATTCGACCGGCAACCGATACAACGCGCAGCTGAACTTCAAGGGCAAGATCGAGGTCGGGCCGTAAGTCTCTTCGTGGTGTGTCCGCAAACCCGGGCCGGGGATTTATTCAGCGACGTAGTCGCCTGAGCCGAGCAACCCCATTTCCTCGTCGTCACTGAGGAAGCTGACGGTGTAGCCACCTTTTTCCCACCCGGCCTCGGGCTCGAAATAGACCCAGTTGTATTCATCGTTCACCCGGATCGGGTAGCGGTCGAAGAGCATCACCTGCTGGTCGCTGTTCCGAGTCCACTTGACGAAGACCGAGTCCTTCTGATAGCCCTGCATGGGAAGGATGGCATGCATGCGAGATTTCTCCGCGCCGAATCGTTGTTGCTGCGCTTCGATGGCTTTCTCGGGGTTGGGGTCCAGTGAGAAGTAGACGGGCCGGAGGTCGGGGTCGTAGTAGTTCGGCTCCTGGGTGACGTCATTGAGTGCCAGTTGGGCCAGTCGTTTTGCGTATTTCGGAAGGTCTTCGATGTCTCCCAACTCCTCCCGGTCGAGGCTCGTGAGGCTGGAGAGGATCACGGCGATCTCATCCTGATTCATTCCATCGATGACAGTGCCAACCACGGCCGCGGGATCATCGGTCCAGTTTGCGAGTTTCTGGGCCATGATGATCCGAGGGTCATTTTGCAGATCTTCCAGGAAATTTTGTTTCGTTCCTTTAGGGTCCTGACCGGCGGTGGCCTCCCCATCCGGAACCATTCCATGGCTCTGGAGAGCCTCGCTGATTGCGTTTCCGGCGGAGTCGAAGGCCGGTCGGGCCTCGCTCATGGGGGCCGTGATTCGACCCGCAAAAAGGCCGATCCCGAAAGAGAGACTGCATGCAGCGAGGATCACGACGGTGGTCTTCATGGGCCTGAATTTGCCGCGACAACCTGAGCCTGTCGAGCGTTTTTACAGGCGGATCGGCATTGTTTTGTTCCCAGAGGGGAAGAGTGGTCTTCGCTGCGCCGCGGCCTGTCGGCCGCGAAAAGAGCCTGTAGATCCTCTACCTTTTGTCTGCGGTTTATTTCCGTGTGGGACCGATGGGTGCACACGGGTTTTACGGTCTATTCTGGATTCATCGACCTGGGAAGAATGGGGGAAAGGGCATGTTCGACCGTCTGAGGGTGAAGATCGCTACGCTGGGGTGTATCGGGGCTGCCGGTCTTTCCCTGCTCTTTGTCCTCGCCGGGTTTGGCTCGGCTCCATCGAGCCACGGCATTACGAATCCGGTTCCGTCTCTTGCGGGAATCGAACCGGCTCTGGTTCCCACGCTGGGCCAGTGGGGTCTTCTACTCCTGGCTTTGGCCATGATGGGTGTGGCGTTCTGGGTGATTCGTAGGAATTCGGCTTCGTAGAAGATCCGGCGCGATTCCATCCAGAATCGGGTTCTGCGCAGTAAGAGGACCCATGAATCAGGCTCCAGGATTCCGGGTCATGGCCTTTGTCGCGGCGCGATGAAGATCGGGACTTCTTGTCCCATTGCATTGGCTTCGGCCGGCGTAAAGACAGCCAGCCCATGGATCTCCGCTTGTGGGCGTTGGCCCGATACGATTTCAAGTGCACTTTCTGCAAGGTGATTGGAAAGAGCGCTGGCGGTGGGCGAGGCCAGGATCTGTCCGGCCACGACGGCCGCTTCTTCAAACCGGCCTGCATGCAGCAGGTTGTAGACCAGCCTTCTTTGTGACGGGTCCGGTTCTTCCATGAGGCGAGCGAGCCGCGTATCCATCCGAATGGCCGCTTCGTGTTCTCCGAGAGCCGTGTAGTAGCGCGCGAGAACCTGCATGGCGGAATTCCGTCGCGCGGGCTCGAGGCCAGTTGAGGCGCGTACGGCTTGATCGAAGTAGCTCGGGATCAGACCGTGGAGGATGGCCCACCGCGGATTTTCGGAAATGACACGCAGGGGTTCGAAGCCGACCTGGGTGTCGAACGGGATATCTCGCTCTTCGTAGTAGGTCGCAATTTTTTCAAGGCTTGCGCGGTTGCGGGGCAGGTCGCGGAGATACAGCGCCCCGGCCAGGTTCCGGTAGATCGGGATCCAGCCTTCCGTATTGTTGAGGTGGCCTGTGGTGGAGTACCAGGGTCGACCCGAAGGCGGGGTGCGAGGCAGTCGTGTGCCGAGAAAGAGATCAATTTCGTGACGGTCGAGTAACTCCGTGAAGGACTCTCCTTCCGCTTCTCCGCGCCGCTCCCGGATGGGACGGTTGGCGTTGATGATTTCGGGTGACACATTGAGCGTGCCGTTCACGAAGCTTTGAATGCGAGGGGCAAGCCAGTAGCCACTGAAACCGCTGAGGTAGTAGTCGGCGAAAAGCTTTCCCTCCGCTTCGCTGTCATCGAGAAAGAAGATGGCCCCCGCATGATATTTGGCCGTGGGGTAGGGGAGGGAATAACCGGCGACCGAGGTGGGAAGCATTCCTGACATCATGGGCCAGGGCCCAAGAGTGAAGAAGGCAGGCAACAAGACAAGAGTGGCGGCGGCACTTGCCCAGGGCAGGACAGGCCAGCGCGACCGGCCCAGATAGGTGAAGAGCAGGAGAAGCGGAAAGAAACCGAGCCAGGTGAAGCGAACCGCGATGAGAGCGCCCAGCAGGAAAACCAGGGCAATTCCGACGAGGCCGGGATCCACGTTGCCGCGATTCCATTCCGAGGAAGACGATTCGCCGGGCTTCCTGAGCGCGAGCAGGGAAAGCACCGGTGTGATGACGATGAAGAGCCAAAGCATCGACCAGACCAGTGGCGAGGGGGGGACCCGCGCGGGGGGCAGGGCGAAGGGGCTGAAGCGCGTCCATTCGTCGGCCACGCGGTCGAGGGCGGGCGTCTCGGCGCCGGCGGCCAGGTAGGCGAGGTGTTGCTCAAAGCCGGTGGGATTGAGCAGGGTCGCCAGGCCGCCGAGGACCAGGACCAGGGCGATGGGCCGTGCACGTGCTTGCCATTCCTGTCGTTTTTCCGCCGAGCCGACGAGGAGGCCGAGGATCAAACCGCCGAGGGCAGCACCCAGGAGGATCGGGCCAAGCAGGAAGCTCGCGTGCAGGTTCGCCCAAAGGGCCAGCAAGGCGATGCTGCCGATGACTCGCGCTCGGGATGCGGGCTTTTCAGGTTCGATCAGGAAGCGGTAGAGGAGCAGGCACGCCAGAAGCGTAAAGAGGTGGGGTCGGAGTTGGATGAGCCTGTAACCGGAGAGAGCGATGAAGAGACCCGTTCCCAGGCTGGCCAGGGGGATGGACCGGGTTGCGCGCTTCAAGATCGAAAAGCCGAGAAGCCCGATGCAGGCCACCATGAAGACATGGAAGAGGCGGAGGCCGCCAAAGCCGGCGACTCTTTCGAGGCCATGCAGGAGCGCCCCGGTCAGCCAGGCGGCGGGTAACGGAGGGCCGAGCGCGTTGGCGAGGAGAGGATCGGTGTCAAGCCACGGGCCTTGTTCGAAGTAGGCTCGTCCGAGAGTCAGATGGATCCATGTATCGTCGGTGATGACGGGCTGCCCCACGGCGATCATCGTCAGCAAGGCCAGGAGCCCCAACGCGGAGAGGGCAAGCCAGTTCGGTCCTCGACTGGAAGAAGGTCCGGTCATCTCGGGTTACCTCCCTGGCGCATGGCGCGGGGTCCAGGTAAAGGGGGCGCAAGACCGGGCTTGACGGGAAGGCATGGCCTTTCCACGGAGGCTGGCCTACTCGGGAGCCCAGCGAAAACGAAGACCGACGCTACCGCGGAAGAACCAGCGGTTTGCGATGTATTTCCATTCCGCAGATTCTCCCAAATCATTGCTGTCGCTCAAGTTGACCCTGTTGCTACCGAGGATCGCATAGGCTTGAGCCCCTCCATAAAGGGCCAGTACAAGAGGTCCCTTGCGTGCGGCGTCGACTTCCAACTCAAGACCCGGACCGATGGAATGGAAGACGACCTTCTCGCTATCACCAAACTCGATGAATCGGAGGTCCTCGCCACCCTGCTCCGTGGCGATCACTCTTTGCAGGAAGCCGGTGAGCGTCATGCTCTGCCGCATGTATTCCAGAGAAGGCTTGACGCGGACTCGGCGGTCCAGCACATCGAGATGGAAGGTGATCCCGACTCCGCCCGAGAACTGGAAATCCGAGGCCTTGAAGGTCATGGAATCGCCTTGGCCCTTCCAGAGTCGGGGATCCGTTTCCAGAGGCGGAGGTGGAGCCAGCGGTCCCGGTGCACCCAGGACTGCAATGTTCTTCGTGAAGCCGAACGTGTAGGCGAAATCGACATGGGCGAAGAGACTCGGTGCTCCAAAGCCATCAATCAGGCTCGGTGTGGTGAGCTCCAGGCCTGCGGCAATGAAGGGAGTGAAGACCCGCTCTCTATCTGTGCTGGGAGCGCCGGGCTGAAGGTCGAACAGGTCGGGGGAGGCTCTGGGGCTGAACGGGTTCGGCGCACATGTGGGATCGGCCGCGGTGCCGCAGTTCAGAGGACTCGCACTCAGGGAGCCTTGAAAGCGTTGCACATAGGCACCGCTTGAAAGGCCGAAGGCGGGCACCCATCTGGACTTATCGTCTCTCGCTGCTTCTTCTTCCGCTTGGCTCTCGCCGAGCCCGATGGCTGCGAACCAGATCAGGGCGATCAGTACGATCCTTCCGCGCATCTTGACTCGAGGCATCATGCGGGCGAGCATCGCCCATATGGGCCCACTTGTGCAAGTCGGATTCCGAGCGCAAGGGTGAGGGTTCGAAAGGCTGACCGAGTCAGGGATTCAGAGCGGTGCGGGGTCAAGGCTTGAACTTCGACAGAGCGCAAAACGCTTCCAGAGTGATGAATAGACGGGATCTACGGCACTTTCTGTTTCCGCAGATTTGGCAGAATTCCCTTGTGTCCGTATGTCGGACAGGCGTGGGTCTTCTCTTGGTTCCGCTTTGTGTGATGATTTTCCTGAGTGCGGGAGAGAGTCTTGCGCAACAAGGTGGCGCCGATTCAACGCTGTCTCAGTCGGAAGGGACGCAATCCGAGAGCAATCGGAAGGCTGAATCGTCGGATACGGAGCCTGCCAAATCCCCCGAGGACGATTCTTTTAGTACATACGATCCAGATTCTGAGACCCTCTCTCCTGAGGAAGATCTGGCGGATGGTGAACTCTATTCGAATATCGAGGAAATCTCGATCCAGGGTCAGCGCGGCGCGATTACGGAAGTCGACAGCACGGATTCCAGCGTGATGTTCGGGAGTGAGGATCTCCAGGCCATGGGGATCGACGACATTGCCGATCTCGCCAAGGTGACGCCGAACCTGGAGATTCGCACCGCGGGAGCCACGTCGGCCAACTTCTTCATCCGCGGCGTTGGGCTGGCTGATTTCAGCGCCAATGCGCCGAGCGCCGTGGCCATTTATCAAGATGGCGTCGCTCTCAATGCCCCCGCTCTTCAACGAGCCCAGATCTTTGATGTGGGTAACGTGAATGTAGTACGAGGGCCGAAGGGCTCTGGCCGAGGTCGCAACGCATCGGCGGGTGTGATCTCGCTCGATTCAAAGAAGCCGGGCAAAGATTTCGGGGCGAGCATGCTGACTCGTCTCTTCTGGTTTGAGAGCCCGGATGTCGAAGTGAATTCCGCGATGGGTCAGGAGTACGAAGGCGGTGTGGACGTACCGCTCGCGGGGGACTGGCTCTACAGTCGATTTTCATTCGTGGTGAGAGACGCCGATCCGTACATGCTGAACGGATGCTCGGACACCAATGTGAAATACAACGGTGCGTTTCGTGTCTGCAGTATTTCCCCTGTAAGCGCTGCCTCCCAAGTTCCGGTGGGTCTTCCTGCTTTTGTGGGTGACAAAGGGAATTGGGGAGCGCGGGCTCAGTTCCAGGTCCTTCCCAGTTCCGGTGAGATGGAATGGCTTCTGAATATGCACGGCGGTCGCCTCGATCAGGATTCGACCCTCGGACAGGCCATCGGATCGGGGAACAACTCGGGCGAGCAGATCGGTGGACCGGTGGGTGCCTACATCGAGCCGGATCAGCTTCAGGAGCGAGAACAACTCGAGGCCGAAGGGTACAGTATGGAAGAGGCCTATGGGATACTCGGCCCCACCCTGCTCGAGGAAAGACCTCTCGATACCCGACCCTACCGAGGCGATTACAACCGGGTCGGTAAAACCACCTTGGATACGTGGGGGGGGAGCCTCACCGGAGACTTGTTTTTCGACTCCTTCGAGTTGAATACGGTGACGGGCTATGAGGGATATGACCGTTTCCGTGACATTGATCAGGATTTTACCCCGCTCATCATTTTCGAGTCCATCACATCGGATTCGGCCTGGCAGCTCTCTGAGGACATCAAGCTCAACGGTTCTCTTTTCGACGACACGCTTGAGTGGTCTGCGGGTGGTTGGTTCCTCATGGAGCAGATGAACTTCGACCAGATCCAGTACACGGCTCTGTCCATCGGCGATGGAAACGCAAGCTACGAGCGTACCTGGTCCCAGGACACCTACGGGTTTTCAGTGTGGGGTGAGGTCGACTGGGAATTCCTGGATGACTTCAGCCTGAAGGCCGGTATCCGGTACAACTGGGAAGAAAAGAGCTTCGACTACACCCGTGTCCTCAGGGCGGACGGGTTGGATACGGGCGGTGCCGGCGAGAACCCCGGGGAGCGTTCAGCCACCTGGTCTTCACCCACCGGCATCCTTGAGCTCACCTATCGCTTCAGCGACATGGTGGCCGCCTATTGGAAATACACACACGGCTTCAAGTCGGGTTATTTCAACGCCAATGAGTACGATGAGCCTCCTGTGGATTCAGAGAAGATCGATTCTGTGGAGGTCGGTTTCCGGGGAAGTTGGTTCGACGGGATCTTCGACTTCTCGGCGGATTTCTTCTACTACCGCTACCAGGATTATCAGGTTTTCGTCTTTACGGACGAAGTGGGTCAGGGTCCGACGCTTCAGATTCTGAATGCTCCGAAGGCCCAGGTCTACGGCTCAGAAATGCAGATGACCCTGATGCCTTTGCAAGATCTTCTCCCCGAAGAGTATTCCGGGCTGCGGTTACAGGCCCAGATGGGGTGGCTCTCCAGTGAGTTCATTGAATTCAGTCAGGAAGTGACCGTCAAGGGCGAGGGCGGAGCCGGTTTCCTCAAGGTGGTGAATTACGCTGGAAACCGATTGCCGAACTCGCCGGACTTCACGATTTCGGCCACCGCGGAGTGGGAGCTCGATCTGGGAAATTGGGGGGCCGTGGTGCCCCGCTATGACCTGCAGTGGACCACAGACATCTTCTTTGATCCAACGGATGGGCGGGGCGGCTCGGATGCCAACGGCGATCCCTACAACCCCGCGTTTGCGGTGGGGCAGCCTGGCTATGCGTTGCACAACTTCCAGATCCTCTACCGCTTGCCCAATGGGATGGCCGAAGTAAGGATCTGGGGTCGGAACATTACCGACACCCGTTACAAGAACTACGCCTTCGACGCGACGGTCTTCCGGAATGTCATCGTGAACTTCGTCGGGGAGCCGCGCACAGTCGGATTCGATCTGAGTTTCGTTTTCTGATCTGGTTTCGTACCAGCCCAAGAGCCCAAGAGGTCAGGGGACGGAATACCCCAGCGCGCGAAGCTGGTTGAGCTGCACTTCGTCGATTTCGAGATCGTCAGGTTGGTCGTCCCATTGAGGCGTATCGGCGAGATATTCCAGGGCCAACCGTTTGAGCCGCTCTGTGGTCTCGGGTTCCTCGTCGGCTAGATCGGTCAGCTCCAGGGGATCTTCTGAGGCATTGAAGAGTTCCTGCGTCGTGAACGAGGGGGCGTTCTGACGGGCCGAATGGACGAGTCGGTAGGGGCCTTCGCTGACGGCCACCGTGGGCGCGGATTCGCGATTGCGCATCCCCCAGGTCTGATCGAGGTGTGCAAACCCGATTCCGGAATCAATGGGAGGCGCTTCGTTGCGGCCCGCCGCCAGGACCGTGGGCACTTGGGATTGTCCGTCCGTGTATTCCGGTGAGTCGAGACCGATCAGATCGAACACGGTGGGCCATATGTCCACGTTGCGAGTGGGTTGATTGACGCGGATCCCTTCTTTGAGCCGGAAAGGCAGACTGATGATCAGCGGAACCATGGTGGTTTCGCGATAGACCGCACGGGCGTGACCTTCGAGGCCGCGCTCGTTGAACGCTTCGCCATGGTCGGAGCCGATGACGACGATGGTGTTATCGAGGTAGCCACCCTGCTCAAGCACGGCAAAGAACTCTTCGAGGATCATATCCGTGCGCAGGATTGAATTGTCGTAGATGTCGGGGTGGTCGGAGCCGAAGGCGGCGGAGAGCTGATCGTACAGGTATTCGTGGATATCCATCAGGTGGACATAGAGGAACCATCGTTCCCGGCCGTGAATCCGGATGAACTCTTCTGCCGATTCAAGAGCATCGACGTCGGTCCCCCCCACCCGGATGGTGGGATTGCTCATGCGGATGGCGAGGTCGGGGATCTGCGGGGCGGGCCTTACGTAGACATCAAAGCCCTGGGAAAAGCCGAAATAGCCTTCCACCCAGCCGTTTCGATAGAGGCCCGTTGTCTTGTATCCCGCTTTCTTGAAGGTCTCCGCGGGGAGTTCCGCTTCTTCGGACAGGACGTGCTCAAAGCGTGTGATCCCCGAGCGACTGGGATAAAGCCCGGTCCAGAGGGAAGCCATGGAGCATTTGGTCCAGGAAGATTGAGAGAGATGCTTGTCGAAAACGATGCCTTCTCGGGCGAGTCGATCCAGGAAGGGTGTCGTGGGTCTTTCATAGCCGTAGACGCTCATCTTCTCTGCCCGGAGTGTATCGATCAAGATGAAGAGGACGTTGAGGTCTTCCCGTTCGGCGAGTTTCTCGATGTCTTCGACGGAGCCCAGAGGCCGCTCGGGCGTGGGCGAGCCGATCCTGATCGAGACGATTCCGGAAAGGAAGACGAAGAGGATCACCACCAGGCCCGCTGCGGTGACCCACGGCCAGCGTTGACTCAGGATTCTTTGGATTCCACTCATGATATCGACGAGAATAGCGTAGACAGACGAGACGCGTTTCTGCGGTTTGAGCTAGGATTGCGGGGCTATGATGACTCCGTCTTCCGACCGCGTATCGGCCCCGCTGCGGTGGTTCTGGCTACTCGCCTTGTGGCTGAGTGTGTTTCAGTTTGGCTGTGGCGGCCCTGACCTTCTCCAAGAAGCCAAGCAACTGCAAGCTTCGGGTCGTTTCGAACAATCCTTGGTGCCCTTGCGAGCCCTGCTCGCCCAAGGCGTGAATGATCCCGAGGTGGATTTCCTGTATGGAAATGCGCTTCAGGGGTCAGGGGTGCCCATGATGTCCATCTGGGCGCTCAAGCGCTCCATGGAGGACCCCGAGTGGTTTCAGCGTGCGGGGCTCCTCTTGGCTTCCGGGGCCGTCATGGCCAAGGAATACAACTTGTCCATTGACATCAGCAATCAGTTGATCGAAGCCGATCCAGAAAGTGCCAGCGCCTACGTGATCCGGGCGATGGCTCGCGTGGGCACACGTCGCGAGTATGAAGGGGCCATTGAGGATGCGGACCGCGCCTTGGAAATCGACCCCGATGCGGTGAAGGCCCAGGTGGCTCGGACCATTGCGATGCTTGCGCTCGATCGCATCGAGGAGGCGAGCGAGGGCCTGGCGATTGCCGAGGAGTACTACGCCTTGGACGAAATCAATCAAGTCGAGGCGGCGCACTTCTGCGCCGCCCAGGTCTCGTTTGCGAGGGAAAAGCGGGAGTTTGAAGAAGCAGCCGAAGTGTTGGCTCGCTGCGTAGAGCGGTATCCGGAGAGCGATGAGATCATTGGCCAGGCCATCGAATATTACGATGGACAAGGTCTCTATGATCAATCCATTGAAGTCCTGGAAAAAGCCCTCGCCGAGAGTCCGGAAGTCTCAGACTATCGCGTAGGTCTGGTTCTGAGACTGGAAGCAGCCGGTCGCGTCGACGAGGCGCTGGCCCTCATGGAAGAGCCCACGAAGTCCGAGGATCCCTCGGAGGCGGCCGCAGCTTTCTTCGACCTGGCGGGGTACAGGCTTTCGAAAGAGGATTTCGAGGGTTCCATTGAAGCCTATGAAAAGGGTCTTGAGATCGTTCCCCGACCTTCCGCCACTCGAC
Source organism: Spirochaeta sp. (assembly GCA_002691025.1). GTDB lineage: Bacteria > Myxococcota_A > UBA9160 > UBA9160 > UBA4427 > MED660. The sequence goes on along the minus strand of NZGT01000174.1, from coordinate 17,104 downwards.
TCTTCGGATTTGCGGATGCGCTGATCGTCGCCGATCGCCTGGATCGGGCCCTGGAAGTGGCGGATCAAATGGAAGTCGAGCCCCACAAGGAACTGGTCTACGGTCGTGTTGCCTTTCAGCGTGATGACTATGACGTTGCGCTGGATCATTTCTCCAAAGGCCTTCTCCTGTGGCCGGATAACAGCGTGGCGCGCTATCTGGCGGCCAATTCGGCCGTAGAGGTGGGTGATCTGGATCGGGCCATCGAGGAGTATCGCTATGCGGTTCGGATTGACGCCTCCACCAGTGATGCTCGGGTGGAGTTGGCCGAGCTCTATCTCGCCGAGGGCGAACTGAGTACGGCCTTGCAGGTGATTCGCCACGGCATGGAGACGCCCGATCCGCGTTCCGCACTGCTGGATCTCGAGATCGCCTCGCGTCTGGCAAAGCGCCCCATCTCGGTTCCCGCGCATCTGGTGGGCTTCAATCAAGTGCCGGGTTTCGTCCAACAAAGTGCGATCCAGATGGCCGAAGTGGCCCGCGAGCAGGTGGGCGCCGAGCAGGCCGTGACCTTCCTCGAGCAGCTTTCTCTTGATTTGGAGCAACCCCAGAACGCCCCGGTCTTGGTCGAGTTGGTCGGCCTCTTGAACGAAGTGGGCCGCGGGGCCGAGGCCGAGGCGCTGGCCAAGCGGGCTGTCGCTCTGGACCCTTCTCTTTCTTCGTCTTACGTGGCCTTGGGGTTGGTTCTCGAGAATGGATCGGACGGTGAGGCTTCAGTGGCGGCGTTTGATCGTGCGCTTACGATCAACCCGGCCGATACCCTGGCCCTCATGGGGCGTGCGCGAATGGCCGAGGCCGGTGGGGATGAACAGGAAGCGCTGAGGTTCTACCGGCTCGCCGCCGATTCTGAGCCCTGGCGCACGGATGCCCTCTGGGCCGCAGCAAGGCTCCTTGAGTCGAGCGGTCCGCAGACTGAATTCGATGCCGCGTTGGAAGCGCTGCTTGACCGCGACCCGTATGACGGCTCTGCGGCTTTCCTGCTTGCGCAGAGCCTGGAGAGTCAGGGGGAAGAGAAACGCGCTCTCTGGCTTGCAAGGCGCGCGGTTCGCTTTGATCCCACCCCTGAATCAGAGGGTCTCCTCGGGCGTCTATCGGCTTCTCTTCCGGCGTCATCCGAGCCCTCGGCGGGGCCGGTCAATCAGGGTGATTCGAGTTGAACGGACGCTTCGCTGGAGTTGGGCGCGACAGTCTGGTTTAGAACACGGGCGCGTTCTTCGATGGTCAAAGTCGAGTTCTTCATCCAGCTCCGAGCGGCGAGTGGGTCCTCGCGAAGCCAGGTTCGCAAGATCCGTCCTATCGTGATGAGGCGGTAGTCGGGATGATCGACATAGGCGGCCAATTCGAGAGCCCGGGGTCGGTCAGAAAGAGACAGCTGTCTCGCATAGGTCGATAAGGCGGGTTGGAACCAGTCTGCGTCGGGGTCTTGTTGGCTTGCCCAGTCCATGGCCGCATCGTGGTCTCGTCGAAGCCACGCCAGATAGGCATCGGCGACACCTTTGTCGCGGTTGGTTCCCTCCGGCAGGGTGGAGAGCCACTCCATGGTGGCTTCGGGTTCAGAGAAGGACCAACGGCGGCCCACCCAGGAGGGAACCGACACACCGTAGGGCGAGTGGAAGTGCTTGCGCGCGAATTCGGTGGCGGCCTCGGGGTCCACCATGACGGCGGCCGCGGCGACACGCCGGAAGGCGTTGAGCTTGAGCGCGGCGTTATACGTTCCCTCGGAGGGCAGGCCCTCCGCCCAGGCGATGGTGGCCTCGATGCCGTTGCGGCGAATCTGGCGCTGAGCCAGGTGCATCAGCGCTCTTTGCCTGGGGGCACCGGGTCCCAGTTTGTACACGAATTCGTAGAGCCCGGGATGTCCGGACTCATCCCACCCGGTAATCACCGAGAAGAGAAACGGGTCCGGTACTTCCGTGTTGCCGCTCAGGATCGCCGCCTCCATGGCGGCTTGCGGATCCATGCTGGCCCACTGCCGGAGAACGGCCTGGGGGACACTGTAGTTGTTTGCTTCCCAGTAGGTGCGCGTGAAATCGAACGCGGCCTGTGGGTCGAATCGTGCCCACCACGTGGCGAGCATCTCGAATTCGAAGTCCCCGAGCTCAAAGAAGATGGCGTCGTAGGCGTCGAGTACCTCTTGAAGGGACTCGGGGCCCAGTTGCTGGAGTTTTTCAGCCAGACGTTGGCCCCGCTCCAAGGGATCGTTGCCGGTCAGGATCTCGATGAGTTCGGCCTGGGTGCCGAGGAGGTCTTCCAGATTGGCGGTGGGGCGGAGCCTGATCTTCTGGTTGGCCTCTCGGCCATCCGTCTCACCTTGCTGATATCCGAGGTAGAGACCAACGAACAGGAAGAAGAGAATGGCCAGTCCGGTCGCAGCGGGTTTGTTGATCATGGTCGCTCGACCCTAGCAGAGTTGACTTGGTCCCTGCCGGGATCCAGCCGTCTCGGCTGGCTTTGGGGTACGAGGAGGAAACCGGGCGATTGATTCTATTTGCGGAGATACTGCGAAATTGTTTCAGAATCCCCCACTGGCGCATAATGCACCAGATCTGGGTGTGTTCTTTCAAGTCCTTGAATTCGTTTCGTTTTGTGAACCCTGTCGCGACTTTTCCCTCGACTGAGGTGTGTTGCACCGTTTGATAATCTCGGATCGCCCTGGTGTTCCGGCAATAAAAAACATCCAAGTGTCTGGAAATAAAGAAGAAATCATTTTATTTCCAAAATCGAGGAAGTTGGAATCCCACTTGCAACCCTATTCAGTCTTCGGCCGTCAGTTCGGGTCTTGAAGCCTTTTCGATGACAAAAAAGTGCCGAAAACGATTGATTTCAGTTTAGAATGCGACGAAAAGCACAGGAATCAAGATAGAAGCTGTGCAGGGCATGCACTCCAAGAACGGCAACACAACACAACGCAAGACAAGACAACGCAAGACAAGAGCAGACGACAGCGAGAGCTGAACGGAGAAAAAGTCGAGTACAGGATTTCACGAGTGGCGGGCACGCAGGGCCATCACCCTCCATAGACCGGGCCACTCTTGAGAAATTGAGTGAGAAATTAAGTGAGAAATTGAGTTTTGAACTCTGGGCTACAGCGAACGTGATTTCGATAACGATTTAAAACATCTAGAAGACTGAATTAGGAACTAAAAAGGAGATCTCGATGCAATCCACGAAGAAGATCCAAATCGTCTTACTGACGATTGCGAGCCTGGTGCTGGCCAATGCGGCAAGCGCGAAGGTTCTGTCCATGACGGGCAGCTGGTTTCAGAATAGAGGCCCGCTGATCGACATTCCGCAAAAAGGTGGGGCGGTTCCGTGTGGAACGTTCGCCGGTGCTCCCGTCGGTCCCGGACTTGAGAATGGTTGTGTGAATGGCCTGGCTCCGCTCCTTGGCGGTATCCCCGGTAATGCGCCTTTGGTCGTGAATGGTTCGGCTCCGGCTGATTTCACGATCCCGACGGACGCGTTCTCACTGTTCCCCGGTACAGCCTGGGTGGGTGCGGTGGCTGTGGCCCCGACCGTTCAGCAGCTGGCTTCGACCTTTACCTTCATGGGTCCCGGTCGAGTGGGTGCAAGTGGTAACCCCGGCCCGGCTTCGTTCCAGGCCAACGCGGTCTCAAACGATCCCAATCAGGCGGCTCGCCTCGCGGCGAACTTCTCCTGGTGCCCGGGTGGTGGTACTGCCGGTTCGGGTTTCGGACCGGGTGTCTCCAACTGTGCGGCCCCCGCCAACGCAACGCCCACGGCCGGTAACTGGAATGGTCGAATCTCCTACACGGGCGGCGGCAACAACTTCGGTGGAACCATGGCCATGCTGATGGGTGGTGTCGGTTACGTATCCGTCGTCATCACGGCGATTCCGGGTTTCCCCGCGGCGATCGGTCACCAGCAGATCGGTGGCGGTGTCGGCGTTCAGCGAGCCCAGGTTCAAGGTGCCGGTTACGGCTTCGTGAACTTCAACAACTTCCCGGCTGGCAATGTGTATTCGACCTTCATGACCAATACGCCTTGTACGAACGCCTTGCCCGCGCTGCCCTTTGGCTGTGGAGTCATCACAGGCCAGGGTGCGAATATTGGTCCGTTCATTCCCGCAGACTCCCAGGTGAACTTCGGTATGCCTTGGACGACGGGTACGGTTGCGGTCTCGAATACCGGCATGAATGGTACTCAGCCGGCGACGACCGTCATCTCCGTGATGGGCGCTGACAACCGAACCGCTCTGGGTGCGGGCAAGATCACCATGGTGGCCGGTGGCACGACGCACCGTAACTCCAAGGCGACATCCAATCCCCAGAACTACGCGGCTCTGGATATCGTGAACCTCGATATCGGACAGACCGCCGTTCCGGCCATGTCGCCCATGGGCCTTGCGACGGCCGCGGTTCTGATGATGCTGGCGGTGGGCTATGCCTTCCGACGGCGCCTGGTGACGAACGCCTAGTAGGACAGCGTTCCGAATCAGGTTGCAAAACCTGAGGCGGGGGTGATCGGCGGATGAGTCCGCGGGTCGCCCCCGCTTTTTTTTGACTTTCGACAGGGGACATCGAGGCGGTCGGAAGGCCCCTTATGTGGGCTCGTCCCTTTTTCTGAAATCAGTGGCTCAACTCGCAGACCTGTGACAGGATCTCAAGGGGATCGCTTCTTCATCCAGATTTGAAGCGGAGCCGGGAACAGGCAACCGAGAGGAGCACGGATCAATGCGTATGCGAACGCGAATCGGAGGCGGGCTTTTGGGGCTGGCTCTTCTGCTGTCCTTTCCGGTATCGGCCGATGAGGGCGAATATCAGGAAGAGGGGCGTGCCTCTCGATGGGGCGCGGTGGCTCTGGACGTCATCTTGATAAGGCCTGTTTCGTTCGGGCAGACTCTGGCGGGCTCGGCTTTTTTCGTGGTGGCTGCCCCGGTCGCGTATGCGAACGGCCGGGACTCGTTTGACGTGGCCTACGAGACCTTCGTGGAAACGCCGGCGGACGATACGTTCAAACGCGAACTCGGTAGCTTCTAGCACTCTCATGGTTCTCCCCTTCTTCGTGGGGTGGAGGCTGGCGTGCAGAGCGCGTTGTGTGGCGGGGGGAATCGGTCCATGGTGGTGATTGCGCTGCCCGCTTTCAATGAAGCAGAAACGCTGCCCCTGCTTCTGGAAGCCATTGAGCAAGCCATGCTCGAGAATGGCATCGAGTACCGTGTCATCGTCGTGGACGACGGTAGCGTGGATGCCACAGCGGAAGTCGCCGAGCGGCTTTCGCACACCATGCCGATTTCGCTGGTCCAGCATGGCGAGAACAGGGGCCTCGGCGAAGCCATCCGGACGGGGCTTTTCGCTGCGACCGAAAACGCCGAGCCGCGTGACATCATTGTCACCATGGACTCCGACAACACGCACACACCGGGGTTGATCGCGAGAATGGTCCGTGGGATTCGCGAGGGCAACGACGTGGTGATCGCTTCGCGTTACCGGCAGGGAGCGCACATCCGAGGGGTCCCCCGTTACCGTCGTGCCTTGAGCTTCGGGGCGAGAGTGGTTTTTTCGGTGGTTTTTCCGACTCCGAATGTGCGCGACTTCACGTGTGGTTTTCGAGCCTATCGGGCGGACGTACTCCAGGAAGCGTTCCGGATCTATGGCGATGATTTCGTTGGTCAGAGTGGGTTTTCGTGCATGGTGGATATCTTGCTCAAGTTGAGACGCCTGGGCGCCATCATGAGCGAGGTTCCACTGATCTTGCGCTACGACCAGAAGTTCGGGGCGAGTAAGATGATGGTCATGAAGACGACCCTCGACACGGTTCGTCTCGTGATCGCGCGTCGCCTTGGGATGGGTGGATGACAGAGGGACTCGATCCAGAAAAGGTGCCCGAGTATTTCCGTGACTCGGGCACGGTGGAAGGGTGGTGGGATCCGGACACGGGGCCACTGGCTTTTCACTATGACGCCGAAGTGGCTGTTCTGGACGATCACCTCGGTGTCGACTCCTCGTGGAGGGTGCTGGACGTCGGTACAGGGCGAGGCCGCTTTGGCGTTCACATGGCCAAGCAGGGATGCGAGGTCGCGGCCGTCGATATCAACCCGGATATGATCGAAGTGGCCGAAGCCGCGGCGCAAAACGCGGGAGTGCAGAACCTGTTTTCTGTTCAACAAGGCGATGCCGAGCGACTCCATGAAGTGACGGATGGATCCTTTGATCTCGTCATGTGTATGGAACTCTTCGATCATCTGCCGCACCTGGATCGGGCGCTTGCATCCATGCGCTCTGTTTTGAAGCCTGAAGGTCGCTTTGTCTTCACGTATGTTCCAAGCGAGTCCCTCTACGGTCGCGCGGGAAACGTCTACCGTGCACTTCGTCGCCGTTTCCGTCCCGACGAGATGATGATTTCCCGTACCTATTCGTTCAATCAGGTCGAGGAGTCACTGCGTGCAGGAGGTTTCAAGCTCGATCGTCATTTTGGTGTCGGAGTGCTTTGCTTGAACGCACAGACGCGTCTTTTTCGTGAGGGTTGGCTGAGTCGAGCGACCCTGGGNTTGGCGGAGATGGAAGCCCGGCGNTGGCCCTATCANGAACGGCCTTTCTGGGGTCGACGCGGAGCCCACGTGGTGGGTCTGGCCAGCCCGCTCTAGACCGATGGGCTCGGCGCGAANCGTCCGCGCTCCCGGGCACAACGTGAAAGATGGGTGGTGTCGGGCTCAAGCTTCTTTTCCTGATAGCTTCGCCAACGGTTGATGGATTCGTCGCGATTGACACCGATGCCTCGTGCTTCGACTTCGATTTCCAGCGGAGGGATGGCGAGGGGCCGACTCTGGCCGTCCACTTCCTGGATCAGTTCCAGGCAGAGTCGGAAGAATCCATCCTCGACGGGTCCGCGCAGAACGGGACTCAGGTCTGAAAGACCCGGTGCGACGTCCGTGTCGAGGGGGGCCACGCCGTCTGAGATGATCCGGTCATCCAGATCACTGAAGCTGTAGCGGAGCGCGACAAGGCCTTCGGGTTGGATATCGAGTCCCGGCCATGTCTTCGATGTGGTGTTGGCGACGCGAAGAGAAATCGGCTTGGGGATGGGGTGGGCACCCAGGAAGCGGAATCTTCCCTGGAGCCGGGCAGAGAGGAGCGCGCCCTGCCTGTCCGACCCGGTAAGCGGCGCGCGGGAAAGCCCGGAAAGCGTGTGGGGGCGAGCCTCCGTTTCAAGCAGAGAGGGCATCCACTGGCCTGTCTGGGTGAGAGGGAGAAGTTCAAAGAGCGCGCTGTCCTGATTGCTGTAGATGAGCTTCAGGTCGGGTGAATCCGTTTCCTGCCATCGTCGCTGGTCCTCCTTCGAGAGATCGTTCCAGTGAACGATGATCCAGCGAAGGTCGGTGAGTTGACTGAGAGCATCGACGGCGCTTCGGTCCGGCAGGTTCTGGCTGATTCGATTGAGTAGGAAATAGCTGGGGGGTAGATGTGCGGTAAAGCCATTGAGGAGGGGGCGACCGTGCACGGTACTGCTCAGCATGTAGCGGGTGTCAGCATTGTTTCGTTGGAGAGGGTCCAGATGCCAGGGTAATTCGAGGACCGGACCGAAGGGTCTGCTTGCGAGAGCATGGTAGACCTGGGTGTGGGCCGCACTGCCGTCGAAAGCGGGCTTGACCTCCATTTTTTTCACGGGAAGATTGAGGAAGATGATCCCGCCCAGAGCCAGTGAAGCCACCACGCGAAGCGGAACCCGCGACCCGATGAGGCGTTCGCCGAGCAGGCGCACCGTGACCTGGATTCCGAGAACAGCGAGAATGGGCATGGCGGTGGCGATCACGATGGCCCATCGATGGGGGGCCCTCAAGTGGATGAAACCCGGGATCCATTGAGCCGCCCAGTAGGCGGGCAACCGGAAGATGTCCTCGCCCACGACGGCATGGGAGCCGGGCATCATGGAAAAGGCGGCGATGCACGAGAGCCAGAGCGTGAGGGTGGTAAGCCGGGCTCGCGTGATCTGTTTGATCTGATGGATTTGCTGATACTGGGTGCCGATCGCAAACCAGAAGAGTGAAATCAACGCGAGGACCAGGACCGTGGCGGGAATGTAGTAGGCGGGTTCGAGGCCGGGGTTTTGTTGCCAAAGCGTATTGAAGCGAGGCCAAAGCATCTGCCACGCGTTGGTGAGGTGATCGCCGGCGAGGATCTCGTCCGGGTTGAAGGTGACGCGCAACTCGCCTTGCGCGTTTCGCATGAGGTAGGGGATCGAGACCAGCGCGAGCGCCGCATACGAGAGACCCATGGCGATTCCGAGCGGAATCAGGCGGGGGAGAGTGGGGCGAATCCAGAGCAGGCCGACGAGCAGGACGAGGCCAAGGCAGAGGGTGACCTGATAGGCGAGGTAGTAGGAGGTCAGCAGTTGGAGAGTGAGGACCACGAAGAGAGCGGGGGCCGAGAAGCGACGTTCTTCTCCGAGCATGATCCGAAAGGTCAGGAGAACGATCAGTGGAATGAATCCCACCGAGAGAAGCTGGAGGTGACTGATTTCAGCCAGGCGCCAAGGCAGACTCAAGGCGATGGCGGCGGCCAGAAAGCCAAGCAGTCGAGAGCCACTGGCCCATCGAGCCAGTGCGGCAGTGGAGAAACCCAGAATGAGGGAAGAGAGGAGGACCGCTGCGCTGTAGTGGAGAACGGCGTTGTCGGAAAAGAGCCGCAGGGGCAGGGTGAGAAGAGCGGGACCAATCAGATGTTCTGAGCCGGCCAGTGCGCCCGGTGCGGGGTAGAGCATGCCTCCATCGAAAAAGCCGGGGCCGGGTGACAAGAGCGCATTCTGGGTCCAGGCCAGGATCCAGGTATTGAGCCGGGTGTCGATGGCTTCCAGGAACCCGACCGAGCGGCCGTGCAAGAATTCGGTATCCACAAAGCACTGGCCTGGGCAAGCGACCAAGGGGCCCCACTGAAGGGCCACCAGCAAGGCCAGGCCCAAGCCGGTCCACAACCAGAACTCGATCTCTATATTCCGCCTCGACATAGGGGCCTCGCGCGGGGGGGCGTCGGGCGGAGTCTACGGGTGTTCATGGCGAGAGTCATCTCACCGCAAAGAAGGCCCCAGTGGCCCCTGGGGAAGCAATGGACTTCGATTCGGTTTCGCCGCCCCTGTCTACACTGATATGCTCCCGCCTCATGGGGTGTCCAATCTGTCTTGGCCGACTTGATCGGGCCCGGCTCTGATGCGGGGCAGGGGCCCTTCGTGGGGCGTGGCTCTCGTTGTCGTCTTCTTGCTGGCTCTCTTTGCGTTCCGCTTGACGGACAGCGCGAACCGCAATGCGCTCACCTTTGACGAACCCCACTACGTCGGGGCCGGTCTCTACTTATGGGATTCGGGCGATTACGATTTCGCTCGCTCCCTCTACTACCACCCGCCTCTGGCCTATCACCTGGCTTCGCTCCCACTTCTCTTTGTCGAGACTCCGGAGTCCCCGCTCCTCCGAGACGTCGGACACCGGATGCTTTCAGGCACCGAGCCTTCGCCTGATCGGGTGCGGGTACTGTCCCGGCTGCCCTTCATTCTTCTGGCTTGCTGGGGAGCCTTCCTGATCTTTCTCTGGGCGCGGGACTCGGCCGGTGTGGGGGCCGGCCTTTTTGCGCTGGCCCTGGTGACGGCGTCGCCCATTTTCCTGGCCCATTCTTTTCTCGCCCATTCGGACATCACGGTCACGGTCTTCTTCATCCAGACCCTCTATACCTTCTGGCGTTGGTCGGAGCGTCGTACGTTCCTGCGTTTCTCCTTGTGTGGCCTTTCCCTGGGGCTGGCTCTCATCGCCAAACTCAGTGCTCTGCTTCTACTTCCCATCCTGGCTCTCTTGCTCTGGTCGCGCGAAACCGGCTTCTGGCCTTTTGTGCCGAAGACGGAAGCCGAGGATTCTTCTGCTCCGGCTTCGAAGGGCTTTGTTCGCTCGAGCTTTCGTGCGGCGGGCCTGCTGGTGGATCTTCTGCTGGTGGCCTTGCTCGTCCTTTGGGTGGGCTATGGGTTTTCGTTTTCCTTTCAGGAGCTGACGCAAGGGACCTTCGAGGGTGTTTCGATTCCGGCCTATCTCCACTCGTTCTTCTTCGATGTGGCTGCCAATGCACAGAATCGCAGCGTCTATTTCTTTGGCGAGGTAGGAAGTGGAGAGCAGTTCTGGTACCTGCTGCCGGTAGCGTGGTTCCTCAAGACGCCCATCCCCTTCCTGATCCTGGCGGCATGGGCCGTCTTTTTCCGCTCTTCTTCATCCGGACCCGAGTCGCGGCGTCTCAGTGGTTTTCTCTTGGTTCCCATGGTGGTCTATCTCGGGGTGGCGATGTTCGTACTGCAGGTGCCCTTGGGAGTTCGTTATCTGCTTCCGATCCTCCCGCTGTTCGATCTATTCGTGGCCACTCGTCTGGCCCCCTTCCAGGGGCGAAGAGCTGTGGCGGCAGGGGCGCTTCTCGTCTGGCTTTTGGCTGTGGGGGCGTGGGTCCACCCTCATTACCTGTCCTTCTTCAATCCCTGGGTGGGAGGGCCGGCGGACGCTCACCACGCCCTGGTGGAATCGAATTACGATTGGGGTCAAGCTCTTCCCAGCCTCGCCGAAGAACTCGAGGCCCGCGGCCGTCCACCCGTCTGGTTGGCCTACTTCGGGGGAGAGCCGCCCGAACGCTATGGGATCGAGAGTCGGCGCTTGCCGTCGTGCGAGCCCGTCACCGGGACGGTCGCCATCAGCGCGACACTCCTGCGCGGTCTCTATTCGCTCAACAACCCGTTTCGTCCGGCTCCCGAAGGTTGTTTTGATTGGCTTCTCGAGTACGAGCCGGTCGCACAGCCCGGCTACGCGATTCTTCTCTACGAGATTCCTCCCGTCCCCTAGGTGTTCCGTTCGGGAAAGGCCTGGGTTCCGCGAAAGGGCCGCTAGACCTCTCGCCTCAGCCCTTTGAGGACTTCGCTGGGCGCCAGGACCCGTAGGTGGGCACCGTCCTCTTCGTAGAGTTCTTCGAGAACTCGGCAATGTTCGTAAAGCAATCCGACCTTTGCTTGTTCGTCATAGGGAATAACGAAGGTTTCTTCTTCCATCGAGCTTTCAAAGAAGTCCCGAATCAATCCGTGAAGACGGAGTACGTCCTCTGGAATGCTGGCCGCCATCAATATGGCCTCTGGAAATTCGGAGGCCAGAGCGTTTTTCTGCTCTGCGTCGAGAAGGTCACATTTATTCAGGATGAGTAGCCGTGGATGTTCGTCGGCACCGATCTCAGCGAGGACCTCGCGAGTGACCTGGTATTGATCCCGCATCGCCGGATCTGACGCGTCGATGACATGGAGATGTAGGTTCGCTTCTTCGGCCTCGGCGAGCGTCGAACGGAAAGAAGCGACCAGATCGTGAGGTAGATTTTTGATGAACCCTACGGTATCGCTGATCAGGATTCGTGGACGGGTTTCCGGAACCAGTACCCGAACAGTCGTGTCGAGCGTCGCGAAGAGTTGATCGGCGACGTACAGGGTTTCGTTTGTCAGGCCCCGCATGAGCCTCGACTTTCCGGCGTTTGTGTAACCGATCAGAGCTACGGCTTGCGTCTGGTTCCCGCTACGTCGACTGCGCTGGGTCTCGGCTTCTTTCTGAACCCCGACCAGGGTTCGACGCAGCGCAGCGATTCTGTCCCGTGCCGCCCGCCGACCCAGTTCGAGAGCAGACTCACCCGCTCCCTTGCCGCCGATTCCACCGCGTTGACGATCCGCACCCGCATTCGCTTCTCGAAGCCGGGGCACCATGTAGACGAGCCTTGCGATCTCCACCTGTAGCTTTGCTTCCCGAGTCCGGGCGTGCCGCTGAAAGATCGAAAGAATGACCATCGAGCGATCCAGCACTTCGACGCTGGTCACTTTTTCGAGATTACGTAACTGGGTCGGCGAAAGGTCGTGGTCGACGATGACGGTGACCGCCTGCGGGGTCGTATCCCCATCCTCCTCCTCTTCTGCTTCGTATTCCTCTACTTCTTCAGTCTCAGATGCACCATGCGAACCCGGCACTACAAAGGGCGGGACGAAGCCAGGGCCGCCGGTGTACTTCGCCAACTCCCGAAGCTTTCCTTCCCCGAGCAGATTGGCTGAGCCGAGTCCGCCGCGTTTCTGGGTGACTCGCCCGATGACCCGAAGGCCAAGGGTCTCAGTCAATCGTTCGAGTTCATCGAGTGAGCTCGCGAGTTCGTCACCTGAGACGCCCTGCAACTGGACCCCGACGAGGACAGCGGCTGGCCGATCGGCTGCGGTGGAACTGGGATGTGATTCACGACTCATGTCACAGAAGCCTGCACGATTTGAGACAGAATGCAATCGTTTGAAAAAGAGTAGAGGGAGATGGAAATTCCGGAGTCTGAGAGCGCAGCCTTGGATATGAATGCCAAAAGCGAAAGAGCGCGCAAAGGGGCTACCGATGGAAATTTCAATGAGAAGGCCCCGTGCGCAAAGAGATCAGCGCCGCTTTTCGCGCCGGGTCTGGCATGGTAGGCAAAAGGCGCTTTCCGGTTTGGCCATCAGACGCCGTATATCGATGGGCTCTCCGCAATCAAGGCAGTCTCCGTACTCGTCGTCCGCAAATCGAGCCACCGCCGCCTCGCTTTGCTTCATTCGCGATCGGGCTGCCTGTCTATTCGCCAAGGCCATGTTTTGTTCCTGGAGTGCGTCCATGCGAGAGAGGCGACCGATGGGCGCGTCGAGGTCAACCGGGGCCGCAGCCTCTTTGCTGTGGGAAAGCATCGCGGACAACTCCTCCTGCAATGCGAGCAGAGCCTCTTGCAGCGATTTCTTTTCCTGATCGGAGAGCTCGGCCATGGTTATAAAAGGGTACGTTGATCCGTTGGATACTCCAAATACAGAGCTGACCATCACGAGACTGGCCACTTCGAGTACGATTGCGATCCCGATATACACGCAAGCGCTTCGCGCGAGGTCATTGAAGTCGGAGTCTTTTGGTCTGCGTCCGAGGGAAGAAGAGCATTTCGTATGCGCCGAAGTGTTCAGTGCCCGGGCGGTGCCCAGCCTGACTGGCTGTTCTTTTCCTGGGCTTCCAGTTTGCGTGCGGTGGCTTCATCCACCAGAACGCCTCTTTCGGCAGTGGCGTCGATGAGCGCCTTTGAAAACGGGAGTTCATTCTTCCAGGAAGGCTGAAGGAGTTCGCCCGGGGTCACGGCGTCCGCCCAGTCCAGGGGGGCCACCCATCCCGGATGCGCGACCAGGGTGCCGCGAAGGCCCGCCATGGGGTGCTGGCTTCGCCAGGTCCGAATTTCCTGCGCGAGCCGATTTGCGATTTCCGGTTTTTCCTGTGCGAGGTTCTTCTTTTCGAAAGGGTCATCGCGAAGGTTGAAAAGAAACGACCGCACTCGGGTTTCTGTCTGCCCCTCGCGTACGATCTGAACGAGCTTCCAGGGTTCGTCGATGACGGCCAGTTGGATGACGCCCGGGAGGGGAATCTCCGAGGCGAAGAAAACAGGGCCTCGCTCCGGAGCAGGGGCTTGGCTCTTGATGGCAGGCCACAGGTTCAGGCCGTCCAGGGAAAGGCCTTTCTTGAGTTTGATGCCTGTGGCGGAAGCGAGGGTCGGGTAGACATCCATCACCGTCATCATGGGTTCAAATTCGCTTTGGGCCGGGAGCTGTCCCGTCCAGCGAAGTACGGCCGGGACACGGATGCCGCCCTCGAAGGTCTCGGCCTTCTGACCGCGTAGGGGGGCGTTGACGCCGCCATAGCTGGTGAAGCCGCCGTTATCGCTGAAGAAGAGGATCAGGGTGTTGTCCGCCAGCCCCTGTCGGTCTAGCTCATTCAAGATGGCCCCCACCGCCTGATCCATTTCGTCCACCATGGCGGCATAGATGCGCCGATAGTTCTTCTCGGGAAGGTGCGCGTAGCGGTTCACGGTTTCTTCCGGGGCCTGCATGGGGCTATGCGGGGCCGTGAACGGGACGTATAGAAAGAAGGGCTTTTCGGGGTCGCGCTCCTTGAGGAAACGCACCGCCTCACGAGCCTGGATGTGGGTCAGGTACTGACCTGTCAGATCCACCGAGCGCCCGTTCTCCTGAAGGTCGCGGGCGCTCTCCCGTTCGTGGGTGTAGTAGTCGGTATTGGTGTGGAGATGGCCGTGGAAATGCTCGAAGCCGTGCTGGTTCGGAAGTTGATGGGCCTGGGTGTGGCCCAGGTGCCATTTGCCCACCAGGGCGGTCTGGTACCCGGCTTCCAGGAAGGAACGCGGGAGCGTCTCGGAGCCAGGAGGCAGGCCGGCGTTGTACCACGGGTGGATCTGGTCGTAGGCGAGACCCAGCTTCAAGGGGTCTCGTCCAGTCATGAGCGCCGCCCGGGTCGGGGAGCAGATGGGGGCGGAATAGAAGTGATCGAGCACGACGCCTTCTTCCGCGAGGCGGTCGATGTGGGGAGTCCGGATTTCGCCTTCGTGGAAGCCCACGTCCGCCCAGCCCAGATCATCGGCCAGGAGGATTACGACGTTGGGCTCGGAGGTCCCCCCAGGGGAATCCTGAGCCCAGCCCGGCAGGGCCGAGAGGGCCAACCATACGATCCCCAGTGCCAGGATCCGAAATGTGCCCCAGGGGGAATCAAGGCTCTCTGCCTTCCCGGTCAGAGGAATCATTTCTGTTTCGTCTTTTTGGCGATGGATTGAAGGCGTTCGGCGAGGTCACTTCGCATGCCTCGGCCCAGCAGACTTCGCTTGAAAGAGCCCAGGCCGTCATCAAAGAGAATCTGGTCAGTCAGGAAGAGGAAATGGCCAGGGACACCCAGGGCCTCCGGGCCGTCCAGAAGCACTCCGATCTGGTAGCGGGCCGCCAGATAGTGATCGGCGTAGAGGGTCTGCTGGACGAAGAGGGCTTTGACGCCGGGTGTCTGTGGCGACGAATCCACGACCACCAGATCCACAGAGAGCGTGGGTCGATAACCGAAGTCCTTGAGGGACCAGTAGATCTGGTCGCGAATGCCTTCCGGCCGGTCAGCCGGATACTGGCTCAGGTAGGTGAAGAGTCGGGGTTCTCGCTCGGACCATAATGTCATCCGCGCTCGCAGCGATTCCGCTCCGTCTTTGAGAGCAAAGGGTTTGGGCTTGTCGTCATAGACGATGAGCGCCTTTGCGCCTTCTTGGCGAAAGGTCTCCACATACTGGGCCAGATAGTTCTTGAAATATTCGCTGAATTGATTTTGACTGGCACTGTTCTTCCAGTCGATGGACTGGGCTTTTTCGATGCCTTCGCGGCTGAGTTTGAATTTGCAGTCGGCCGGTTTACAGTCCGCCAGGACCTCGAAGTCGCCGTCGGGAAGAGTGAGGTTGGCGAGATCCTTGGCCGTGGCGGGTCGTCCGAAGAAGCCTTCTGCTTGCGACGGGCCGAGCAGGCTTCCGTTTTGCGCCTCCTCGAGCTCTTGCAGGAACTCCTCGCCCGACGAAGAGAGTCGGATCAGTCCCGCCAGTGAAACCTGGCGACTGCGGTCTGGAACGTCCATTTCGCTTACTTTTGGATCATCGGACAGTTTAGCGAACGCGTTCTCTTTCATGTCCAGGGATTGGGCGAGAGCGGCTTTGAGGCTGTCCTCAGCCCACGCAGAGGGTCCTGAGCCGGGAATCCACAAAGCGATGAGTACAAGGACGAGAGTCCAGCGGTTCATCGGGAATGACCTCCTAGTTGAAGGAGTAGAGGGTGCAACAGACGTCCGGTTCCAGCAATTCAGGATGTTTTTCATTGGGGTCTGGCTCAGGTTCCTGGCTCAGAGGTGCCCCCTCGTCGAAGCTTCTGGCCGAGTCGCTCAAGGGTGGATGGCTGCAGGGCGCCGAGCCGGTGTATCGTTGAGAAGCCCAAGGCGTGTGTCTTTTTATCGTGATCCCGAGGCCGGGCTCTCTAGAACCGGATCTTGATTCATCGGGCCGTGAATCGGTCCGGAGGAGTCCGCCCGGGATCTCTTGAATCTTGAATTTAAGGAAGGAAGAAGGATGTCGGATCAAGCAGTGCTGTATGAGGTGGAGGATCGGGTCGCCACCATCACGCTCAACCGCCCGGAGAATCGAAACAGCATGACGCCCGATGTGCTCGGTGGGCTTTCGGAGGCCATGGGCCGCGCTCAGGAGGACCCTGAAGTGCGCTGTGTGATCGTGACGGGGACGGGAAAAAGCTTTTGCGCCGGGGCGGACTTCAAGTCAGGGCTGCCGCTGGGAAACAACGAAGAAGAAGGTCTGTACCGGGCGCCCCAGGAACGGACCTATCGGATGTATGAGCATTTCCTTTCCATCCTGGATGTGGAAGTGCCCACCATTGCCGCCATGCAGGGACATGCCATCGGGGGCGGTTTGGGTCTTGCGGTGGTGTGTGATCTCCGGGTGGCCAATGAGGACTCCCGGTATGGGGCCAATTTCGTAAAACTCGGCCTTCATCCGGGTATGGCCACCACGTACCTGCTTCCGAGGCTGATGGGTGTGACTCGGGGCATCGAATTCTTGTTGACCGGTCGGATCGTGAGCGGAGCGGAGGCCGCCGAGGCCGGATTGGTCAATTACGCGACGCCGGGTGACGAAGTTCTGGCGCGAGCGCGTGAATTGGCCCTGGAGATTGCCGGAGCGGCCCCTTTGGCGGTCAAGTGGACCAAGAGATCGATCTATCAGGGTCTGGATTGGGATCCCCGGCGGGCGGCCCGGCACGAAGCCGGCGAGCAATCGCGCACTTTTGAGACCCAGGACTCCAAGGAGGGCGTTGCGGCGCTGCTCGAACGTCGCGCTCCCGATTTCAAGGGCGAGTAATCAGGGCTAGAGAAGAAGAGGCCACAGATGGCGTCGGTCGAGCTTTCAACCCGAGATCGGGAGCACTACGCCGAGCAGGGGTATGTCGTGCTCCGGAGCTTTTTCGGTGCCGAGGAGTTGGCCCCGCTGATGGCCCGCTTTCTTGAAATCGTTCGTGGCGAGTGTGAGATTCCGGATGAGATGCTCGTCATGAAGGATGTCATGGTGGTCAAGGGGGCGGTGGATCCCGAGACGGTGGAAAGTGGCGTGGCCAAGGTCCAGGACTTCCATAACGACCCGGTGCTCTTCCCGAAGTATTCAAAGAGCCCGCGATTGCTCGACCTGATGGAAAGTCTGCTTGG
>NZGT01000173.1 GCA_002691025.1 Spirochaeta sp. | reverse complement strand
AGACCTGCCGGATATGCTCGATGGCGAGCTCGGCTCGACGGCGGAGGCGCCGATGTCTGCGACGGTCAACTTCAATGTCACAAGCACGGGCGAGGTCGTGACGCACACGCAAGCGTTGGCCTACATGTTCCGAGGCAAAGCATTGGCCGAGATGAACCTTGACGAGTATGTGGCCTGCATCGTCATCGTGGCGGGAAAACTGCCGCGGCGCAGCCGAAGAGACAGGTCGAACGGGACCTTTGCATTTGAACACCTCGGCAACGGGCGCTTGTGTCCCTTCAAGGAAGTGCTGCATAACAAGATCGTTTCCAAGGTGTTTCTGCCAAATCCGTCTGGTCGTTTTCGCCCGCCGCCGCCGGGCACGGAACCCAAGCTTGGGACGCAAGCGCACCGCGTTTGGACCGTCGCAAACACCAAGTTTGTGCGCTACTTCAGCACGTTGTTGATCCCGTGGTCCGTCGAGACGGGCTGTGTGCCCGGCTTCGACGACAGAGACGAATTCATTAAGCAAGTCGGTGCACTGTGCGGGTGGGCGCCGAATCCCGAGGGTGACGCGGAGGAAGTGGACTCGCGGGTGGAATCGGCGGTCACGCGTCGGAAATCCCTTCTTGAGCGGGGGGCGTCTCGCCACCTTGTTCAAGGTGAAACCTACACCGACGCACTTCGTTTGATCCATGGTGAGGCCGACGGCTTGCCCGGAATCACCGTGGATCTTCTGGGGCCTTTACTCCGGTTGGGGATTTTCGGAAGCGCCGCAGCGGGGCTGCTCGGTTCTGTGGTCAGGAGCTTGGATACGCGTTTGCCGGAACTGGGTCTTGAGGGTTTTCGTCCCTGGGTAGAGGTCCGTTACGAGGTCACTCGCTTGAAGCCTGATCAGGCTGCGATTCGCTGGCGTGAGTTGCCGCCTTCCGCGTGGCTGAAAGAACATGTCGATGCCGCGGGTCGGGTGTGGGTGCGGGAGAGGGGGCTTTCATTGGGTGTCGACCCCGGTTTTTCCGAGCCCAGGCGACCTCGACCGGGTGTAGGCCTCTTTCTGGATCAGCGTGAAAACCGGGCGCGTTTGTCCCGTCGAGCTGAGCGCGAGGGTGGCGAGTGGCTCAATCTCTTCGCGCACACCGGGGCATTCAGCGTGGCTCTTCTTGCAGCGGGAGCCGAGCGGGTGGTGAGTGTCGATCTCTCGGCGTCGTATCTGGCCTGGTTGCAGGAAAATCTCGAGCGGAATTTCAATCAGGGAGAAGATCTCGCTCGCCATGAGTCGATTCGAAAAGAAGGTCGACGATATATGGCCTCGCTGCCTTCGGGTCATTGCTTCGCCGGGATCGTGCTTGATCCGCCGACGGCGGCGTCCGCGGGACGGCACTATTGGTCGATCAAGCGAGATCTCGAACCCCTGGTGGGGGACTGTTTGGAGCGCCTGCAGTCGGGAGGCGTCTTGTTGGTGTCCCGGAACGATCGTTTTGCTCCCTCCGCTTTGAGGCAGTTGGTGGAACGGATCGCGGGGCGACGTCGGGTTCCTCTCGCCCGCCTTGATGTGACCGGGCCAGGGCCCGACTTCCCTCGAGTCAAAGGGTTTCAGGAAGGCGATCCTTTCTGCGGGATCGTCGCTCAGCGGGCCTGATTCTCCCCTTTCAGGCCAACTGGAGGCCGAGCGAAGACAATCGCTCGATGACCCAGCCAATAATTCTTTAAGAATTATTGGCTTCGCTCCGGCCGCGACACGGTCTCGTTGGTTCTTGCAAGATTGTCTCATCCATTCGGTCTGGATCTCGACACATCCAGCGTTTCACAACCACTCTACTGTGAAGCTTGGTCCAGAGGTGAGTTCAAAAAGACCCACCTTGCTCCTTGGACGAAAAGCGGGTGGGTCCTGGGCGAACCCGTTTTGTCATTGGCACTGGACTGGAAAGACTGGAACACGGGAGAGGCCAAAGCCGCTGA
Source organism: Spirochaeta sp. (assembly GCA_002691025.1). Classification (GTDB taxonomy): domain Bacteria; phylum Myxococcota_A; class UBA9160; order UBA9160; family UBA4427; genus MED660. The sequence continues at coordinate 12,746 of NZGT01000173.1, read as the reverse complement.
GGCAGCCGGCCTGAAAGGATATGAGGCGATGGAGTCTGGACGCAGGATCTGTTTTTTCGGGTTGACCGTATTCTTGACGGTGTTGCTGGCGGGCTCCGCGCANGCNGCGATGGTCCGCTTCCTGGGTGTGGGTGATTTCCAGGGGNTTGATTCAAGTACGTCTGGCTTTCCCACGGCGCCGGATCTCTTGATCGAGCCTTCCGGCTTGAGCCTGGCTGCGGGCCCGGTTGGATCGGGTTTCGATGTGCTCTATACGCTTGAGCATTGCCTTCTGCCTTCGGGCGCCACGACCTGCCAGCCGGGTGTGGTTGCGGGCACGGGCTACACGGATCTCGTGACCATCACGCTGGAAAGCACGCCGGCCGCCTACCCTGTGCCTTCCGGGGGGCTCTACATTCTCATTGGAGGGATGCTGTCCTCAGGCTATTCCGCCTCGGATGTCCAGTTTGACACGGATCAGCAGACTGTGGCGGGAATTCCGGTGGACCCTCTTNTGTACGCCTATCAGGCGGCGGGAGATCGAGATTACTTTGGTTTCCGTTTTTCNAACCTCGGAGACAGCCTGACTCTCCGCTACGATGTGACGGCCATGCAGCCTTCGGGAACGCCCGTCCTCTTTACAAGTGCTTATTATCCGATTCCGGAGCCGGGTACGGCGGTTCTTCTGGCCTTGGGCCTCATTGGGATGGCCTGTCGCCAGAGGNTTTAGGTTCGGAGCCCTTTCCGTGAAAACCCTTGACTCGCTTCTGACGAGTACGCTCTGCGCTTTTGTACTGGTCTGCCTTTTCTCGAGTCCGGGGTGGGGCGGGGCGGATCACAAGAGAGTCGAGTACGAACTGCGGAAGCGATCGGCCGAGGTGGGGTGTCCGGAAACCCAGGTCGAGATCGCTCAAGCCCGCAAGGCGCATCCGGAGTCCGTTGAATTGGCTCGGTTGGAGGGTGAATGCGATATTCACCGTTTCGACTANGAGAATGCTTCCCAGGCACTCACCGATGCAGCGCGCCTGGACCCNNAGGCTGAAAACGTTCAGCTCTANCTGGCCATTTCGCTCTATCANCTAGAAGAATTTGATCCGGCTTGGACGGCCATCNAGGCGGCCAAGGGGCATTGCAGCGCGAGCGCCGCGCCCCAATATGAACTGTATCGCGGTCTCCTCCTGCTTCAGCAGGGAGAGCAGGCGGATGCGGCCGCCGCCCTGGAACGCGCCGCGGCTGCATCGCCGGGTGAGGTGGAGCCCGTGGCCTCGTATTACGCGGGGCTTTCCTTCATCGGACTCCGTGATCGGAAGAACGCACGAGCCGCTTTCGAGCGGGTGGCGGCGATGGATGGCCAGGGACAGTGGGGAAAGCAGGCCACCNCGGCGCTTGAGAGTGTGGCCCTGGAAGAACGCAATTGGATCGGGGCCCAGATCGGTGTTGAATACGACAGCAACGTGGTCTTGCTCGGGGATGGCATTCCCCTGGCGGGTGACATTTCCCGGGAGTCGGACGGTCGAGGCGTATGGTTCCTGGAGGGGGGCATCGAACTCTTCGATACAGGGAAATGGTCGGGTGGTCTGGTCGGGAACTANGCCGGGTCGGCGTATTTCAATTTGACCCAATTCGACGTGNAGTACCCCATGGTGGGGGGCTGGTTGGATCGGTGGGTGAGTGACCGTACGCTGGTTCGGCTGCGTTACTCGTTCGGTCATGCGTGGGTGGACTACGAGCCCTTTGTTTCAAGTCAGACTGCGGTCTTGTCCGGCTATCACGATTGGAAGAAGTTTGGCCGCACTGAGTTGGCGGCCACCTGGGAATGGAACGACTACAAGTACGATATTCCGTCGGTTCCCACGGCCAACCCAGCCGACCCTGACCAGTGCCTGATTCTCTTTGCTCCGTGTGCGCCGCTGGGTTTTGATGCGCAAGAGACGCGGAATCGAGACGGAAACGGTCTTCTGGTCGGCTTGCAGCATGAATACAAGCTCGATTCGACGGGGACTGAGCTGCTCAGAGAGCTCCGNTTGCGAGCCGGTTTCCGCTATCGGCAGTATTGGGCNAAGGGAGATGATTGGGATTACTCGGGGTATCGATTCAGCGCTGGTTTCGATGTCCAGCTACCCTGGAAGATCGAGATGGACGGCGAGGGCAGCTGGGAGTACGTGCCTTTTGACAATCCTTCGAGTTATCCGACTCCCCCCCTTCCCAACGGTGTCCCCTACACGGTGCCCACCTCGGATCGCCTGGATGAGGTGGGTCGGTTCACTCTTCTCCTGAGTCGCCCCATTACCCGGAACATCGAGGTGTCGGCTCGCTATTTCTACATTCGAAACAATTCCAATGTCGCGGTTTTTGACTATGGGCGGCATATCGTGGGGACCTACCTTTCCTTTGATCTTTGATCGGGTACATGCGCGTAGGCGTAGACCGGAGGTGTGAAGATGGCATCAATAGACAAGACCAACCGGACTGTTCTCGGAGGCATAGGCCTGATTCTCGTCGCGCTGCTTTTGTGGAGCTATTGCGGCCGGGTGGATGGCAGTGGCGAGCAAGTCGCCGACCAGGCTCCGTCCACCCCAGCTCCGGTGCCGGCCCCGGTCGAGGAGCCTGTGATGGCCCCGGTGGTGGCTCTGGCGCCTGTGGCCGTGGAGCCGGTCNCGGAGGCACCCGCCGCGGAAGAGCCCGTTCATGACGGCGGAAAAGAGGCTGCGGTGGCGGTGATGCCTGTGGTGGCGGCTGCCCCCGCGCTTTCCGAGCCCGCCGAAGTAGCGGCGGTGGCGGCGCCCGCCTTGGCGGCCGCCTCTGTTCCGGCGACGGAAGCCCCGGTGGCGAGCTCGCGTCCAGAACTCCCGCCCGTGAGCGCGCCGGCGGATCTGGGCCCGGTCCCCGAACAGGATCTCTTGATCGCAAAGGCTTCGTCCAAACGCTTTACCCCGGATGTGGCGGCTTTGGCGACGTCTGGCTTGTCTGTGGGGGTGCCGATTCAGGGTGACGAAAACTCCCTGAATGTGCTGCAGCCCTGCGATACGCCGGCCAGTGCGTGTGGGGCCGGGGCCGATCCCGGACAGGTCGTAGGCGGCGCCAACGACTGGACGGGCTTTGTCATTCCCGGGTTCTGAGGGAAGGCCCGGTCAAACCGGTCTTGCTGTCGAACCCCGCGTGGGGTTCGTGACTTCTATTGTGTCTCACCGAGAGTCTTGAACTCGGCTTTGAGGCGGGCTGCGTCTTCTTTGCGATCGAGTCCTTCGAGGGCCTCCGTGTAGAGTTGTAAAGCCAGGGCCTGCTGCTCGGACGAGGCGAGATCGGACTCAAGGACCTTTCGATAAGTTTCTTCGGCCACTCCGGTTTGACCGTTGGCGATCTGGATCTGCGCGGTGGGAATCAAGAGGCCCACCGATTGGGTTGAGTCGGGCCCGAAGCGTTCCAGGATTTCTTCCTGGATGGAATTCAACTCGGTTTCGGCTTTCGCGATCTGACTGGTATCGATGTAGATCTGCATGAGGTCCCACTGGGCGGCTATTCGCGCAGGTCGGTTGATTCGTTTGCCGACCCCGATCAGTGAAAGAGAGAGTGTGTAAAGGTCGGTGGCACTCTCGAAGTCTTCATCCTCGGCGAGGCGCTCGGCTTCGGCTGTCATCGGGAGACCGGCCGTTTCGAAATCGCCCTTTCTTCCTTCCTGGGCATTCTCGGCAAGGATCTTCACCAGGGCTTGGGCTTTTTCGCGTTCGTCGGTTCCCTGGTAGTAACTGGCCAGTCGGGCCAGGTTGTCGATCGCGGTTGTGACACGCACATCACTGGATTCGAATTTTGAAGTGGCATCGAGAGAGGCGATGTACGCCCGCTCGCTTTCGGGCAGGTCGTTTGCGCGGAAGGCGGCACGTCCCTGGGCCGCCAACTCGCTCCAGCTCTCGGTGGGGGCTTCTGCGGGTGTTTGTTTGGTCTCTGCCTCTTTTGGGGCAGTGGGTTCTGGAAACCGCATGTGGCGGCAGGCCGAACCCAGGACCAGGATGAGCAAGGCGATGTAGATGGCCCGGACTCCTGCACGCTGTTTGGTGCCCTTCATCGTGAGAACGCATTTCCAAGAGCATCGACCGCATCATTCACCGCATCCCGGGCTCGGTCTATGACTGCGCTCATCCCGAAGAAGCCATGGAAGAGTCCGTCGTATCGGATGAGGCGAGTGTCTTGATCGACTGCTCTCAGGCGTTCGGCATAGGCCTCGCCTTCATCGCGGAGCGGATCAAACTCGGCGGTCAGGATCGTGGCGGTGGGGAGTCCCGAAAGGTCGGCGGTTCTCAGGGGGGAGGCCAAAGGATCCTCGCCGGCCTGGCTGTCTGGGAGGTACTTCTGCCAGAACCATTCCATTATTTCCCGAGTCAGGAAGTAGCCCTCTCCGTTCTCTTCATAGGAGAGGGTTTCAAAACTGTGATCGGTCACAGGGTAGATGAGCAATTGGTGACACAACGTGGGCCCCCCTCGCTCCCGTATCATGAGCGCTGTGGCGGCGGCGAGATTCCCGCCCGCACTGTCGCCCGCGACGGCGATGCGATCGGGATCCCCGCCCAGGGCGGTCGCTTCCTGAGCCGCCCATAGAGTGGCGGCATAGCAATCCTCGGGTGCCGCTGGGAACTTGTTCTCAGGCGCGAGTCGGTAGTCTACGGAGATGATGATGGCCGAGGCACCCTGGCAGAGCTGGCGACAGGCTCCGTCATGGGTTTCGATGCTGCCGATCACCCAGCCTCCGCCGTGAAAATAGACGACCAACGGGTGGGGCCCGTCTCCTTCGGGTGTATAGATCCGGATCGGAATCTCTCCCTGGGGACCGGGGATGGATCGGTCCTCCGCCTTCGCAATGGACACGGCTTCGAGAGGAAGGCTCGTCTCGGAGAATTGCGTGCGAAATTCGTCGATGTCCAGGTCGGGCTCAAAAGGAAGTCCAGCGCTCATTGCTTCCAGTATCACCTGGGCCTGCGGATCTAGCGGCATTTTGTCTCCCGGATCAAGATTCAGTAAAGATGTCAACCTAGTGTAACGGAGACCTCGCGCGGCGTGAATGCGCGAAGGTTTCGGAACGCTAGAATTCAGATGTAATGACCCCCGATTCCCACTCCAAGAGGCTCTCCGAGCGTCGCGTCCCTTTCCGATACTCCTTTTGTGGGGGGCTTCTTCTCCTCCTTGTCGTGGGCGGGCTTGCTCTGTCAGGTCCCCGCGCCGGCGCTGCCGCTTCGGAGTCTTCTGAGGTGTTTGTGGATCACTGGTTGCAGGACCACAAAGAGGATGTGGTTCAGCTCTACGAACAACTCCATGCACAGCCCGAACTCTCGATGCAGGAGGAAAAAACGGCCCGAACCGCGGCGGAGGCTTTGGGGCGCGTTGGTTTTGCTGTGACTGAAGGCGTGGGCGAGACCGGCGTGGTCGCCGTGTTGCACAACGGTGAGGGGCCCACGCTGCTGATTCGCGCGGACATGGACGGACTTCCGGTCAGGGAAGAGACGGGACTTCCCTATGCGAGTGAAGTGACGGTGGCGGGGCCGAGTGGGGACCGCGTGGGCGTCATGCATGCCTGTGGTCACGATATCCACATGACGGCGCTGCTCTCCACGGCGCGCATCATGGCCTCGGCCCAGTCGCTCTGGAGCGGGACATTGGTCTTGATCGCGCAGCCTGGAGAGGAAGTGGGCAAGGGGGCCAGGGCCATGCTGGAGGACGGTCTCTTTCGGCGCTTTCCGCGACCCGACTCCACTGTGGCCTTGCACGTGGAGTCCGGTCTTCCTGCTGGGATGCTGGGCTTCAGTTCTGGTTGGGCCATGGCCAATGTCGACTCCGTGGACATCACGTTCTTCGGTCGCGGAGGGCATGGGGCGCGACCGCACCAGTCCATCGATCCGATCGTGGCGGCCTCCTCTTTCGTGCTGTCGGTGCAGACGCTGGTGAGTCGCCGGATTGCTCCTCAAGACCCGGCTGTGGTGACGGTGGGTTCTTTTCATGCGGGCACCAAGCACAACGTGATTCCGGATGAAGCGCATCTCCAGTTGACGGTTCGCTCCTACTCGGATGAGGTCAGGCGTCAACTCTTGGATGGGATTGCCCAGTTGGCACGTGACACCAGTCGGACGTTCGGGGCGCCGAAGGGGCCCCAGATCGATGTCCGGGATGAGTACACGCCCGCGGTCTACAACGATCCCGCCTTGACCCAGAGAGCCGTGGGTGTGTTCCGGGGCGTCTTCGGTGCGGGAAATGTAGTGGAGCGTAAGCCCTCCATGGGGGGCGAGGATTTCGGACGTTACGGTCGCGCACTGGGCATTCCGAGCCTGCTCTATCGGGTCGGTGCTCAGGAGCCCGGGCGATACAGGGCGAGTCTGGAGCCCGGTGGCGAGCCCTTGCCCAGCCTTCACTCGAGCCGTTTTGCTCCTGCGGCCGGGCCGACACTGGATGCGGCCATTCGCTCGCTCTCGCTTCTGGCCCTGGACGTGCTGGCTCTCACCGGATCCGGGCAGGACCGCTAGGCGAGTTGGCTCAGGACTTCCTCATGTTCGGGGAATCGCCCTTGCTCGTGCTTTGAGAAGATCAGCTCACCATCCATCCGGACGTCAAAGATCCCGCTGCCGCCTTTGATCAGCTCGGTCTCGAGCCCCGTGGCTTCTTTGATCGCAGCCACCAGACTGGTGGCTTGGGGTAGGTAGTTTCAATGTACGCAGTACTCAATGGTCAGCTTCATGGACCCGCCTCCTTGGAGTGCCTGGTTTCAGTCTACCAGTTTTGTTTCCAGTATGGCGATCTTCTCTTCCAGTCTGGATACCTCTGCTTCCAGGTTCTGTTCGTTCGCGCGACCGCTTTTGTTCCGGACACTCCGGACCAGGCCGATGGCGAGCCTGACTGCAAGACAGACGGCCATCAGGACGAGGCTTCCCCAGTAGACGAAGCCGCGGAGGATGGTTTCGATCACGGCCAGGACGGAAGGAAGGACGGTCTCGGTGACCCAGCCCGGCTCCGGGGGTTCGGGTTGGAGTCGCGGCTCCGGGTCATCCCAGCCTACGCGAGCCATCAGGTCGCTCCAGACTTGCTGAGGCCATTGCTCGATGGCTTCGATCTGGAGGTCGACCTCCATCAGGGTTTCCGGAAGCTCCGTGTACTCCACCATTCGAAGGGCCACCTGCTCGAAAGGGGGCCCGGAGTGAAGCGACGCGAGTCCCATGACAAGAGCCAGCAGGAAAAGGCCGTCCACCGAAGGCACCCGACCCCGGACCAGTCTTTCCAGGCGCCAGGGCCGGAGTATCAGCAGGTAGAGCCCGGCGCCTGCCAGGAGCAGGGCCGTGAGTGCCTTGATCAGCGTGGCCGCCTCCATCGATTTGTCTCCCTTTGCGCCGCCAGTCTGTGGCCCGTTGCGGTTTCTGGCTCCGTTCGTGTTTGGCTGTATTCTGGAATCTAGTGCGCGGGCCGGGATTTCGCAGGAAGTCGGAGGGTCGTGCTCTTCTTCTCTCTTGGGAGCCTATTATGACGGCCGCGGCGGTGGCGGAACGAGTGCAGGAACTCTACGGAGATGAACTCCTGGAAGACGGAGGCGTCGTCCAGGTTTGTTCCGCCTGGCGTGATCCCCAAGGCCTTCTGCGCAGCGTCCGTGTGGGTCCTCATGCACCCCAGAGCCAGACCGATGGCTTTGTGTTGGCGCTGGCTCGCGCTCGGGCCGACGTCATCGTGACCACGGGTCAGATCCTGCGCGACGAGCCCGGACTCCAGCACGAAATCGGGAGCGAGAGTGGTCTGAATCTTTCCGCCTGGCGGCGAGAGAGGCTCGGTCGACCGGCGGCGCCTTTGATCGCAGTACTCACCTCTGGGAAATCGGTGGACTGGAGTCACCCGGTCTTTTCGGGGTCGTCTCGGGTTTTGCTCTTTACCCGGGATGCACAGGTCGGGAGTTTGTTGGAGGAGGGACGAAGCCGCGGTGTGGAGGTGATCGGCGAGCCCGAGCCCAGTCTGGCAAGCCTCCTGGGTCGTCTTGGAGCCAGCGCTGCCATTCGAACCGTGGTGCTTGAAGTGGGCCCGCGGAGCATGACATCTTTGTTTTCGGCCGGCTCTGGTTCCATGGGGCAGGTCCAGGAATGGATGCTGAGCCTTTGTCTGGCGCCGTCTCTTTCCTCGCGTGCACAAGGGGAGGCTTGGCCGGACTTGTCGGATCCCGAGAACGAGGGGCTTGGCCTGCTGAGCGAGTATCGCTCTGAGGAAGTCAGTGGACCCTGGGCTTTTCGGCGCTTTCGTTGACCGGAGTGGGGGCTTTCGCTGCCTGAGGGGGGCGTTGGTGAGCTTGAACCGAAGTTTTGTTTTAGTGTGAGGAGGGAACACAAGCCGAGTGCGGCCATGAGGCTTTGAAGAGGGGGTGCCATGATGAAATCAACCAAGCGGGAAAAAGAGAGGAGATTCTCTTTTCTCGGGTTCGGTCTGGCCCTGGTTTTCTTTGCCCTGCCGGCGGTGGCGTGGGCGGATTCAGGGGGGTGGCTCCTGAATGAAGACGACGGTTCCGAAGCCCAGGTGAATGAAGCGTTGGCCGGGGCCGACGAGATGCTGCAGCCCACGGGCGAGGTTGCTCTCCGAGGTGTGGGTGAACCCTATGTGGGCCCTGAGCCGGACCCAAAGCCCAATCCGGTGCTTGAGATTCCTCATCCGCCGTGGAAGTACGATACGGACTATTTTTTCGGTTTGTCTCGCGGTCTCTTTCGTGAAGATGTACCGACCGGAGTAAAGGCGGTTGGCCTCCTGGGCAGCGTGCCGCTGGATCTGGTGGGGCTGCCGTTTGCCGCTTTGGGTGGTTTTTACGGAAGCTGATTCTCGGTGGACCGGTTGCCGGTTCGTGCGGAAATGGATCTTCCCGGGGGCCGATCGCGCATGATTTCCTCAAGCCAGGACCAGTCGGAAGAGGTCGAGGCCCCGTCTTTCCTGCCGACCTCTCTTTCGGAAATGCGAGAACGCGGGTGGGATGCGGCGGACGTGATTTTTGTGTCCGGAGATGCCTACGTCGATCACCCCTCTTTTGCAGCCGCGATCCTCGGGCGCTGGCTTGAAGCCCATGGTTTCCGGGTCGCCATCCTGACCCAGCCCGATTGGCGGAGCGCCGATGCCTGGCGAGAGTTGGGCGCCCCGCGCCTCTTCTACGCAGTGAGTGCGGGCAATATGGATTCAATGATCAATCACTACACGGCCAACAAGAAGCGTCGCAATGCGGACGCCTATTCGCCCGGTGGCGAGATTGGTTTGCGTCCAGATCGCGCGGCTGCGGTCTATGCCCAGCGCTGCCGGGAGGCCTTCAAGGGAGTCCCGGTCATTACCGGAGGGGTCGAGTCATCGCTTCGTCGGGTGGCCCACTATGACTATTGGTCGGACAAGGTCTGGCCCAGCAACCTGGTCACGTCCAAGGCGGATCTGCTTGCGTATGGAATGGGGGAGAAGACGATTCTCGCTGTCGCTCAGCGTCTGGCGGCCGGGGAGTCGGTTCGGGATCTGCGCGATCTGCCCGGTGTGGCTTATCTCCTCGGGGCGTCCGAGGACCTGGCGGATACGCCTGTGAGCACGCCAGGGCGAGAGGATGTGCATCTGCCCGATTTTGATGAGGTGGTGGCCAGCCCTCGCGCGTTTGCGGTGGCGACGCGTCTGGTGCATCGGGAAACGAATCCGCTCAACGCCGGCCGGGTCATACAGGCGCATGGACGGCGTCTCCTGGTGATCAACCCGCCGTCCGAAGCGCTGTCGGAGTCCGAGATGGATCGTCTTCACGAGTTGCCCTACGCGCGGAATCCGCATCCGTCGTATGCGGATGCGATTCCCGCCTGGGAGACGATCCAGGACTCGGTTCAGATCATGCGTGGGTGCTTTGGGGGATGTTCCTTCTGTTCGATTACTCTTCATCAGGGTCGTCGCATCCAGAGCCGAAGTCATGATTCCGTGATTCGTGAGATCAAGACCCTGAGCCGTCGCCCCGGCTTCAAGGGATATGTCAGTGATGCCGGGGGGCCCACGGCGAACATGTATCGCATGCGCTGCACCCAGCCGAAGGTCGAGGCGGTTTGTCGCCGGCTTTCCTGCGTTCACCCGAAGGTGTGCAAACTCCTCGATACGGATCACTCCGACTTGCGTCGACTGATGAAGGAGAGCCGCTCCCTGCCGGGCGTGAAAAAAGTGCATGTGGCTTCCGGGATCCGGATGGATCTCGCCGCGGATGAACCGGAGTACCTCTCGGAGTTGGCCGAGCATCATGTGGGTGGACACCTCAAGGTGGCTCCCGAGCATGTCTCTCCCAAAGTCTTGCGGATGATGAAGAAGCCGGATCCTGAGCAATTTGATCGCTTTGCCGAGGGTTTCCGTGAAGCTTCGGAAGCCGCGGGCAAGGAGCAGTATCTCGTGCCTTACTTCATTGCGAGTCACCCCGGTTCGGGAACGGATGAGATGATCGAGTTGGCTCTGTATTTGAAGCAGAACGGGTATCGCCCGAGGCAGGTACAGGATTTCATTCCTGCTCCCATGGATGTTGCGACGTGCATGTATCACACGGGACTGGACCCCGAGACTCTCGAGCCCGTTCATTCAGCCCGGAGCCAGAATGATCGGAATACCCAAAGAGCGCTGCTTCAGTATTGGAAGCCGGAAAATCACGCCCTGGTGAAGCGGGCGCTCGAAAAGGCCGGACGGACGGATCTCATCGGGACGGCCCCTGAATGCCTCATCCCTGTCCGCGCGCCGCGTGGGCAGACCCTGCCTCCTGGAAAAGGGAAGAAGGGTGAAGGGGGTTACCGTGGTCCGGCCCGTCGTCGTGGCCGTTCCTGAGAGGGCCTATTTCGGGGCTGTGTTTCCCAGGACCGCGGCGCGGTAGACCACCCCGAACGCCATGTGCCTCGGAAAGTGACTCAGCAGCGATCCGCCGGCTTCCCGATAGGTCTTCATGAAGAGCGGGAACTCGACCAGGTGCACCGCGATAAGCAGGCCGAAAAGGGTTCGCCCCAAGGCACCTGCATCTGTGTAGTAAAGAGGAAAGAAAAAGGATGCGGAGGCGAAGATCCAGACGAGGATCACTACGGTTCGGGCCATCTTGAGTTGGCGGGCACTGTACATGAGAGCGGCTCCCCTCGATTTTTCTCTCCTGCGAGTGTATCACGCATCACGACGGTTGGAATCGAGGTGCTAGGATTGGCCGCTTGGCGAATCACGTTTTCCGGAGGCCCTCCACCTTGCTCGACGATCTCAAGAACTATGAATCCAGCGTCCATTCCCAATCCGGAGAAGACGGCGTCTTGCAGCGGCTCTTCGAGGTGATCGGGATACACAATCGCTTCTTCGTGGAATTCGGGGCGGGAGATGGCCTTTTTCTGTCCAATACCGCGCACCTGCGTCTCGATCATGGCTGGAAGGGCCTTTTGATGGAAGGCGGAGAGCGCGCAGACGGCGAGGTGGTGCGCCGCGAATTCGTTTCGGCCGAGAACATCAACCCGCTTTTCGAGCGCTACGAAGTGCCGCCTGTTTTTGATCTTCTCTCCATCGACATCGACGGCAACGACTACTGGGTCTGGCAGGCCATTGAGGGGTTTGTGCCTCGTGTGGTGGTGGTGGAGTACAACATCTTCTTCGGGCTTCATCAGGCCTGCACGGTGCCTTATGAGCCGGACCGGACCTGGGATGCATCCATGTACCATGGTGCCAGTCTGGCGGCCTTCCAGAAGCTGGGGCTGGAAAAGGGCTATACGCTGGTACATGCCGAGAGCTGGGCTCCCAATGCTTTTTTTGTACTCAATTCGGAGTTGCCCGAGGGCTTCCAGGCGAGACCGCTTCACGAGGTGACACCGTGGAATGCCTTCGTGACCTCTCCCCCGGTATCAGGTCGAACCTGGGTCGAAGTCTGATCTTGAGCGAAGGCTTCGGGGCGCGAGGATGTGGATGCTTCCCGTTTTCGCCTCGAAACAGATGCGTGCCTCGCCCGAGCGCAGTTGCCGCATGAGGCCTTCGACTTTCTGGTCGAGACTCTTTTCCGTGTGGCCGTAGTCCGTGCCTTCTCGGGTGACGAATTCCTCGGCCAGATTGCGGAGTGTGTCGGCCTGGAGCTCTTCAAAGGGCACGAAGATCGGTTCTTCTTCCGGCTCGTCGGGGGGTGAGCTCATGGGTTGCCGTCCTGTGTGTTTCTCTTGGTCATGCTGCATCCATAGCCATTTTCCACGCCAAGGCGATGCCCGCCACTGCAATTCCTCCGCAGGCCCACTGGGCCAGGGTGTCGGGTCGTCGGGGCAGGGCGAGGGCGCTGATGAGACCCAGGACCGAGCCGGCCAGGAGCCCGTATGCGTGGGCCCAGATGTCGGTCCGAATCCCTCCCACTCCGAGCATGGCCATCAATCCGAGTCCGGCGCCCAGGGGCACGATCAGTCGGGCTCCGCGTAGGCCGGAGCGACTGCGTCTTGCCAGAGCCGCACCGACCAGGATACCGATGGCCCCGAAGACGGCCGTGGAAGCGCCGATGGAATGGTGGCCCGGGCCCTGGTCGATGGCATTCAGTCCGTTGCCCAGAGCTCCGGAAAGCAGGACCAGGAGCAAGCCGAATCCATCTCCGAAAGACCGGGTGACCGCCGTCAGGAAGTAGACGCCGAAAAGCGCATTGCCGACGATGTGGCCGATATGGGCGTGGAGGAAGAGCGCTGTCACGGTTCGCCACCACTCCCCGGCCAGGATCTTGTGGCTTGAGCCGCGGCCCGTGTCGAAAACAGCATGACCTTCCTCTGCGCTCCCAAAAACCGTGT
>NZGT01000172.1 GCA_002691025.1 Spirochaeta sp. | reverse complement strand
TCCTGCATGTCAGAGGCATGGAACCAGAAAAATCCGCCTGTCTTATGGTTTCTCCTGTTCTCCGCGATCCAAAATGGACCCTCGTCATGGATTCGCCTTTACTTCTGTGCACAGCTTCCGATACGATGACAAAGGACTATTTCCAGTCCGGCTTCAAAGAAGAGAATACGTACTGTGCATTGGCTCCAGAAAAGAAATCCACGAAGCGCGATCGGCGGGTTCTTCCTCACCCTGATCATGATGTTCCTTCCGGGCATGGCACAGGCCCAGGTGCTCTACCTCGACGAGCAGTTCGGCTTTGCTCGCACCACTGGCGTCGTCTATGCCAGCAAGCCTGCCGGCTCTCCCGCGACGGATATGGATCTTCAGCTTGAACTCTTCCAGCCCACGGGAGCCGGTGTTCCCGCCGCCAACCCCGGCCTGATCCTGATTCACGGAGGAGGGTTCACGGGCGGGAACCGCTTCAGCGGCCGACTCATCCAGATCTGCGAAGACATGGCCAAGAGGGGCTGGACCTGTGTCTCCATCGATTATCGGTTGTCCGGCGACAATCCCGTGATCGCGCCGGAATTCGCGGCCATCGAAACCCTGGCCCAGGGTTCCGGCCTGGCCGATGACCCCGCGGCCATCGCAGCGGCATCCGAAGATGCCTGGGCCGCCTACGAATGGATGGTCGACAACGCTTCTTCTCTCGGCGTCGATACAAACCGAATTGGAATCGGAGGCTCCTCGGCCGGAGCGGTGACGAGCCTGATCGTCGGCTACGTCCTCGATGACTTGGGGATCGCCGCCAAGGGCGACATCGATGCCGTCTTCGACATGTGGGGCACACTGGGCAGCGACCCCATCATCGTGCAAGCGGACGACCCGGCTCTCCTCATTGCCCATGGCGAAGACGACTCGACCGTCTCTGTCTCTGGAGCCTACGCGCTGGTCAATCAAGCCACTACCGTCGGACTCACCCACGAAAGCTACATCTTCCCCAACACGGGCCATGGCTTCAATATCTATAGCTATGAAGCATCGCCCGGTGTTTCCGTATTCCAGCGCTTTACCGAATTCTTCTACCAGAATGTCGCCCTGAACGGGGCCACCGCGGTTCCCAGCGCATCGGTCTGGAGCCTCTCCTTGATGACCGGGCTGATCCTCGCCTTTGCGACCCTTCACCTGAAACGCCCGAAGCCGCAAACCGACCCCGAAACCTAGGACGAAGCCTGGCCTCCACCTTCACCGGCTTGCTCGCGCAGATATTTTCGCAGCAGTCGATCATGGCGACTGGTGTCGCTTCGAACTCCCGGACGCAGGTACGGTGACCAGCGCGGCTCCGCACCCTCTGGCTTATCGCCCATGACGGTGACCCTTTGGATGACTCTCTCTTCCTCGAAGTCACTCAAGACCATGTGCTGGGTACAGCGATTGTCCCAGAAGGCCACCGTGCCGGCCGTCCAGTGGTAGCGAACAGTAAATCTCGAATCCCCTACCCAGGTCTTCAGATAACCCAGGAGCATTTCACTTTCGGCGAGACTCAGCTCAACGATACGACGCGTAAAATGTTCATTCACGAAGAGAACCTTCTCCCCGGTTTCCGGGTGGGTTCTCACCATGGGGTGCACCGTCATGACTTCCGGGCGGCCGTGCGGCTCCGCATTATGAAGCGCCGTCAATCCTTCGCACAGATCCCGCATGGGCTCGGATAAGCTCGCGAACGCCAGGGCAAGATTGGCCCAAAGCGTATCTCCGCCAACATCCGGGCATTTCACCATCTTCATGATGGAAATCTCTGCAGGCTCGGGCAGGAAGCTGAGATCACTATGCCACTCGTCCGCCACACCTCCGCGACTCGCTCTCAGTTCCAGGATCTGTTGCAGGTCCTGATGCGAATCCACGAGGTGCGGGTGCCCTTCCAGTTCTCCGAAGAGACGACCCAGAGTCACATGTTCTGCCGCACTGAGTGACTGGTCGGGAAAAAGAAGGACCTTGAAATCACGAATCCAGGCGCGAACCTGCTCGGCTTCTTCGGGCCCCACGGCCGCGAGGTCCACGCCCCGGATTTCGGCTCCCAGCGCGCTGGCGAGGCGCTTGACCTGTGCCTGTTCAATCATGATGGACTCTCCCCAGTCAACTCGCGCCGATTTCCGTGAAACGAGGGAAGCACAAAATCCCATCTGCCCTGCACCGGAAGCTGGCTAGAATGTACGTGAGGCACTTCTCCATGGCACCTTTCTCTCGCACACGACCGACACGGGCAACCCACGCAGGCCGCACCCTCCTCTTCCTGGGGCTGTGCCTACCCTCGCTCGCCATCGCTCTGCCCGAGGATCCGATCACGGTCTTCTTCGACAAAGACTGTCACTCCCAGGTTCTTGAAGTCCAGATCTGGAATCGCATCGAAAAGCGATGGTCCCATCACCCTGACCACCCGAGGATCCTCGCGGGCAGTTGCCAGGTCGAAGATGCCGGTTATCTGATGAACGAAATCAGGGTTCGTTGTCTACGCACGAGCCAGCGTAGCCTGGAACCCTGGATAGATGGAATCAAGGTCTACGAACCCGGCGTGGTCAACGAATGCACCTTGCCGAGCGCTCGCCATCCGATCATCGAGATCACCTCCCCCCAGCCCGGCGAGGTCATCCAGAACGAAACCCGACTGGTTCGTATCGAAGGTCGAACCCTTTTCCAGAAGATCCAGAAGAAGGTTCCCCGCAATGAAGTCGCCGCACGGCTCCTTGAAGATCTCGCCCGGGCCCAACCCGATATCAGCGAGGTCCGGGTCAAGAACCTTTCGCAAGGCGAACAGGCTGTAGAGATCGACTTCGAGGCCAGGGGTTCTTTCAGTGCCCTGGTGGGGCTACAGACCGGAAAGAACCTGATCCAGATCCAGATCGTCGATGAGAGTGCTCAGCTCGGCGAAATCACACTGCCTCTGGTTTTCGACATCACCCTGCTCCGGGAGAAATGGCTCCAGGCCGAACGCGAACGCATCGAACGCTTTCGCGCGGGCAATCGAGACGGCCGGGTCGAGGTGGATGTGGTGGACCCGTAAAGCAATCCTCTCGGACCTCTCGGACCTACCCAGACGAAAAGAACCCCGATGACGGAACTGTCAGAGAGGGCACATTGGGGTAGAGTCGATCGTCCGCGGATGCACTGCAAACCCACTCGGAGAAAGAGCAATGATCCAGCTCTACACAGCACCGACCCCCAACGGCTGGAAGGCTTCTGTGACCCTGGAAGAAATCGGAATGCCCTATGAGACCCATGCCGTCAACATCGGCGAAGGGGAGCAGAAGAAGGAATCCTTTCTCAGTATCAATCCGAACGGTCGAATTCCAGCCATCGTTGATGATGAAGTCGGGGATCTGGCTGTTTTCGAGTCCGGCGCCATCATGATCTATCTGGCCGAGAAGGCCGGCAGCCCCCTCCTTCCAACTGAAGCCGGCCCGCGTGCCCGCGTGCTTTCCTGGCTGATGTTCCAGATGGGCGGAGTGGGTCCCATGATGGGTCAGGCCAATGTCTTCTATCGCTATTTCCCGGAGAAGATCCAGGCCGCCATCGACCGCTACCAGAATGAGGGCCGGAGGCTCTTCGAAGTCCTGGACGTCGGTCTCTCGAAAAGCGGAAGCGGTTGGCTCGCCGATGATTACTCCCTGGGTGACATCGCGAACTGGTGCTGGGTCCGGATTCATGAATGGAGTGGCATCTCAGTCGAAGGCCTCGACCACCTTCAGGATTGGATGCAGAGAATGAGTGAAAGACCGGCCTGCCAGAAAGGCATTGCCGTTCCCTCGCCCATCACCCTCCCCGATAGCGAAGACCAGAGCGAAGAAATCATAAAACGAGCCCAGAACCTGGTCACCCGCTGATCAGGTAGGCCACTCGACCACAAACGGGGAACCCGCATGGACAGCATTGGCGGCTTGATCAAGAAGTTTTCTGAATTCTGGAACGAATCCTATCTGGGTGTCGAGCTGGGTATCTCCGTTGCGGTGGGGACAGTCCTCGCCCTCTCCTGGCTTCTCCGCCGCAAGCTCCCCCAGATCCTGATCTGGGCCATAGGAAAAGCGTTGGGGGCCAACCATAGACCGGTCCTGAAGGATCTCCTCGAAGCCGTTCGCTCTCCGCTTGAAATCACGGTCCTCGTCATCGGCATCCTCACCGCGCTGAAGATTGCGGGCCTGGAGTCCATGCAAGGAGGACCCGTCCACCTCATCCTGCGCTCCTGCGTCATCCTCATCATTTTCTGGACCCTGGTGCGGATGATTTCACCCACCCTGACCCACTCCATGGGGGCCGGTTCCCAGACAGGCCAGGAAGCGGTGTTGCGTGATTTCGCGGAAAGAGCGCTCCGCATCCTTTTCGTTCTCCTGGGGATGGCCGCCATCCTGGAGCAGTGGAACATCAATGTCATCGGCCTCCTGGGTAGTCTGGGTCTGATCGGAGCGGCGGTGGCTCTGGGAGCCAAGGAATTCTTTGCCGACATCCTTGGCGGAATCGTCCTGATCATGGACAAGATGATCGAACGCGGGGACTGGATCCGGACCACGGACCTCGAAGGCACCGTAGAACGAGTCGGACTGCGAGCCACACGAGTGCGGCAGTTCGACAAAGCCCTGGTCACCGTACCCAACTCGATGCTGGTGGACCGAGCCCTGATCAACTTCACCCGTATGACCAATCGGCGCATCTATTGGAAGATCGGTGTGGAATATCAAACCAGTCAAGAGCAGATGCAGACCATCGTGAAGGAGATCTCGGAGTACGTACATGGAAACGAAGCCTTCGAGACCAACCCGAACCGGGTTCTGACCTTCGTCTTCCTGGACTCGTTTGGTGACTCCAGCATCAACATCATGCTCTACTGCTTCACCAAGACCACGGTCTGGGGCGAATGGCTCAGCGCCAAGCAGGACCTCGCCTATGCGGTGAAGGAGATCGTCGAACGAAATGGGGCTGCCTTCGCCTTCCCCTCCACTTCACTCTATGTGGAATCGCTTCCCTTCGGTACACCGGAAGCCTTCCCCGGAGCGGATCCCGATTCCGCCAGCCTGCCACCGGAAGCCAGCAACCCGCCCACTTCATAGCGGTAGCACCGGAACAGCGCTGACAAGCAAACCGGGCCCGCACCTCGGCCAGGGTCTTCTGCTGCCTGGAATCTTCCGCTGACTAGAGAGGTGTGGTCTCGGCCGGCTCTTCTGTGGTGTAGCGCTCGCGATAGACTTCCGCCTTGTCGTTCGGCAAACGACACCAGATCGCCAGGCTGAAAGCCGCCAGGGCGAAGACCGAAACCGCAAGTTCATCCCAGGGCATGCCCAAGGCCGCGATCCCTCCGCCGAAACGACCCAGGTAGGAGAAGATTCCCGCTCCCACGAAATAGGGAACCAACCAGATCGCCTCCCGCCAATCCAGATTCTTCACATCGAGTTGGCCCATCGCAAGGCGCACTCCGAAAACAAGCACCCCCACCGCAGTCGCCAGGGAGAGGCGCAGATAGGTATCCCAGCCACTCCAATAAACGATCAAGGTCGAGATGACGAAGGCCATGGGTGCAGCCACTTTCGCAAGCGGAAGACGGAAAACACGATCCGTCGACGACATCTGGGATCGCAGAGCCATCAAACAGATGGGACCCGAGGCAAAGGACAGGGTAATCGCCGCACCATTCAAGGCCACAGCTTCCGAAAAGGGAACCCAGAGCAGGATCGCCGTCCCGAAGAAGAAGTTGAAGATCAAGGGACGCAGAGGGACTCCGCGAGAGGAGAGGATCTGGAACGACGCCGGAAAGAACCCGTTCTGACCCAGCGCATAGCCCAGCCGGGCATTGGACCCGGTGGACACCAGACCACCGCCCAAAGGCGCAAGAACGGCCCCGCTATACAGAGCCACGTTGGCCCAGCCGATGCCGGCGGCCGCCGCCACAGCCGCTATGGGTCCCAGATTCTGTGGAAAGTGGAGTTGGCCCCACCCCTCCTTCAACTCGGACGGAGGGATCGCTCCGATGAAGGCCACCTGAAGCAACATGTAGATACCGACGCAGATGACCACGGAAAGAGTCAAACCGATGGGAATGGTCACACGGGGCCGCCGGACCTCGCCCGCCATATCGATGGCATGCCGGAAGCCAATCAAGGCAAAAATCACACCTCCGCTGGAAACGCCGGCCAACACACCGTCCATGCCCCAGGGAAGAAATCCCCCGAACTCCGTAAAATTCTCGATCCGAAGATGGCTCCAGACCAGCGCTCCCCCCACCAGAAGGGGAACGCCCAACTTGACCCAGGTCAAAGCCGCATTGGTGCGCGCAAAGACCTGGACACCCAGGGCGTTGATGACCACGAAGGAAGCCAGCACGAGGACCGCCACCAGATTGCCCGTGGAACTGAGCTGTGATTGACCGGAGTCCACCTCAAAGAGCCAGGGATAGATATGACCGAGATATTCGAGCATCGCGAATGTCTCGATGGGAGCGGCCGTGTTGTACCCTACCCAGGCTGTCCACCCCAGCATCATGCTGGTGAGATCGCCATGCGTAAAATGGGGAATGCGCGCAATCCCCCCCGCCACCGGGAGCAAGGCCACGATCTCAGCGAAACAAAGAGTCAGAAGCAACATGGCGGTGCCACCGATCATCCAGGAGATCAGGGAACCGGGACCCGCCACCTGGGCGGTCAACATGGGCGCAAAAAGCCAGCCGGAACCGATGATCCCGCTCACCGCGACAAATGTAAGCCCTGTGAGTCCGATGGAGCGTTGAAGCGCCAAGCCTTTGGACCTTTCAAAGGTCTGTACCGAAATCCTGCGGCCAACCCACAGAAGAGGAGTTCTCTCCCGGAACGAAAGACACTGACAAAGCCCCTTTCGCATCGCCCGCGACACGAGTCATGATAACGGACTCGCCGTCTTCTATTGACTCCCTGTACGGATTTCATCCTTTTTACACCGACTGAGCTTCGTTTCATGCGTTTCAGGCTCTCTTTCGGCTTTGACGAATACAGGAAGACGAGAGCCGACTGCGGTAGTCTCTCGTCGCTATGTCCAATTTCCTGCGCCGGAGCATTCGCCCTCTTCTCGGAATGGTCCTCTTTGCCGTTGCGCTATTCGTACTGGATCGACAACTCCAGGCCCACAGTCTGGCTGAAGTCACCCAGCAGCTTCAATCCATTCCGGCCCTGACTCTGCTTCTGTCCATTGGGCTCGCGGTGGCCTCCTACATCTGCCTCACGTTCTACGACGGCTTGGCGCTGGTGTATGTGGGGCGCTCGCTTCCCTACTACAAATTCGGCCTGACCTCGTTCATCGCCTACGTGTTCAGTATGGATCTGGGCCTGACCGTGCTCGGAAGCAGCGCGATCCGCTATCGGCTCTACACACTGTGGGGTATTTCTGCGGGCGACATCGCCAAGATCGTGGCCTTTTCTTCTTTCACATTCTTCGTGGGGGTACTCGGCGTCGGTGGCCCACTTCTCCTCTTTGAGGCCGTCCCCATCCCCAAAGCACTGGACCTCCCCATCGAGTCCACCCGATCGGCCGGTGTGATCCTGACCGCCGGCTTCCTGATCCTGATGGGGATGACGGTCGCCCGGAAGAAACCACTCACCATCCGCAACTTCAGCCTTTCACTCCCCTCCCCCAAGCTCACAGGGGCGACACTCCTGGTGGCTGGCGCAGACTGGTTCATCGCGTCGGGAGTTCTCTGGGTCCTGCTGCCCGATGTAAACGGCCTCGACTACCTCACCTTTGTTTCCATCTTCCTG
Source organism: Spirochaeta sp. (assembly GCA_002691025.1). Lineage (GTDB taxonomy): Bacteria > Myxococcota_A > UBA9160 > UBA9160 > UBA4427 > MED660. Next base: position 16,024 of record NZGT01000172.1, on the reverse strand, counting down.
ACGTGTGAAGTCCTGGGATTGGTCTCCACGGTGCCCGCAGGACTGGGCGTGTTCGAAGGCGTCGCCATCGCATTGCTCAGCCCCTACGTACCCGCTTCCGATGCCCTGGCGGCTCTCCTCGCCTGGAGGATCATCTACTTCCTGCTGCCCATTTTCGTGGCCATTTGCACCTTGGGCGTGATCGAAGCTCTTCAACAACGCGAATCCCTCACGCGGGTCCGGGAACTCGCGACCAAGCTGGGACCCGCCATCGTTCCCCGTATCCTGGCCGCCGGCGTCATGGTCTCCGGCATCCTGCTTGTCATCGCCGGCGTCGCGCCCGCAGCGAGCTCCCACACCAAGGTGCTCGAAAGCCTCATCCCCCTCTTCATCCATACCCTCTCGCATCCCATCAGCATCATCTCGGGCGTCGGCCTGATCCTGCTCGCCCGGGGAATCCAACAACGTGTCGACACCACGTACTTCGCCACTCTCTTCATTCTGGCCGTCGGCGCTTCCACATCGATTCTCCGAGGAAGCCACTTCCTCCTGGCCACGGGCCTCAGCCTCCTCTTCCTCTCGCTGATCCCCTGCCGATCCTTCTTCTACAGACACGGTCGACTACTCCCTCGTTCTCTCCCCCGCGAACTCCTGGGCGTTCTCTCTGTGGGTCTTCTGGGTGCACTTTGGCTGGCGACATGGACGAATCGCGGAGCCACCTACAGCCACGATCTATGGCTCGCCGCCGGCTGGGACAGCGACGTCTCAAACAGTTTGAGAGCCTTGGGACTCCTGGCCATCCTGGGCACGGCCTTCCTGCTTTGGCGCGCCACACGCCCACGGCCGCCACGCCCCTCGACGGCCTCCGCGGAGGAACTCAACCGGGTTGAACCGCTGGTCGACGCCTCGCCCGATTCAAGTTCCTATCTTGCACTCCTTGGCGACAAGAACCTGCTCTTTTCATCCGAATCCGACGGCTTCCTCATGTATGGAATTGCAGGGAAATCCTGGATCTCCATGGGCGATCCGGTGGGCAACGACGCCGCCCGAACGGAGCTGGCGTGGTCGCTCCGTGAGCTCAGTGATGAATTTGGCGGGTGGCCCGTTTTCTATGAAATCGGCGCTCGCGACATTCCCCTCTATCTGGATCTCGGCCTGACCGTCCACAAACTGGGCGAGAAGGGAAGAGTTCCGCTGGAAGACTTCAGTCTGGAGGGCTCCTCACGAAAGAGCATGCGTCAGGTCTTGAGTCGGGCCCAGAGAGACGGCTGTGAATTCGAAGTGATCCCTAGCGAAGAGGTCGGTCCGCTTCTCGGCTCCCTGCAAACCATCTCTGACGCCTGGTTGCAGGAAAAGAACACGAGAGAAAAAGGGTTCTCGCTCGGGTCCTTTCAACCCGATTACATCGCCCGAAGTCCTGTGGCCCTCGTGCGATACGAGGGCGAAATCGTCGCCTTCGCGAACCTCTGGTCCAGTGGCCAACAAGAGGAAGTCGCACCGGACCTCATGCGCTTTGATCCGCAAAAAGCGCCGAACGGAGCCATGGACTATCTCTTCATCGAGTCCATGCTCTGGTCCCAGACCGAGGGCTACCGCTGGTTCTCCCTGGGAATGGCGCCTTTGTCCGGCATGACGGAACACCGGTTGGCGCCGCACTGGAACCGCCTCGGCACCCTGCTCTTCCACCACGGTGAGCACTTCTACAACTTCCAGGGCCTTCGCCGCTACAAGGACAAATACGGCCCGGTCTGGGAGCCTCGCTATCTGGCCTCGCCGGGCGGGATCAGCTTTCCTGTCGCTCTCAAGAATGTGGCCACGCTCATCTCTGGCGGCACCGCGGGCATGGTCCGGCGTTGAGAAGCACAAAGCACGTCGGGGTCTTCGTCTTCCTGATCGCCACTCTGGCGTGCTCCCGGAACTCACTGCCTCTCGTCATGCAGCCGGATGTGGAAAGAAGTAGCCCGTATGTCGCGATCCTCATCTCCGGCGACGGCGGTTGGGCTCGGCTCGACAAGGAAATCGCCCACCGACTGGCTCAACAAGGCGTCCCCACCCTCGGCCTCAATTCACTCCGTTACTTCTGGTCAGCTCGAACCCGGGAAGAGATCGCTCTCACCCTCAAGACGATGTTGGAAAAAGCCGAGTCCGAGTGGCCCGGCAGACACTTTCTCCTGATCGGCTTCTCGAGAGGGGCCAACGTCCTGCCCTTCATGCTTGAAGGGATTCCCGAAAACCTGCGCTCACGCGTTGCGCGAATTGCGCTTCTCTCGCCCGCCCACTCCACACATTTTGAATTCCGCTTGCGCGATTGGTTTACAAATCGCGCACCCGCCGGCGGGCAGCCCCTCCTGCCCGCTCTCGAGAAGATCCCGGGCAAGAAGCTTCTCTGTCTCTATGGCAAGCAGGACCCGGACACGGTCTGCCCGGAACTCGAAAACAGCACAGCGAAAGTCGTCGCCTTTCCCGGCGGACATCACCTGGGCGAAGAGTACACAGAGATCACTCGCGAGATCCTGATGGGACTTCCCGGACTTCCACATCGCCAGACCGGGACCGCCGAGACTACGGATTCATTTCGTAGCAGTCCTTGAGCGGAAGCACGTCCTTGGACCAGATCCGCTCGTATCGATCCGCATCCGGGACCGGCTTCTTGATCATCCGGATGCAGTGCTCCATCTGGACCTCCGTGCTGCTCGGCTTCCCGTAAAGCTGCAGGGCAAACGCGGAAAAGTCCCGAATGAAGACATCGAAGACCTGATCAATCAGGTCATCCGGAATCGAATAGATCGCTGCATTCTCCAGGAAGAGCTGTGCGTACACGACCAGGGTGAAGAGTTCTCCCACCGCCAGCAGGAAATCCACATCATTTCTCTGGCTCTCGCCTGGCGGAGCGGCCTGACTGAGTTCCTTGAGGATCGCGATCTGTTCGGAAAAGACCTTCACATTGGGCAGATCCACCGCATCAAAGACAGGCTTGTAGTCATGAAAACGGATCTGACCCAGCCCTCGGGTCGCCCCTTGGTTGAACAGGTAATCATCGCTGGTGGGCTCATCCCGACGCCCGACCTCCTCATACGTTTCGGGGTTGAAGAAGAAGTTCGGCATGAACTTGATGATCAAGGCGATATTGACGTGCACGGTTCCTTCCAGCTTGGGTAGAGCCCGGATATCACGGGCCGCCATCTCGAAGTACATGTCACTCTCGAAACCCTTGGCAGCAATGACGTCCCAGAGATGGTTGATGACATCCTCGCCCTGGGTCGTCACCTTCATCTTGACCACCGGGTTGTAGAGCAGGTAGCGACGGTCGTCGGGACCGGCCACGCGCATATAGTCCGAGGCCCGGAGAGCCACCAGCTTCATGGCCACCAGGCGCGCGTATGCGTCGGAAAAGAGCTGCTTCACATGGGGAAAGTCGGTCACTCTCTGTCCGTAGAGCTCGCGATTCGCCGCGTGACGCACCGCTTCATACATGGCATGGGTACAGATCCCGATGGAAGCCCACCCCAGATTGAATTTCCCGACGTTCACGGTATTGAGCGCCGCATTCCAGGCATCTTTTCCGCGATGGATGATGTCTTCTTCACGTACCGGATAATCGTGAAGCGCATAATTGGATACATAGGACTGGGCGTTTACGACATTCCTCTTGCACTCATAGTTCGGGTGCTGGGAGTCCACGACAAAGAACACATAGTCGTCGGTGCCATCGATCTTGCCGAACGTCGAAACCAGGGCCGCCTTGTTCCCATTGCCGATGTAGTACTTTTCACCTCGCGCAATGTAGGTTCCGTCGTCCTGGGGAATGAGATGCATGTCGGTGGAGTAGACGTCGGCTCCATGAGCGCGTTCGGAAAGTCCAAACGCGAAGATGCCGCCGTCTTCAAGCAGTTCGGCGGTGCGCTTCTTGACGGCCTCGTTGTCACTCATCCAAATCGGCCCGAGGCCGAGGATCGAGACCTGCCAGGTGTACCAGTAGTGGAGTCCGTAGAAGCCGAGGATCTCGGCGAACTCGCAATTGCGCCAGGTGTCCCAACGCGCATCCTCGGCTCCGTACTCGGCCGGAGTCAGCGTCGTGGCGAACAAACGCTCCTGCTTGACGAAGGCCAGGAAGTCGTCGTACCAGACCCGTTCCCGATCATCTTCTTTGAGCGCGCGCTTTCCCTTTGTCTCGAAAAACTCGATGGCTTTCTGCATGACTTCGCGAGAACGATCATCGGAATAGGGGCGGCTGAGATTGTGGGGGTCGAGAAGAATCATCGAAAACTCCTTGCATGGGGTGAAGACGCATTGTGACAAATTGACACGGATCCTGTCGCCTTTCGGGACGGATTCCACCAAAGTGACCCCCGCGGGCCATCTCGAGCCCGACTCAAGCAGACCACCCACCCCCGAATGCCCAGAGACGGCCCATCCGACTTCGCCCCCACCCGAATCGGCAAGGTGGGAATCAGGTTGGTAGTCTGGACTCGTACCTGAGCGCGGTCTCTCTCTGGCCGAGAGACCCAGAACGCACTTTCACCCCAGGAGTCCTTTCACATGTGCCGATGGCTCGCGTATCGTGGTCAGTCTCTCGCCCTGGAAACCATTCTCATGGCTCCGGAGCACTCCATTCTGGATCAGTCGCGACACGCCGAACGTACGAACTTTGAAATCAATGGAGATGGCTTCGGAATCGGCTGGTACGGAAGCCGTTCGACGCCCGGTGTCTTTCATGATGTCAGGCCGGCCTGGAATGACCAGAATCTGCGAAGCGTGGCCGCCCACATCCGTTCTCCACTCTTCATGGCCCACGTAAGAGCCACCACGGGTTCTCCGGTTTCCCGAAGCAACTGCCACCCCTTTGTCCACGGAAGTTGGCTCTTCGTCCACAATGGACAGATCGGCGGCTTCGATCAATTGAAGCATCGACTGGATTGCCAGGTCAGCCCCGCCATCTATGCCAAACGCACTGGCACCACCGACACGGAAACCATGTTCCAACTCGCACTCACATTGGGCCTGGAGGAGGATCCCATCGGAGGCATCCTTCGAATGATCGAGCGCGTGGAATCGGACCGTGAGAAAGAGGGAGTGACCGAGCCTTTCCACATGACCGTGGCTCTCGCCAACGGTGAGGACCTCTGGGCTTTCCGGCATGCCTCGGACGACGCCCCTCCCTCACTCTACTATTCCGCACCCGAAGCCCGGCTCCGTGATTCAAGCGGGGCGCACTACACGCTGGAACCCGGTTCCGCCCTGGTCCTTTCAGAGCCCCTGGATCGGGATCCGGAAAACTGGATTGAAGTGGAGCCCGAATCCCGCGTCACACTTCAAGGAAACAGCATCCGGGTGGAAGGCCTTTTCTAAGCGCCGACCCCACCCCCTCAATGCGACGACTTCTCTGCATCGATCTCTTGAGCGGTCTTGAGCGCGAGAATCCATTCTCCGAAAGGCAAGCGCATCTGCACGGTCCCATCTGAGAGGCGGGTTTCCTGCGCCCCCGTCCCGAACCCCCGGCACCGAATCACTTCGAGGGTCCCCGGGCTACTGCCTGCGTGAGGACCGGAGGAAGACGCCGGCTCACTGGAAAAACCGCGTCGGACACGCCCCGCGGAGGGAAGCCAGGAAGAGCCCAAGGAAGAGCCCGCCGCGACTGACCCGGAATTTTTCAGCTTCGAAACAGGAGTCGATTGCGCTCGTCGCGCGCCTCTTCTCTTCTGGCCTGACTGCGTGAGGAAAAGTGTCTTCATGGATTTCCGGCTCCCTTCTGTGCCCCCGGGAATCCATTACACCCTACCGCTGTGACAGAAACGGTCACCCGCGCAAAAAGAGAGGGAACCCTCTCCTCGGGGCGAGTCAAGTTCCTGGGATCTCTACGGTTTCTCCTGGCTCGGGTCGAGAGGAAGCACATTTCCCCCGTTGAAGGAGAGGATCTTGAGGTCGCGCTGGCCATTCTTGGCGTCCTCGGGAATCGACTTCATCTGGATGAAGTAATCTGAATTGATTGCGTGCAGACGCACATAGCGGGTCTCCCCCGCCTTGAGACTGATCGTGGCCGGCTCTGATTTGATCTGGCCCCCGGAATTGGAGAAGCTCTTTTCATCGGCCACATCCACCGTGTACTCACCGGCCGGCTCATCCACCACGAGGAAGGTTCCCGAGAGGGAGCGGCCCACCGAAGTGCCATTGACCAGTACCTTGGGCACGAAGTCGAGGGTCAAATGCCGGATCGGCGTGTAGATATAGATCCGTCCTGAGTCCGAAGCCAGCTCAGGCAAACGGGCCTCCACCTGGTCAAAGCCATTCTTCCCCTGGCCTGCGCAAGCCAGAAGACAGATCACAATCCAGAGCCCCATCCCGATCTTGATTTTCTGCACGAATTCCTCCTCCCACCCCATGGGTTTTCCGGCGGCGAACCTGCCTCGAGAAAACCAGGAGTAGATGGATATAATACATCCTCTCCTTGGACCTCAAAGCGGAGCAAAATCATTTGGAAATCTCACTCGATATCACGGACGGAATCGCACACATCCGTTTCGACGACGGAAAGAAGAATTCTTTCAACCTCGACGCCATCCAGGACCTGACAGCCGCTTTCGAGGAAGCCGAGGCGGGCGCTCAGGCCATCGTGCTGTCGGGTCGACCGGGCTCTTTTTGTGCCGGGTTCCACCTACCCACGATGATGGGCGACGACATGGATGCCATTCGGGCACTGGGCCTCAGCGGAGGACGACTCGCTCTGCGTATGTACCAGTGCGGCAAACCGCTGGTGGCCGCATGCACGGGCCATGCATTCACGATTGGCTGTTTCTGGCTGCTCGCGAGTGATACCCGAATCGGTGAGAACGGGCGGTTCAAGTTCAGCATGATCGAGACCCAGGTCGGCATGTCGTTTACGCCCTGGTCCCTGACCCTGTTCGAAGCCAAGCTCAGCAAACGGCACTACACCGCGGCGGTGGTTCAGTCGAAAGTCTACGACCCGCAAGGGGCCGTCGATGCGGGCTTCCTCGACGAGCTGGTCAATGAGGGGGAATCCACCGCCAAGGCCCTCGAGGCCGCGGCGGCACTCGCTCAGTTTCCGGCCGGCGCCTACGCGGCCAACAAACTGGCGATGCGACAAGACGGCATCGCGGTCATGAAACGCGACCTCGGCCTCTGATCCCGGGGAACGCTCCGGCTTTCAGCGTGGTAGCCTTGGGAGTGGAATCAAACAGCGGAAGGAAGAGAACATGAAGGATTTCGAAGGCAAGATTGCAGTCATTACCGGAGGCGGCACCGGGATGGGTCGAGAACTCGCACGTCAACTTGCGAGAGACGGATGCCATGTGGCGGTGTGCGATATCTCCGTCGAAAACATGGAAGAAACGCAAGCCCTGTGTCGGAAGGAGTCGCCCGAAGGCACCCGGTTCAGCCTCTTCCAGGCCGATGTCTCCCAGGAAGATCAAGTCATGGCCTTCCGCGATCACGTGGCGAGCAGCCTCGAAACTTCACACATCAATCTCCTCTTCAACAACGCCGGTGTCGGCGGCGGCGGAAGCTTCATCGACGGTGAGCGCGAAGAATGGGACCTGACCTTCGGGGTCTGCTGGGGTGGGGTCTACAACGGGTCCCGCGCTTTCGTCCCGATGCTGGTAGCCAGCGAAGAAGGCCATCTCATCAACACCAGCAGCGTGAATGGCATGTGGGCNTCACTCGGTCCGCAAATGGCCCACACCGCCTACAGCAGCGCNAAATTCGCCGTCAAGGGTTTTACCGAAGCGCTTGTGAATGACTTCAAGCTGCACGCGCCGCATGTCGGCGTCTCCCTGGTCATGCCGGGTCACGTGGGAACCTCCATCGTGATCAACTCGGGTCGCTTCCTCGGCCAGGACCCGAAGGAAATGACGGATCAGGACCTGGACAAGGTCAGGGAAAGATTGATCACCATGGGGATGCCGGTGGAAAACGTCCCCAACGAGATGATTCGAATGGGGATCATCCAGCGCGGACAGGATTTCCGCGACAAAGCCCCGCTCACTGCAGCCGATGCCGCCACCATCATTCTCGACGGCGTACGGGCCCGCAAGTGGCGCATCCTCGTTGGCCATGATGCGGAAGTCATCGACCGGATGGTGCGCGAGACTCCGGAAGAAGCCTACGGGACCGAGTTCATGGAAAGACTGCTTGCCGAAACACAATGGGATCTGGCCGGATAGAGGCAGCCGCGCTTTCCGCTCTTTTTAAACCGATTCCGGCTGCATGGCTTCTTGCGAGGAAGAATCCGCGATACGGAGATCGCGGATCTTCTCTTGCAGGGCTTCACGGGTGAAGGGCTTCTGCAAGAAGGACATACGCTCTTCCAGGTGGAGNTCNGCCAGGATCTGCGGGTCCGTGTAGCCCGATACATACAGGATCGGCATGCCCGGCCTCGTGACCAGGAGCTCNCTGGCCAACTGCGGCCCCTGGATGCCTGGCATCACGACATCGGTCAAGAGTAGATCAATCTGTCCCGCATACTCCTGGGAAACATGAAGCGCGTGTTCCCCGTTTTCGGCGACCAGAACCCGATAGCCCATTTCCTCAAGCAGGGTTTCCGTGAACTGGCGAACCGCTTCCTCATCTTCGACCACNAGGATGGTTTCACCGGAAGCGGGGTTNTCTACGGAGNTCGCCACTTCGGCGCTTTCTACAACCGCCTCCTCCATCACACTGGGCAGATAGACCGAAACCGTGGTCCCCGCGGAAGGGCTCGACTTCACGTCCACGAAGCCCCCGTGCTGACTCACGATGCCGTGCACCACCGAAAGCCCCAGTCCGGTGCCCTTCCCCGTCTCTTTGGTCGTAAAGAAAGGCTCGAAGATCTTTTCCCTTACTTCAGACTGCATTCCGATCCCGTTGTCGATGAAGCGCAGGCGGATNTAGGGACCCCCTCCGATATTCTCGTGACCGATACCGGAAAATTTCGCAACCTCATCGAGAACGATCTTGAGCTTGCCACCCAGCGGCATCGCATCGCAGGCATTGAGCACGAGGTTCAGAACCACCTGCTCGATCTGGCCTTTGCCACCCAGGATACAACCCCGCGTCTGATTGAGATCCAATTCGAGTAAGACGTTTTCACCGGCTGCACGCTCGATCATCTTCCTCACGCCACCCACCACCACAACGGGATCGATGGGCTCGAAGACAACAGGCTGCTTGCGACTGTACGCCAGGAGTTCACTGGTGAGTTCGGCGGCTCTCTGGGTTGCCTTGCGGGCCTCATCCAGCCAGACCTGCTGACGATCGCCCAGNGCATCAGACTTCCGGACCACCAGATCGATATTGCCTCCGATGACNGTCAGCAGATTATTGAAGTCATGGGCCACACCCCCCGCGAGTTGCCCCACGGACTCCAGGCGCTGGGCATGATGGAGCTCACTCTCCAACTCCCGCCTCTGGCCTTCAAGCTGGGCTCGCTCCTCCATCTGATCGGTCAAACGGTCATAAGCAACCTGGAGCTCCCGCGTTCGTTCCTCNACTCGCTGATCCAACTCCTGGCGAACCCTCTCACCCTGGGACAAGGCCCTTTCAAGATCCTTCTCTCGAACCTGATCACGATGTCGAAGCTGGGTGATCCGCCGAATGAAATTGACTCTCGCCAGGTGGATGGTCACCGCCACCAGAATGGCCGCNACCTGCAGGAAAATCAGGTTGATGAATTCCTGGGGAGTCGCAAAGCGCGCCGCCACGGTGGCCCACATCATGAGAATCACGAAGACCGAAGACAAGAACCATCGTGTCAACAGGATGATGTTGCCCGAGGCAATCAAGATGATCCCGATGTAGTAGGTATAGAAACTACGCTCCGTCATCCAATAGGCCAGAATCACATTGGAAGCGATCAAAATGGCTCCAAAGAAGACCGTGGGTCCAACCAGGCGATCCGGGAGCCAACGCGTTCGCACCGACAGGTACAGAGCAAAGGAAAGAGCCACCATGAACATGTCGTGGATCACCACCGGGTCCCGACTCGGCTCTGGCAACTCCATCAGATTGAAGGGGATGAAAAAGGCCCACAACGCCGCCAGCCCGATGCTCAGCGGCAGCATGACATCGTAGGTCGTGGTCAACCGTGCTTCGTTGACGAGNGCTTCGAGTTCCTCGCCTTCGAGGACGATCTCCGGTTCTTNGATGGGCTTTTCGTCAGTCATGGAGTCGATGAATTCATCACCCTGGGCGTGGTCCGAATACGATCCGAAAAGGCGATTCCCTTGCAACAGGGCCTCTCCCACAAACCCGCAGGCCCATGGCGTGGATGTATCATCCTCGATATTCCATTTCCGGTCTACCATGAAGAACAAGATTTCGGGTANGAAATGCNCCCNNGTCGGTCTCGGACTCCTGAGAGTCGCGTCTCANCCGGNAAAAGGAAAACTTCCGCAGGAATTTNGATTTCGGCGACTTCCGATCCGGAGNTTNAGGCCGTCTCGTCGAGGGNNCGAGCCAGCACCTCGGGCGCNGAATCAGTCTCTACCGGGCACCCATCGACGCCACGAATTCACCGACCCGATCGAAGTAGAGACGTCCACCCACTTCGGCCACGTCATTGTGTCGAGCTCCTTCGATGGTCACGAATTCCTTGGGCTCCGGCGCCAGCGCAAAGAGTCGCTTGCCGGATTCCAGGGGAACCGTTCCATCACGGTCGCCATGAAGGAAGAGAATCGGGCTCTCAAGGAGAAGGATCTTCCGGTCCGAATCAAAGCGCCCCGACAACAGTCGATCCACGAAAGGCACCCGGGAATGGACCACACCCGCCAGGGAATCAAACGTGCTCTCCAAGATGACGCCCCCCAGAGACTTCTCCTGCGCGAGATCCACCGCCACGGCGCCCCCCAGTGATTGTCCCAGAACGAGGATGCGATCTTCAGGAAAACCCCGGACTTCCACCAGGTATTCGAGGCCGGCCTGCGCATCTTGATAGACACCGACTTCCGTGGGCACACCCTCGCTGAGCCCATACCCCCGGTAGTCCAGCACGAGCACACTGACTCCGAAACGGAGGAACTGCGAAGCCCTGGGCAGGCTGAAGGACGCATTCCCGCCGTTCCCATGCAGGAACAGCAGAGCCTTCTGGGCATTCTCGACAGGCAACCAGAAACCGTGGATTCGAACGCCATCTTCGGTCTGAAGGAACACGTCTTCGCCCTCGATCCCGAGTCGCTCAGGCTGGATCTCCGCACCGGTCACCGGTCGGAAGAGCATGGACTCAAACAGTCGCTCTCCGAGCAACACCGATCCGCCGACCAGCATCAACAGCAAGAGAGGGAGGACGAGGAGACGAAGGCTCATCCCAGCGGGTTCTGCAAAGGCGCGAGATAAAGCAACCATTGTGAGAGACCCCAGTCCGCCACGATGATCGCCAGACTGGCTCCCACCACCGCCCAGGTAATCGCGCGAGGGACATCCCTCGGTTGGATGTCAGGTCGGAGCCGTCCTGTGAGCTCAGCAAAGGCCAGAATCAGCACCATGAAGATCACGCTGTGATAGAAGCAGACAAAAGGCGGAAACGCCCAGAGCGAGGGATAGACCAGCGCCTTTTCCCCGATGGCCTGCCAGAATTCATCCGTGGTCGCAAAAAGCCCATAGGTGTCACTCATCCCCACGATTTCGGCCATCAGGAGGCTGGTGGCTACGCCCAGTGCCGTCAAGATGGGAGCCGCAATCAAGGCCGCGATGGCGGCCGGGCCCAGCGTCCATCTTCGCGGTGAAACACCCAGAGTGCTCAACAATTGATTCTGATTGGTGGCCTGCATCATGCTGATTTCGCCTGCATACGAACCGCCGATCCGGCCTGCCAGCAAGAGCGCCGTCAGCATGGGACCGAGTTCAACAATAAAACCCCGCGAAATTCCCAGAGCAAACATCTTCCTGCGAATAGCGGGAAGGTGCTCTTTCGTAATGTTGTCGAATTCATAGCCCACGAACTTCTGGAAGAGTTCGATACCCAGAAGCTTCTCGATCAGGGAGGGATCGGGATCGATCATCTGAGCGCGAAGCGCACTCACACTGGTTGCTTGCAGGAGTTCCGAGAAGAGCATGCTGATGGCCAGACCTGAAGCCAGGAAGGCAAAAATGATCAACGGCGTTGAAATCACCAGGTAGTCGAAAAGACGAAAGCCCGTCCTCACGGCAAAATTCCAGCGCGGCAACATACGGCCTCGGTTGACTTTCTCTTTTCGCTCGGCCATCTCGAGCACGATCTCACGGCCTGCCGTGGCCAGAGGAGTGGCGTACTGACTCTCATGTGAAATCAAGATGAAGCTACGCCCCTTGGCCATCAATTCCTGGACGAGGGAGACGATTCCCTGTGCGGCCTCTTCGTCCAGCCCCACAAAGGGCTCGTCGAGCACAATGACAGGCCGCCCCTGCGCGAGCACCTGGGCGATGGAAGCCCGGCGCAGCATGCCTCCGCTCATTTCACCCGGCATCTTGTGGGCATCGCTTGCGGAAAGGCCCGCTTCCTCCAGTGCCTTCACGATGACGTTCTCCGACGAGGGCTGCCCACCGCTACGAAGCGCCAGGCCGATATTCTCACCCACGTTCAAGCTATCGATGAGCACACCACTCTGGAACACCATGCCGAAGCCGAACTCCTTCGCGGCCAGTCCCTCCCACTCCAGTTCCACCCGCGCGTCAGGCAACGAATGAAGCCCAAGCAGATCGAGCACCAGTGAGGATTTCCCGGCACCCGACTTCCCCTTCAGCCACAGACACTCACCCGGGGCCAGTTCGAACCGGATCAAATCGTTGACAAAGGGGCAAAGCGGCCCGGTGCGATGGATCTCTCCGCGGAGCAGCATCTGCTTTCCCTCCCCATCGAACATCGATTTGAAAGCTAGGCGCCGCCCCGCCAGCGCGAAATACGGTGGACCGCTTCTTCGATCTGCTCCGTGGCCCCCGCATAGGAGAAGCGGATGTAGTGCTGGCCCGTGTTGGGGCAGAAATCCGACCCGGGCGCCGCAAGCACACCCGCCTGCTCAAGCATCTCCACACAGAAGGCGACGCTGTCCTCATGCAGATGCTGGACATGGCAATAGAGATAGAAAGCGCCGTGCGGCGCGGTAAAACGATCAAAACCCACACTGGGCAGACCGTTCAACATCACGTCCCGATTTCGACGGTAACGCTCCACATGTCCATCCAACTCTTCCCGGCAATCAATCGCGTGCAAAGCGCCCACCTGAGCCGGCGTGGGTGCGCAGAGGTAGAGATTGTGGGCCAGGCTGGCGATGGAAGCCTCCAGGTAATCCGGGACGACCATCCACCCCAATCTCCAACCGGCCATGGAGTAGTACTTGGAAAAGCTGTTCACCACGATGGCTTCCTCGGAATAGCTGCATGCGGTGGACTGCGGTGTTTCATCATCGAACACGATCCCGTGATAGATCTCGTCGGAGATGAAACGAATACCTCTTTGCTCGCAATACTCGGCCAATTCCTTGAGCCGGGCGGGCGAGACCATGGAGCCCGTCGGGTTTCCAGGACTCGCCACGATCAGGCCGTCGATCTCGCCCTCGATGGCCTCCAGGTCCGCCACCGTCGGCTGAAGATCATTCTCCATGGAAGTCTCGAACAGGACACACTCCACTCCGAGCGTCGCGATGGCGTGCCGATACCCATAATAGAAAGGCTGAGGCAAGGCGACCCGCTGCCCCTCATCAAAACATCCAATGATGGCCAGCAGCATGGCTCCCGACGCACCGAATGTGATGATGATGCGACCGGGGTCGACTTCTGCTTGGTAGAGTTCCTTGTACTGAAGAGAGAGCCTCTCCTTCAACTCCGGCATACCCGATGCACTCGAGTAGCCGAGAGGAGATACCTCTCCCGCGCGGGCGATCGCTTCCGCCACGCCGGCCGGAGCCCCGGTGCTCGGCTGACCCACTTGCAGGTAGAGGATGTCTTCACCCGCCTGCTCCCGCTCCGCGGCCTTGGCAGCCAACTCTTCCGCAATGCTCGGATGAGCCCCACGATGAGACGGCTTGAAACGAGATGATCGACTGGCCACGCTTTCTCCTCTCCGAATCGGGTTTCGATCTCTGGCCATCCCCACCCACTGATACCAGAGGCCCTACTCCACTTCCTCTTCTGTGACGGGCACTTCATTGTCCGCTGTTTCATCGACCCACAAGGCACAATTCCCTTCACTCGAGAGCAGACTGCATTCCAGGATCACGGATCTCGGCTCTGACTCCACGCAAGGCGAGTAACGCTCGATCTGCCAGGCCTCAATGACTTCCAGAGGCTCCTTCTTCTTCTTGCACTGGACGGTCATCTCGTTGTCCAGTGCCTGGAGAGCTCGAGCCATACAGGCCCACTCATCAAGCGTCACGATCTTGGTGGCTCTCATTTCCTCAAGCACCTGCCGCGACTCCTTGTGGAAGTTTCCCACATAGCGGCACGGCTCTTCGCGAGCGAGTTGAGAAGGCGGACACGTAAACGGAGAGCAGCGCTCTTTTTCGACCGAGCCCGAGCTCGCGTCATCCGCGAATGCGAGACCCGGAACCGACACCACCCAGAGCACAAAAAGGGTTTTCAGCATCGAGTGCACGGAACTCCCCTCTCTCTCCCATCGCCTCTTCAGCGCCAAGAGACCCCTTGGAGAATGAAGAACGGCCGGCTTCCCCAGCAAGGAATCACATTCCCATGTGGGACGCAAACCACGGGCGAGAGTATCGCCCGGGTGCGTCACTGGAGAAAACGTTGATGGGTCCGCGAAGAGCGGGCCTGAAGCGGCTCAGCCCTGGTCGAGCACGTCCGCCGCCACCAATTCTTCAAGGTAAGGCGTATCCCACCATGAGAGCTGGAGCTGCTTCGCTCGTCGGAAGTAGAGCTGGCAATCGTATTCAAGCGTAAAAGCCACACCCCCCCAGATCTGGGCACAGATCCGGGTCACTTCACGATAGGTCTCGCAAGCAAAAAGCTTGGCCATGGGGGCAAATCGCGTAATGGACCGACCCTTGGCTGCATTCCAGGCTGCCTCGTAGACCAGCACGCGACCGCCATCGATATTGGTCGCACAATCGGCCATGTAATGGGCCAGGGCCTGAAAAGCTCCCAGCGGCTTGTCGAACTGGACGCGCTCCTTGGAGTATTCCACGGTGATGTCCAGCACCTTCTGCGCACCGCCAATGGCCTGGGCGGCCAACAAGATGATGCCCTCGTGGACCACGGCATTGAAGGTTTCCCAACCGCTCCCGGCCGCTCCGAGTCGTGCACTGGCCGGAACCCGGACGTTGTCGAATTCCAGTCGATACTGGGCATCACTGGACTGCGAGAACTGCTGGGTCATCGAAAGGCCGTCCGCGGTGGGGTCCACCAGGAAGAGGTCCACACCCGAATCGGTCCGCGCCAGCACGATGAACTGATCGGCCGCACTGCCGAAATAGACATGGCGCTTCACACCCGAGAGCACGAAGTCATCTCCGTCGGCCACAGCGGCCATCTTCACGCCCCTCTCACCAAAACCACGTTCCGGCTCAAGCCAGGCCTGGGTCACAATGGCGTCGCCTGCGGCAATCTTGCGAAGCCACTCCTCTTGCTGGGCGTCACTGCCCGCCGAAAGAAGAAGCCGGGCGCTGATCACCGAACTTACGAAATGCGGTACCGGCGACAGATGCTCACCGAACTTTTCGTAGAGGAGCGCCGCCTCGAAGAGGCTCTGTCCACCGCCACCGAAGCTCTCGGGAATCAAGAGACCCGAAAGACCCGACTCGGCCAACTGCTTCCACAGTTCATCCGGGTAGCCCTTGGGATCGTCTTCCATCTTTCGCACCACCTCGATGCTGGAATGCTCTTCGAGGATGCCCTGGGTCATGTCCACGATCATCTGTTGTTCTTCGCTCAGTGTGAGGTCCATTCTGGATCTCCTATGTCTTGCGGAATCAGGATGTCCGCGTGAAAAGATGAGGACGGACGCTTTCACGTCGGTCCAACTGAAGCTTTCGCCGAATCAGAAGTTCTTGGGCAAACCGAGCTTGCGCCGGGCAATGATGTTCTTCTGGATCTCAGAAGAACCGCCACCCACGGTTTCGTTGAGCGT
>NZGT01000171.1 GCA_002691025.1 Spirochaeta sp. | reverse complement strand
AGAGCTTCAAGGCGCGCCAGTTCAAGCATCGCCAGAAAGGTCGCCACCACGATGGAACGCGGAGGCGCACCCCCGTCCTCAAGCCGGAAGATCTCAAGGAATTCCACGCTTTCATGGCTGGATAGCAGATCCATCACGAAGAGCATCCGCTCTCGGACCGTGACGGGCTCACCGTCCACGGCATGAATGGAATCCTTGCTCCCGAGATCATCCAGCACGGTGCGAAAGGCCTCGATGAGATCAAACAAACCGACCTCGATCTCGCGCTCCGCTTCGCTGGTGGGCGCGGGACCGGGCGCCGACACCTTGTAGATATCTCGATCCAACCAGCGCCGCTCCGAAAGTCCCTGAGCCGCCTCCTTGAATCTCTGGTACTCGAGCAATCGAGCCACCAATTCCGCGCGAGGATCCACAAGCTCCTCGTTGCCCTCATCCTCTTCTGCCGGCAGGAGCATCCTTGACTTGATGAGCGCCAACGTCGCAGCCATCACCAGATACTCGGCCGCCACATCGATGTTCAGCTCTTTCATCAAATCGATATAAGACAGGTACTGCTCTCCGATCAACGAAATCGGAATATCCTTGATGTCGACCTCATTCTGTCGAATCAAGTGCAGCAGAAGATCAAGCGGGCCCTCAAAGATCGGGAGCTTGACCGCATAGCCTTCGTCCAGTTCACTTCGAACTGAATCCGTCTCCATCACTGACTCTGTCAGAGTATCTCCGTGGCTCATCAGAACTCTATTCCTGGGGGGAGCCGGATATCGATGGCGGCACAGTCTTCTGGCCTCGCCAGTATGAGCGATCCGAGAGCAACGGGCAACAACCTAGCGGTCGGCTTTGGGTCTAGTTCGCGCTTTTTGCGCCCGAGATGCCCTGGAAGAACGTCGACGAAGCAATTCGTGCGCCAAGGCCAGTCCCTCTTCGCGATTCATGAGCTCGCCGTCTAGAAAACCCGCTCTCAAACGCGCCAGAACCTGCCCCAGAGCCGCACCTTCCAGCCCCAACTTCAGAAGATCCGAGCCCGTGACCGGGATCTTTTCCGACCGATCCTCAGCGGCCCAACGCGAGACCTTCTTTCGCACCGCGGGGTCCGCGGCCGCATGAAGCGCATGCAGGTTCTCTTCCGATATCCCCGCCAGCAATCCGTCCACCGCCCCTCGCCCCCGAGCCTTGCCGAGGGCAGACAGCTTCTGGCTGCGAAACCGGGGAAATCCCGTGACCTGCTCCGTCGCTTCCCCGCGTACTGCCAAGCGACGTAGACTGCGCTGCCGTACGCCCGCGGGCACATCCGCAAGCCAGATCGAAAGCCCGACCACCCAGGAACGCAGACGCTTTGAAGACCAGGGCGGATCGGACACCGCTTTCCCGAACCGTCTGAGAGGAAGCACCGCATCGGAAGGCAGCGTAAGTCCGGGATCCACGGCCTTGAGAAGCCCCCACCGGTCCATATGCCGAAGCGCCAACACCGGGTCAAGGCCTTGTGTCGGATCGCTGAATACCTTCTCGAACTCCCTTCGGATCCGGTCGCCGCTCACAGGAGCCAGGACGTCCTCGGACAACGCCCGTCGCAGCCGCGCACGGCTGCCCCGATCCAGGCCAAAACCCAATCGCGCCCCGATCCGGGCCGCGCGAAGGGCCCGAGTCGGGTCATCATGGAAGCTCTGATCATGCAGGATCCGAAGGCGACGTTCGGCGATGTCCTTCAAACCTCCTGTCGGGTCGATCAGAGGCATTCGCGTCCCCCCTGCGTCCGAAGAGAGATCCATCGCCAGCGCATTCGCACTGAAGTCCCGACGAAACAGATCTTCCTCAAGCGTGGCCGCCTCGACGGTCGGCAGGGCTCCCGCGCTCCGGTAGCGTTCTGTTCGAGCCAAGGCGACATCCAACTTCATCGCCCCCAGCTCAAGCCGCGCCGTCCCAAAGCGCCCGTACCCGACGACTTTCACGGCCTCCGGCAAACAGGATCGCGCCAATTCGGCCGCGATCTCCCGAGATTGCCCCGGCGCCTCCAGAAGAAGGTCTACATCGCCCACCGGCCGCCCTAGAACCAGATCGCGCACCGGCCCACCCACGAGACACAAACGAAAGCCGCGCGCGGCACTCTCCGCCGAGAGAGCCTCCACCAACTCCAACATCTCCGTATCAAAAAGACGGAAGACCTGATCTCGACGCACGCTCCGAGTCATCGACGACCGCTCTTTCCGGACCCACGCGGGTGCCGCTCTTCGACACTCTCACGAAGTCGGCCCCGATCCACATGGGTGTAGATCTGTGTCGTCGAAAGATCGGAGTGACCCAACATCGCCTGAATGGAACGAAGGTCCGCTCCCCCCTCCAACAGGTCGGTCGCGAACGCATGACGAAGTACATGCGGCGAGACCCGTTCCTGGGGAATTCCGGCTTGCCTTGCCAATTTGCGAAGAAGCAAGAAGAAGTTCTGCCTCGACATGCACCCTCCCCGGCGGGTCACGAAGAGGCCCCGACTCCGGTCGGGCCGCCCCCCCAGAATCGCAGGGCGCCCCTCTTCCAGATAGGCATCGATGGCTCGCAAGGCTTCCTCCCCCACCGGAACCACTCTTTCCTTGCTTCCCTTGCCCACCACCCGAAGCAGACCGGCCCTCCTGTCCAGCGCCGACATGGGCAATCCAACCAATTCACTGACCCTCAAGCCCGCTCCATAGAGCAACTCCACCATGGCGCGATCCCGCAAACCCAGAGGCGTACTTACATCCACCGCCTCCACCAGCGAAGCCGTTTCATCGGGGCGAATCAATCGGGGCAATGTGGCGGGGACACGGGGGCCCAGGACCCCTTCCATGGGGTCATGTTCCAAGTCGCCCCGAGATGCAGCAAAAGCCAACATCCTCCGAAGAGCTGAGAGAGCGCGCGCCCGACTTCGAGGCCCTAGCCCGGCCCCCTCCAGGTCGCCGATATAGGCCACCACCGTCTCACGCGTCAAATCCGCCGGCCGGCTCACCCCTTGATTTCGTGCCGAGTCCGTGAACCTTTCCAGATCGCCCGCATAGGCTTCCACCGTCTTCTGCGCGAGCCCACGCTCCAGACGGATATGATTGAGAAAAGCATCCCGAAGAGCGTCCAGACCCTCAACGCCCCCGGCCCGGTTCACGGCCGCTCCTCACCCGATTCCGGGTCTGAACTATTCTGGGCGATCCTCAGCAACTCCCGGCGCAAGTGGGCCAAGGCCTCTTCGTCCCTCAGCTTCTTGCCTCTCGCATCGCGTAGATAGAAGCTGTCCGTGACCTGATCCTTGATGGTGGCGGCCTTTGATATGTAGATCTCAAGACCATGCTCCCCCAGACACCGTGTCACATCATGCAAGAGCCCCAGGCGATCGTGGGCAATGACATCCACCACGGTATAGAAATCGCTCTCCGTGTTCGAAACCAGTACACGCGAAGGCTGTGGCGTAGGAGGCGAAGGCAAACCCAGACGACCGGTCCGTCTCCGCGCGATCAATTCCTCGACATCGCATTCACCGGCAATCACTTTTCTCAGATCGATCTCGAAATCAGAGAAAGCCATGCCCCTTTCCTCTTCGCCGCCCTCCGGCGTACTCACGCGATAGACCTCAAGAGCCATCCCTTCGCGACTCGTGTAGACATTCGAGCCCAGGATATTGAAGCGGTGGGCCGCCAGGACGCCTGCCACCCGGGAAAACAGGCCGTGCGCATCCCGCGTACACAGGATGAACTCCGTGAAATCGCCTCGCATCTCGCGGAAAGCTGTCTCGATCTCGCGTGAACTCCAGTGGCGGAAAACCACCTGGGCATGCCGGGCGATCTGCCGGGGCGTATGAGAGACAAAGTATCGTCGCGGCATGCCCGAGAAGAATCCTTCCACATTCTCACCGTCCACACCCGAACGCGCCAGCTCATCACGCGTACTCTGCTGCCGGACTTCCACCCGGGCCTCCAACAACGCCATCGCCTTGTCCGGATCGTCCGCACCGATCTCAAGCATCTCGGCGGTCCGTTCATAGACCTCCCGAAGCAACTGCCCCTTCCAGTCCGTCCACGAATCCTTCGAGCAGGCCCGGATGTCGGCCACGGTCGCCAGGTAGAGGTTGCGCAGATTCGTGCGGTCTCCACAAAGCTGCGCCAACTCCAGGATCAGCTTCGGATCCGAGACATCCCGGCTCTGGGCCAGGTGCGACATCAAGAGATGGTGCTCGACCACGAAAAGAATCCGCTCGGCCCGCTCCCCCTCCACTCCGAGTCGCCACCTCCAACGCCACNTTCGCGCGCACCACCCCTTTCTTCGAATGCTCCCCACCGAACCCCTTGCCGATGTCGTGGAGAAGACATCCCAGAAACAACGCGGGCCGATCCTCCAACTCCTGCATCAACTCGGAGAGTTCAGGCATGGTCTGCGCATACCGTCCTCGCCAAAGCCTGCGCAACTCCTCGACAAGGAAGATCGAATGGACATCCACGGTATAACTGTGATAGAGCACATGCTGCCANCGGCAGACGATATGCTCCCATTCCGGAATGAANGCCGCNAGAACCCCGATATCGTTCATCGCGNTGAGGGTTCNCGTGACACGATNNGGAGCATTCAGGATACGCATGAAACACGCGCGAAANCTGGGNTCGTGACGATTCNCATCCGTAAAAAGCCCCAGATTCTCCCGAAGGATCCGCTTTGCNATGCGCGAAAGGGACACTTCATGATTCTGCGCNACTTCAAAGACCAGAAGGNNCCGGATCGGTCTCTCGCGCAGATGCGTCGCATGCGGAATTTCAAGATGATCNTCAGCCAGACGGAACCCNTCTTCCACCTCNACACTCTCTGATCGACTGACTCCCCGGTTCTCCGCCCGACTCACACATTGGGAGATCACCAGGTCCGAATACGTCGCGATCGAACGAGCATGCCGATAGTAGTCCCGCATGAAACGCTCCACAGGCAGATCGGGGTCATCCGGCTCCAGATAAAGCTCCGCAAGAGTCATTTCGTCCGCCTCCGGACGGACCGTCTTCCCGGATTCAGCAGCGGCCTCCATGGCGCCGTACCCNATGCTCTTGGCTATGTACTCCTGTAATTCAAAACTCATCTGCTCGTGCGCTCGACCCGCCTCGATGTGCAGTCCGTTCCTCACGTGCCAGAGAAAATCCAGAGCCGATCGATACTCCTGGATTTCCCGTTCGGTCAAAAGGCCGAAGTGGAGGAAATCGTCCAGATTACGGAGCGAAGGCTGAGCCCCCCGAGCGATCCAATAGGCGGCGTGGTAGTCGCGAAGCCCGCCTTCTCCCTCTTTGACGTTGGGCTGGAGAAGAAACAGGGACTCTCCGAAATCCTTATGCCGCTCCTCCATCAACTCTCGCTGCTCTTGAATGAAGGCCGGGACATCCTGCAACAACTCGCGCCTCATGGTGTCGGCAAACTCATGGAAGAACTCGCCGTCCCCGCAGAGAAACCGACCGGTGAGCACCGTGGTGCGGACCGTGACATCCGCTCGACCCATGGCGAGCGTATCCCCGATGGTNCGGGTCGCGCACCCGAGTTTCCCTCCCGCATCCCACAACCAATACTGCAACCGCTCGGCCACGGTNGACACATACGGCGTAAGCTCGTCTCGATACAGGATCAAGAGATCCAGATCCGAATGAATCGACATCTCCCGACGCGCAAACCCACCCACCGCGACGACGCAGAGATCGTGATCCAGAACGCCACCCTGCATGAGAACACGCTCTTCACTCAGCGCAAAAAGACTGCGGATCAACCGATCCATGAGGTCGGAATTGCGCTCATTGACAGCCCGGCCGGAACTGGTTTCACGATGCAATTCGGCCAGGTGCTCGCGCACAAGACGCAAACGTTCCCTCACCAAGCCGGGGACAACCCGATCCGCCTCGGCGGGATCGCTCGGAAGTTCATCCGAGCGGATTTCCATGTCGGGGGGTGCGTTCAACGAGTCTTCTCCTCACGGCGCGTAGACGCTGTGCGTTGGCGTCCCTGGTTTCGGTAGTGCCCGAGCCCCGCGGCAATCTGGGCGGCCAGGGTGTCAAGATACCGATCACTGGCCAGCAANCGGGCATCCTGACGGTTGGTCAGAAAACCCGTTTCAACGAGAATAGAAGGCATACTGGACATGAACAGAACATAGAAGGGCCCCTTCTTTACGCCCAGGTCTGAGACGTCCCCGTAGGTCGACCCGAGCCCCTCCGTAATGTCTTCGTGCACCACTTCAGCCAGCATCCGAGAATGCCGCGAAGCCTCTGAAACACGTAGTTTCGAGAGGGCCCGCTGCAGGGAATCCACCTCCGAAGGCCTGACGCCGTTTTCCCGGGCGGCCACCTCGAGATTGTGCCGTTTGTGATCCTCGTCCAGATAATAGATCTCGATCCCGCGCAAGGACCGATTCCTCGAGGCATTTGCGTGAATCGAAATGAAGAGGTCGCCGCGGACTGACTCCGCCATTGCGGTCCTCTCCTCCAGGTTCAGATAACGATCATCCTCCCGGGTCATCACCACGTCGAAAGAGCGAGCTCGAAGTCGCGCCGCCAGCATCTTCGCCAGCCTCAGGTTGACATCCTTCTCGCGGGCGCCGCCAACCCCGATGGCCCCGGGGTCCTTCCCTCCATGACCGGGATCAATCACCACCCGTTGGATCGTACGCGAGCCCATGGGAAGCCTGGAACCTCGCGGGGCTCCCTTCTTCTTCTCCTTCTTCTTGGCGGACTGACTTGGCTTCGTCCCGGCCTGAGCGGTCTTCTCCTCATCCCGGTTCCCATAGACGTCCACCACGATACGATCCGGCGATGAAAGTGAAAACATCCGGTGACGGTCATAGCGTTCGAGGTCGATCACCATCCGGGTGGTCTGCAGGGTATTCTGACCCAGCCGAACGGCCTGAAGAAGCCCGTCTCCCACCGGAACGCCCTCTTTGTATTCCCGCCCTACCCAGATTCCGGGGATATCGATATACAGGCGTTCGGGGCGCTTCCCCTTGTCGTCACGTCCCAGCCTGACCACCGGGTCCTCTGGAAGTGTGACCGGACGCGTCAACTCGACCACAACGCGGGTGTAGTCGGGGTACGACCAGGTCCGTATCTCCTCTACGTCGCCCAACCCTTTCGGTCGGTCCGCACCCAGAAGCCCCACGCAGAGAAAGCACCACCCCAGCAGGAAGACCGGCTTCGGAATCGACTTCAACCAGGAGCCGTTCATGAAGTCGACTCCAGCTTCTCGCGCCAGCGCTGAATCGCCGCCATGGCCTCCAAGGGCGTACTCTCCTCCAGCGGAAAAGTCTTCAGTTCATCGACTACCTGCGCCCGGGCACCGGTCCGATCCGGATGGGACTCCGACAGAGCCAAGGTCAGCTGTGCCTGGGGGACCGGCTGGGCTCGGCCCACCGCCTGCTCCGCATCCGTATCCTCCAGGCCCGCCAGGATCTCACGTGCTCGACCGATCACCGCTCCGGGAAGGCCCGCCAATCGGGCGACCTGGATCCCGTACGACCGATTCGCTCCTCCCTCCACGAGACGGCGAAGGAAGATCACATCATCCTCCCATTCCCTGACTTCAAAGTGGGCATTGGCCAGGTGGGGTTTCTCCTCAGCCAACTCGATCAACTCGTGATAATGCGTGGCGAAGAGGGTCCGGGCCTCCAGCCCCTTGGTGTCATGCAGGTATTCTGCCACCGCCCAGGCGATGGAGAGTCCGTCAAAGGTGCTGGTGCCACGACCGATCTCATCCAGGATGATCAGACTCCGCCGCGAGGCCAGGCGCAGGATGTCGGCGGTTTCACGCATCTCCACCATGAACGTGGACTCACCCCGGGAAAGTCGATCCGAGGCTCCGACCCGGGTAAAGATCCGATCCACCACCCCCACTCGGGCCGAGTCCGCCGGGACAAAACTTCCAATCTGCGCGAGCAGAGCGATCAGGGCCACCTGCCTCAGATACGTACTCTTGCCAGACATATTCGGGCCCGTGAGCAGCAGGATTCGAGTGCCATCGCTGTCGAGAAGCGTATCGTTGGGAACAAAGCCCCCGCCCGAATCCACACGCAACACCTGCTCCACAACCGGATGCCGCCCGCCCTGGATATCAATGACTTCCCCGTCATCCACCTCGGGGCAGACCCAGGCCTCACGCCGAGCGACTTCGGCCAGACTCGCGAGAGCATCGAGATCAGCCACCGACTCGGCCGCCTGCCGGATCGTCTCCACCTGTTCGGCCACGGATTGCCGGAGACCTTCAAAGACCTCTCTTTCGAGAGCGGCCGCGCGCTCGTTGGCGCCCATCACCCGACCCTCGACTTCCCTCAACGGCTCGATGGTAAAGCGCTCCACGCTTGCGAGCGTCTGCTTCCGCTCGAAATGCTCGGGCACCTTGTCAAGCTGGCTCTTTGGCACCTCCAGCGAATAGCCATGGACCGGGTGATACCGGACCTTGAGATTGGAGATGGCCGTCTTCTCGCGCTCCTTGGCCTCCAACTCGGCAATCCACTGCCGGCCCTCTCGCGCGTCATCATGAATCCGGTCCAGATCGGGCCTGAAACCGTGACGGATATATCCGACCTCATTCGCGCCCCGCGACCCTCGCGCAATCACGGGAGGGTCATCGACCAGAGCAGACGCCAACAGTTGAGCCAGCTCAGGAAGACAGACGGGCAGCGCGAAGCCGGAACTCCCGTCCGACGCCGGCTCAAGAGAAGACCCGAAAAGACCTTCGCCCCCGCCTTCCTCCACCGCCGCCCGAACATCGGGAAGAGCCTGAAGCGAGGAACGAAGCGCACCCAGATCACGCGGAACGGCATTCGGTCGGATCGCCTTGGCGAGGAGTCGCTCCAGGTCCCGCACATGCCCCAAGGCTTCCCGGAGCCTCCCCCGAGCCCGGTCGGACTCGAAAAGCCAGCGAACCGCATTCTGCCTTCGCTGAATGATCGCCGTCTGCCGTTCGGGATACGCGATCCACCTCGAGAGCCGGCGGGCCCCCAACGCGCAACGCGTCTCATCCAGACACGAGGCCAGGGTCCCCGCGCGCGTCCGATCTTCATTGTTTTCGAAGAGTTCAAGATGCCGACGGGTTGCATCGTCGAGCAGCACCGTGTCGCCCAGACCATACTCGCGAAGACGAGGCAGATGAGAGAGAGCAAACGGTTGATTGCGTCCGAGATACCCGATCAACGCCAAAGCCACCTGTCTGATCTGGGGATCGCTGCACTTGTCCAGCCCTTCCGGCTCCACCGCGGCGGACTTCCCCTCGAACTCGGAGGCCGGCAAGCGCGTGATCACACTGTCGGGAAGGAGAACCGACAGCATCTCCTGCGAAGACTCCGCCACCGAGTCCTCGAGGAGGATCTCCCGAGGCGCAATCCGTTGCAATTCCTCAAGGACCGCATGAGGAAGCGCCTCTGAGCCCACGCCCGACACGGCGGTGGCCCGGAAATCACCGGTGGAAGCATCCAGGGCCGCCAGGGCCCCCGAACCCGCCTCAGGCGAAAAGGCCACCGCCACCAGGGAGACCTCCTGACGTCCCTCGATCCCGGCAGGGTCTCCCACCAATCCGGGGGTCACGACCTCCACCACCTCCCGCTTGACGAGACGTTTGCCTCCGGTCTGCTTTGGATCCTCCACCTGCTCACACAAGGCAATCCGGTAGCCGAGCCCGGCGAGTTGTTTGATGTAGGCGTCCGCGCTGTGCACAGGAATACCGCACATGGGAACCGCGTCGGCTTTTCCCTTGTCGCGAGTCGTCAAGGCGATGTCGAGAAGCGGCGCCACGGTTTGTGCGTCTTCTAGAAACATTTCATAGAAGTCACCCATGCGATAGAACACCACCGCGTCCGGATGCTGCGCTTTGACAGCCAGGAACTGTTTCATCATCGGCGTCTCGAGAGCAGAACTCTTCATGAAGAATCCCCAAGGCGCTCCGACTCTCCGGAAAGACGGCGATCCGTTTCTTCCAGGAAACCGAGAACCGCCGCAAGCGCTTCTTCGCTCGGCGAAGACTCCGAAGCCAAAGCCAGGGTCGCCCGAAGGTGAACCACCAGCGCGGCCGCATGATCAGGCTCTGCATCCAGAACGGTCTTGAGTTCCCGGATGGCCTCGCCGAACCTCTCTTCTTCGAGGAGGACGCGGGAGAGCAGGACCCGCGCGCTCCAGTCCTCCCACTCCTCATGGATGCGACCCCGCAACAAGGCTTCATAGCTCCCTTTGCGACGCATCTGGGGCCCACACTCTTCCAGTCCAGCATACGCGTCACGAGAAAGAGCCGGATCCAGAGCCACCGAACGCAGATAAGACCGCGCCGCCGACTTGGCCCGTCCTCGCTCCCACTCGCTTTGGGCCAGACGCAGATGAGCCTGCCCAAACTGGGGGTCCCGCCGTAAGGCTTTTCTCAGCGAGCGACGAGCCGCATCCGGCTTACCAGCCGAAGCCGATTGATCCGCCAACGCAAGCCACAAGGTCGCCTCTTCTCGAGTCGACGAAATTCCCTCCACCTGCGCCCAACGGCGCAGGAAAGTCAAAGCCCGGGCGAACTCACCACTTTCCGTCATCAACTCAGACAACGCGCGCAAGGCCGACGGATTGCGTCGGTCATCGACCAGAACCTCTTCGAAGACTTCAATGGACCGCGCCACAAACCCGCCCTCGCGAAAGCAGGCCGCCAAGGACAACCGAGCGCGCAAGGCCTGCTCGGAGCGCAGGTCCCGGCGCAGGATCAGGGTCTGGGCCAGACTGATGGCACGGCCGAGTTCACTTCGCCCCTGATAGACTTGAAGGAGCCCGAGATACGCATCCACATCGGACGAGTCCGATTGAACGACCTCGGTCAGCGCCGCCTCCACGCCTTCCATATCACCGCTGAGAGCCGAGCCCAGCGCATGCCGAAAAGCGCCCGGCACATCGTCGGCCAACGACGACGCACCGCCCTTCCGGAACCAGCGCAAGCCCACTCGCGTGCGAGCGCGCCCCCCAACGCGACTCCCCGATCCTCTCAGAAGGCGACTCCTCCAGGCCTCTGAAATCTCATGACGATCCCTCGATGGACTCCCGGTTGGCCTGCTCCAGCGGCAGATTGCGCAGACCGTGGAGTTCTTCCTCCAGGCGCCTGACCTGTTTTCTGTAATGCCGGCCTTCGAGCCGAGCGCGGATCAATCCAAACCACAGCGGTAGGCCGAGCGTCACCCCACCCAGGCCCGCCGCGGCCAGAAGCGCCTTCCAAAGGGGGATTTCGATGAATCGTCCCGACCCGAAATCAAGGCGCACCGGAAGAGCATGCGCGTCCACGAAGTGCCACCCGATGAACCAGACAGCGAGGAGAACCAGAAAAACCACTCCGCGCTTCAACCACTTCATCCAGACCCCGCAATCCTCTCAATAGGAGATTGACTCGAACCTCAGAGGCCCGTTTCCTCGTCTCCGGAAGCCGCGGGAACCTCGTCCACCATCTCCTTCAACTCCTTACCCACCTTGAAGAAGGGCGTCCTCTTCGCGCTGATGTGCACGGGTTCGCCGGTCTTGGGGTTCCGTCCCTCACGAGCCTCTCGAAATTTCACCTGGAAGCTTCCAAAACCACGAATCTCGATGCGCTCCCCTTCGCGCAGGGACTCGATCATCGACTCGAAAATCGTATTGACCACGACCTCCGTGTCCTTCTTGGAGATATGTGGCGTCCGCCGGGCGACTTCTTCGATCAGTCCGCTCTTTGTCATATCACTCCCCTTGCGATCAGAAAGCCCCCCTCTGCACGAGGGGGGCTTCTCAACCTAGCTCTCGTCTTCGGTCTTCTGCGCCAACTTCTCGGCCAACAGGTCACCGAGTGTCGTCGTCTGACTCTGCGATTCCTTCTCGGCCAACTCCTTGAGAGCCGCCCTTTCGGCCTTGTCTCCCACCGCTCGAATCGAGAGCGAGACCTTCTGCTCAGACGGATCGACCTTGACGACCAGAGCCTTGACCTCTTGTCCCACCTCGAAGTGCTCGGCCGGGTTCTCGACCCGTTCCGCAGCCAACTCCGAACTGTAGACAAGGCCTTCGACGCCTTCGTCCAACTTCACGAAAATGCCGAAATCGGTCACGCTCGTCACCGGTCCCGTCACCTCGGTGCCCACCGGATACTTGACCCGGATGCCATCCCAGGGATTCGGATCCAGTTGCTTGATCCCCAGGGAGAACTTTTCGTTCTCCTTGTCGATCTTGAGCACCACGGCTTCCACTTCTTCACCCTTTTCGAACTTCTCGCTCGGGTGCTTGATCTGCTCCGTCCAGGAGATGTCTGACACATGGACAAGACCGTCAATCCCCTCTTCGAGGCCGATGAAGACGCCGAAGTTGGTGATGTTACGGATGGTCCCCTGCACATGCGCACCGACCGGGTATTTCTCCTCGATCACCGTCCAGGGATTGTCCTCGATCTGCTTCATGCCCAGAGAGATCTTCCGGTTGCGCTCATCCACATCCAGAACCACCGCCTCGACTTCGTCATTCACCGAAACCAGCTTGGACGGATGCTTGACCCGCTTGGTCCACGACATCTCGGAGACGTGAACCAGACCCTCGATCCCCGCTTCCAACTCGATGAAGGCTCCGTAATCGGTCAACGAAACAATCTTCCCACTGAGTCGCTTGCCCAACGGATACCGGAGCGCGGCATCCACCCACGGATCAGGCTGGATCTGCTTCAGGCCCAGGGAAACCCTCTCGTTCTCGGGGTCGAATTTCAGGACCTTGACCTTGATCTCATCGCCCACACCGAACAACTCACTCGGATGGTTGATGCGGCCCCAGGACATATCCGTCACATGCAGGAGGCCGTCGATTCCGCCCAGATCGATGAAAGCACCGTAATCCGTCAGATTCTTGATGACACCATCCAGGATCTGGCCCGAAGCCAACGTGCCCAGGGTGGTCTCGCGCATCTTCCGACGCTCGGTCTCAAGCAACGCACGCCGCGAAAGGACGATATTCCCTCGGCGCTTGTTGAACTTGATGATCTTGAAGGTCACCCGATCCCCGATCATTCCATCGAGATTTCGCATCGGACGGAGATCCACCTGCGAACCGGGAAGGAAGGCTTTCACTCCGATATCCACAGAGAGGCCACCCTTCACGCGAGCGATGATGGTTCCTTCCACCGGCTCTTCGCGGTCATAGGCATTGCTGATCTCATCCCAGACCTTCAGGCGCTCGGCCTTCTCCTTCGAGAGAACGATTCGACCGCTCTCGTCTTCGGCATCCTCGACCAGCACTTCCACTGTATCGCCGAGTCCAAAAAGGAGATTTCCGTCATCATCCATGAATTCCCAGGATGCAATCATGCCTTCGGACTTGAAGCCCACATCCACGGTGATGAAATCATCATCGATGGCGAGAATCTTGCCCTGTGCAAGCTCTCCTTCTTTCACGGTATTCGTCATGTTGTTGAAAATGTCGGCGAAGCTTTCCCCCGCCTGATCTGTTGAACTGGTTTCACTCATAGGTCGTTTTCGACACTCCTCGGGTGGCCGAATCTCAGTCGGCCTGAATTTCCGGGTTATCGCCCCCGGATCGGGCGTTCGGACGCGAAGCCGCGTGCTCTGACTCCACCGACCCGGAAGTCGATGTCTCCAGTGCGCGACGGCCCTGCGCAAGAATCGTTTCTTGTACCAACGGGTCGCCCTCTTCAATGGCACGACCCAACTCAGACAGGGACTCTCCTACAGTCTGGAGCACACCCGCAACCGCTTTTCGGTTCGTATTCAGGATTTCGCTCCACATGGCCGGATCGCTTCTCGCAATCCGGGTAAAATCACGAAAGCCGGGCCCGGCCAATTCAGCCGCAGACGCCGGCGCTTTTTCGAAGGCGTGAGCATAGGCGAACGCCAGAGCGTGGGGAACATGGCTGATCCACGCCACCTCCTGATCGTGATCTTCCGCGTCCCGGAACACCACATTTGCCCCGAGGGATATCCAGAAATGAGCGACGCGATCCACCGCGTCTCCGGGCACCGAATCCGAGGCCGAAATCACGCACGCGGCTCCTTCAAAGAGATCCGGACTCGCGTGCCGAGCTCCCCTCTGGTGCCCTCCCGCCATCGGATGGGATCCGACGTAGTCCACCCCCTCCGGCAGGAGTCCTGGCAACGTGTCCGCCAGCAGGCCCTTGACGCTTCCGAGGTCGGTCACACAGGTTCCCGTCGCGAGATGCGGTGCCGCCTCGCTCAAAATGGCCGGCATGGCGCCCACCGGACTCGCCAACACCACCAACTCTGCCCCCTCGACGCACGACTGGATGTCACCGATCTCGTCCACCGCACCGTCCGCCAGAGCTTGCTGCAAAGGAGCCTGACTGCGACTGGCCGCCGCCACACACCGCGCCAGCTCCCGCTTGCGTAGGGCCAGGCCCACCGATCCCCCGAGAAGGCCGAGCCCCAGAATCGCCACTTTGCCAAATTCACGGCTCATGAGGACCCCGTCCTCTCACCGTCTGCTTGCCTGATCTCGTGAAGCGCTTTGACAAGCTTCTCGTTTTCTTCCGGAAGCCCGATCGAAATACGAACGTGACCCTCCAAACCGAACCCAGCCATGGGCCGCACGATCAGCCCTTTCTCCAGCAATCGCTGATCGAAGCCCGGCCCCATCCGAACCAGGATGAAATTCGTATCCGTGGGGAAGACCTCGTAGCCCATGCCGGTCAATTCACGCGTCAGGTAGTCGACACCCTCGGCATTCATTTCCAGCGTCCGCCGGACATGATCCTGATCCGCCAGTGCGGCACAGGCCCCCACCTCGGCCAGACTGTTTACATTGAAGGGATGCCGAGCCCGCTCCAGAAGATCCACCATCTCCGGAGACCCGATCCCGTACCCGACTCGCAGTCCGGCAAGCCCATATAGCTTTGAAAACGAGCGCATGGCCAGGGTCGCCGGGCGCTCCGCAATCAGCGCAAGGCTATCCGGGAAGTCCGACCGACGAGCAAACTCGATGTAGACCTCGTCAATCACCACAATCACATTCTCAGGGACGGCCGAGATGAACTGGGAAAACTCGTCGGCGCCAAAACTCGTCCCCGTCGGATTGTTGGGGTTGCACAGGAAAACCAACTTCGTCCTGTCGTTGATCTGGCTCAGCAGTCCCTCAAAATCGTGACCCAGGGACGCATCAAGAGGCACCGTGACCGGGACTCCCCCCATCCCTTTGACCACAATCGGATACATCGCGAAAGACGGCCACGGCATCACCGCCTCGTCCCCGGGAGATAAGAAGGTCTTCGCGACAAGCTCCAGGATCTCATCCGCCCCCGAACCGAAGATGAACTGATCACCGGGAAGGCCCATATGCGAAGACAAGCGCGCTCGAAGCTCAGAACAACCGCCGTCGGGATAGCGATGCACCGAGGCCACCGCCTCCTGTACAGCCTGCACCGCCAGGGGCGATGGGCCGAGCGGGTTTTCGTTGGAAGCCAGCTTCACCGCCCCTCGTATCCCCAGCTCTTTTTCTACTTCTTCAATGGGCCGGCCGGGCTCATAGGGCTTCAGTTCACCGATATGGGCATTGGCCTGATCCTTCCAACTCATTGGTCCGTCCCCCTGCCCACCGCGCCCAGAGGCGCAGCCAGAGCCCGCGGAAAAGAGCCAAGGATCTTGTACGAGTCCGCCACGGCGGAAGCCTCCTGCAAAGCCTTCCCGACGTTCTCGTTCTTGTGGTGGCCTTCCAGGTCTATGAAAAAGACGTATTCCCAGGGTTTGCCCTTCATCGGTCGCGACTGGACCGAGGCCAGGTTTACGCCATTGCGAGCAAACGGTTCCAGCAGACGATGGAGGGCTCCAGGCTGATGGCGACCAACGGTAAAAGCCGCCGACGTCAGATCATTCCCACTCGGGCGCGGCATTTCCTGGCCCACCACCGCAAATCGGGTGGTATTGCCGCGACGGTCTTCAATGCCCTCTTCCACGAATTTCAACCCATAGGCCTCGGCCGCAATCGAACTGCCGATGGCCGCCACACCCTCGTCTTCAGAGGCCCACTGCGCCGCGGCGGCCGTGCTCGACGTATCCACCACTTCCGCTTCAGGCAGGTTATGTCTCAACCAGTTCCGACACTGAGAGACAGCCTGCGGGATCGAGGCCACCCGAACGATGTTCTCGGACAGACCGCTCTGGGAAAGGAGATTCTGCGAAACCCGCACCATCACTTCACCGCAGATGGTGATCTCACTTTCCATCAACGCATCAAAAGTCGGATTCACGGCTCCGTCGATGGAGTTCTCCAAGGGGATCACTCCGAAATGGGACTCCCCTCTCTCGGTCGCCTTCACGACATCCTCGAGCTGCGTCACAGGGCACAGATCCACCTGGGAACCAAACTGAGTCACCACGGCCTCATGACTGAAGGTGCCTTCGGGCCCCAGGAAGGCAACGCGAACCCGCTCCTCCAGAGAACGGGTCGCCGACACGATCTCACGAAAAACCGGTGCAATGGCCGCATCGGGAAACGGCCCCGGATTGGCGGCCCGCAAGGCGTTCACGAGATCCCGTTCTCGACTCGCCACATAGACCGGACTGACCCGACTCCCCTGCTTGAGGGTCCCCACTTCCTGCACCATCGCGGCTCGCTCATTCAAGGCTTCCAGAATGCGTGCGTCCACCGTATCAATGGAAGCCCGGAGACGGTCGAGAGCCTCCGACGCATCCCCGCCGTCGGCGGACTGCCCCTTCGCACTCGTCTTTTCTGCCTCTTGCTTTCCCATCGGTCTCAGTTCAGATTCCGTCACCGGAGGGCGCATCGTTGCGCCGATCGTGTGAGGTTTGGCTTGGGTCGAGGACGGGGGGCGTTTCAGCCTTTTGTACGGCCAAAACCCGCTAACCCCTTGAAAAACGTCGGTAATATATCCAAGCCAAAGAAGACTGGCAAATCCGCGATACGATTTTCCATTCTGAGTCAAGGGGTTATGGGGCCGCCATTGGCCGAGGCGCAATACAGAGCCTCCTCACGACTCTCATCTCAGACAAAATCGCCAGGCCACCGCTACACCGCCTCGGCCCGTTTGGCCTGGCCTGCGATATCGTCCCGCCCATGGCTCGCATGATCGGACTCTCTGGTGGCATCGGCTCGGGCAAGACGACGGTGCGAAAACAGCTCGAGGGCATGGGGGCCCACACCGTCTGCGCCGACGAAGTGGTGCATGAACTCCAAGCACCCGGACAACCCCTGCTCCGGGATCTCGCCCAGGCCTTCGGCGATGAAATCATCCAGCCCGATGGCGGGCTCGATCGGAAGGCTCTCGGTGAAGTCGTCTTCAGCGACGCCGAAGCCCGCGCGCGCCTGGGAGCCATCATGCACCCTCCCGTGGTGGCCGAAATCGTACGACGAGCCCAGGCCGCAATCGAGTCCGATCCGCCGCTCGTCGTGGTGGACATTCCGCTTCTCTTTGAAGGGGTGAAGAGCCAGACCGGGAGTGCCGTGGCCCTGGACTATGACGCCCTGGTGCTGGTCTGGATCCCCCGTGAAATGCAGATCGAAAGAACCGCCAAACGAGACCAAAGCTCTACGGAAGAGTCCGAGAAGCGGGTT
>NZGT01000170.1 GCA_002691025.1 Spirochaeta sp. | reverse complement strand
CGTGGAACGTGTTCTTGGCGAGCATGAGAAGGCCTGGTGGCGGGGGTTGGATCCTGCCCGTCAGTCGACGGCCTTCGTGGAGCTCTGGACTCTCAAGGAAGCCCACTTCAAGGCTTCAGCNNAGGGNGTCCGNTGGCCNTTTTCCTNGACTTGAGTTNGTNNTNGAATCCGANGATCNGGCCCNTAGGGTNNGNGCNNNGNGNTGANGNGGTCTCNGGGNAAGGCTGGTNCTACACANGCCNNANGCCCACNCCGCAGCATCGNATGGCGGTGGCNTTTNGGGGAAGCNAAAAGCCGCTTTGGAGAGTGGCNNCGTTTCCNNCTTGAGGGCCTNTNGATCAGGCTTCGATGTCNGCGTCTCGGATGGCTTTNTGNGCGAACCGGGTCAGAAGCACGATGACGACNANNGTGACCACNGCCCCNGCGACCTTGAGACTCGTTNGAATCATGTCTTCNTCCGGNCTGGCNAGNTCGGCTGCNGTNGAACCNAGGAAGACNAAAACCGCGCTGGTNGGGATCATNCCGAGNCCCGTGGCGATCANGTAGNTCCGGGTGGGNACTCCNGTNAGNCCGTACGCCATGTTGATGATGGAGAAAGGGAAGATCGGTGCGAGTCGGGTCAGGAAGACGATGCGTCCGCCCGTCTGGCTGATGGCCCGGTCCAGGGCGTGGAAGGTCGGGTGGTGGGCCAGCCTGCTCTCGACCTGATCTCGCAAAAGCGTACGTGCGACGATGAAGGAGAGGCTCGCGCCACTTGNGGTCCCGATGAGAGCGACGATCAGACCGGTCCAGAATCCAAAAAGAGCGCCGGCTCCGAGAGAGAAGGGGAGGACGGGCAGGAAAAGAGCCACCGAGATCGCAAAGCCCGCCGCGTATAGAGGGGGGCCAGCAAGCCCCAGGCTCTCTACGTAGAGATCGAATCGGGTCATCCACTCGGAGAGAGGCAGATAGGAGTAGAGAAGAGCGAGGATCACCAAACCCAGACCCGTCAGGACCAGTCTGGTCTTTTGGCTTCGGGGGCTCTTGGGAGTAGGCGGAGTGGCAGATTGCATAAGGGCGACAGTTCCGGCTGGAAATGAAACGATGGACTTTGAGCCTAGCGTGTTAATCCGCCCTGGAGGCGCGTGACTCACCACCGAACCGGCTTGTTGCCCTGTTTTCGCCACCAACCTGCTAGTTTTCCGTCTGCCGGATCGGTTTGTCTTCCACAGGATGTCCGGCTGACAGAGGTGAGGATCAATGGAAAGAAGAAGCTTCTGGGTCAAGAGGTTCCAGATCCAGATTCTGTCGATANTCGTGGCAACGTGTCTTCTCTGGGGAGCCAGGGCGGAGGGTTCGGCCTTGCCGGAGGTTCACCCGCCCATTGGTGTATTCGGGAGCACCATCCACACGCGCGGGGACGTCATGCTCTCCTATCGCTTCAATCGGCAGGACTTCGAGGGCTTGATGGACGGCACTCGTGACCTCTCCGATGCCGAAGTGTCGACCGATTATGATGTGATCCCCACGGCTTTGCGTGTCACGACCCACTATTTCGAGGCGATGTGGGCTCCCGTGGAAGAGTTCACGGTGGTGGTTTCTCTTCCGTTCTATGAAAAGTCCCTGGATTGGCAGCCGAGAGNGGGCGTGGCCGGGAGCGCNGAGAACACCACGATCAATGGTTTTGGCGATATATCGCTCAACTTCCTGTACCGNGTTTTCGATGATGACAGCGGACGGTTGCATCTGAATNTCGGTCTGGGGTTTCCATCGGGTTCGACTTCTGAAAGCGCTNTGACTCCGACTTCCGATGGCCGGCTTGAGCGCCTGCCCTATGTGATGCAGCTCGGGTCCGGAACCATCGACATCAAACCCGGCGCCACGTACAACGGGTATTGGCGGGGCATGAACTGGGGCGCCCAGATCCTCGGGGTTCTGCATGCGGGTACGAATTCCGAGAACTACACCAAGGGAAACGAGTANTCCATCACGGGCTGGGTGGGTCGCAAGTGGAGTCGTTGGTTCGGTACGGCTTTCCGGTTGGCTTGGCAGCAAGCTTTCAATCCTGAAGGTTTTGACGACCGGATGTTGACCACCGATTCGCCCCTGGCCAANCCGAATCTGCAGGCCTNTCGCCGGCTGGATGCGCTCTTTGGGTTCGATTTCTATGTGACCGGGGGGAGATTTGAAGGTGTGCGCTTGTCTGTGGAGGCCGGTNTGCCTGCCTACCAGAGCGTCGACGGTCCTCAGTTTCGAAACCGCTGGTCACTGACAGCCGGCCTCCAGTACGCCTTCTGAAAACCGGGTTCGGTGCCTGCTTTGTCGTATCCTGCTTTCAGNATTATNTTAAGGGGAGTCGGCGAGGCGTCGATTGCGAACAGGAATCAAGGAAGTCAAGGAGTTCACCATGCGATTCGGAAGAACACCGAGCATGCCTTCGCCCGATGAGGTCCTGCCCGGCCGTGCGGAAACCATGCCGGTGCCTGACACACACTTTGTCAACGGAGCGGCCATGCAAGGAGGCTTCGAGGGGTTGGAGATGGCCCTTTTCGGTCTTGGCTGTTTTTGGGGCGCCGAACGCGGCTTCTGGACCCTGCCGGGTGTGGTGACTACGGCCGTGGGGTACGCGGCGGGCACCACGCCGAACCCGACCTATCAGGAAGTCTGTTCGGGGAGAACCGGACACAACGAAGTCGTGCGCGTGGTTTTTGATCCGACGCAGACCCAGTATGCGGAGATGCTTCGGGTGTTCTGGGAATCCCACAATCCTACCCAGGGTATGAGCCAGGGGAACGATGTCGGGACCCAGTATCGATCGGGGATCTATTGCTACTCCGAAAGCCAAAGAGAGTTGGCGTTGGCTTCTCGCGGTGCCTTTCAGCCCGCGCTTTCGGAACTGGGGCTTGGGGAGATCACCACAGAGATCCTGGATGTGCCTCATTTCTATTTCGCAGAGGAGTACCACCAGCAATATCTCGCCAAGAATGTGGGAGGCTATTGCGGGTTGGGTGGNGTCGGTGCGCACCTTCCCGAAGGTTGGGCTGAGAACGTTTCAGCGGCTTGATNCCNAANGAGCCTTGGCGCTTTTNGATTCGGGCCCGNTNNGAGCGNATCAGGGNTCNACGGCTTTGGCNTNCTGNTTCAATCGTTCCTCACGCAGGCGTGAGCGCCGTGATTTACCGGCGTCGTCACGAAGGGCATCACGTACGCACTCCAGGCTACGAGGGTGTTTGTATCGAACCAGCCGATCGGAAAGCCAATTGGTGAGGCTGTCGAGAGTGAGGTCTTCTGCNGTTTCCACAATGGCATGAATTCGTTGCCCGCCGTCTTCGTCCGGCAAGCCAATCACGGCGCTTGAATGCACGGCCGGATGCGATTCAATGGCGGCTTCGACTTCGGCCGGATAGACGTTGTGTCCAGCGTGCAGGATCATGTCGGCCTTGCGGTCCGCGAGNTANAGGTAGCCCTCCGCATCCAGNCGNCCCATATCGCCTACGCTCTCCCANCCGTCTTCATCGACGCGCGCCTCGGCGCCCACATAGTGATAGGTCGAGCGAGGTCCGCCCTCGGGCATCATCCAGATTTCGCCGATCTCGCCGGTGGGTTGCTCACGCCCTTCTTCACCCTTGATGCGAATGCGGGCTCCGCCGATGGGGCGTCCCACGGACCCAGGATGTTCAAGCCATTCAACCCCTGTAATGTGGGTCCCCCCGATTCGCTCACTCGGCCCAAAGACCTCGTGCATGACCTCGGGGCCCAACCAGTCGATCCAGGCCTGCATGAGCCACGGGGGCATGGGGGCGCCTCCACTGATCACGTATTGAAGGGATGAGACATCCCGGGCGAGGCGCTCTTTTTCGGGGAGTCGCATGATGCGAAGCATCATGGTGGGAACCAGGGTGACGCGATCGATCCGGTGTTGCTCGATCAAGGCCAGGAAGTCCGACGNCTCGAACCGTTTCATCAGGATCACCGTGGCTCCGCCCAGGAGAGCCTGGAAACAAGCACTGAACGGAGCCGCGTGGTAGAGAGGGCCGGGCACAAGCGCCACATCCCGGGTGTGGAAGAAAGGCGAGGTCTGCTCCGGGTCGTATGCGGCCTCTGCAGCCGGAATGATGAGTTTGGGTTGTCCGGTGCTTCCGCTGGAGGCCAGGGCTCGCTCGTGGGGCGAGATGCATTCGGGGAGAGGCGCTTCGGAAAAGCGCAAGTGGCCCTTGTGTTCCGCCTTGAGTGCAGGTTGCCCGGATGCGGAGGGAAGAGTGCNTCCCATGACGACTCGAGGCTTGGCCCGCTCCAGTACGCGCTTCAGTTCAGGGGTAGGCATCCGGTGGGAAAGAGGATTGGGTACGGCGCCGAGTTTCCAACACGCAAACATCGCGCTGACCAGCGCTGGGCCGTTGGGCAGGATCAAGCTGACGTGATCGCCCATGATGACCCCGCGAGCGGAAAAATCTCGAGCCAGGCGATTGGAATCGCGCTCGAGTTCGGAGCGCGTCACGATGCTCTCCTCGCAGATCAGGGCCGGCTTGTCGGCTTGCTCTGAGGCGAGTTGGGTGAGCATGGCGCCGTAGGCGATTCGTGACACGCGTCCCACTCCGTTTGTTCCGAAACCCAGGGTCCCATCGCGCTTCGGGTTGGCCTTGGTCTAGATTCCCGATTCCTTCTGGAAGTCTAGAGTACCGCGCCCCGACAGCGGAAGGATGATTCGTATGAAAGTCGAGAAAGTCTTTTCCGCGGCGCGGACACTCGCCGGACTCGGTCGAGCGTGTGGAAGGTACTTTCNCCTGGATCAATCCTGNACCGCTGTGGAATGGCCCGTTTGGCAGGAGGCCCGACGGGTCATGCTGAGCGCGGACTCCAGGCAGTGCTGGGCGGTAGAAAGATCTCCGTGTTGGATAGCCGCCTTGCCGGCCTTCAGGATCGATTGCAGGGTGCGATAAAGGTCTCCTTCTCTCGCGTCTTGCCGATCTTCAGTTCGGATCTCGACCTCGGCCACGAAGCAGTACCCCCGGCCAGATTCTGTTCGGATGATCCTCTGCTGGTAACCGGAATCGCCCAGCAGGTGGCGAGCTTCGTTCAGCAGAGTCGAAAGGGAAGTCTGACCCACTTTTACATCTGGCCACAGGTGATCGAGTAGTTCTTCTTTTGTAACAAGCTGGCTCCGGTGATCGATCAAGTAACGGAACAGTTCGATCAGCTTGGGGCGAAGACGGACTGCCTTCTTTTGGCAGTAAAGGCGACCCTGGGTACTGTTGAATTCAAAATCCTCAAAGCGGAAGTGCATGCGAAATCCTCACTTTTCATGAGGATAGACATGGATCCATCGATTCGTCGAGTTCGAGTGTCGCGTGAGTGTCCGCTTGTGTCCGCTTGTGTCCGCTGGGATCTCGACCGGCTTGTCACAAATGAAAACTGTGTGGATGTTCGTAAAGTTCGCTGCCCCGACGATCCCAGGATGTGACTGAGTGGACTCATCTCCGGAGCCTCTCGAGCGACGGTGGCCACGAGAGGGTTCGCCCGCGTCNCCTACGCTAGTAGTCCGGGTCGGGAGTCCCGGGGTCGTTCTCAAGAGAGGCCTGGAATTCCTCCAGGACCTGGTAGAGAGGATAGTCGACCCACGTGTCCAGATTGTAGTTGGATCCGGGGTGCTCTTCCTTCGGGTCGACAATCAGGTTGTAGAAGGTGGGGTACGCGAGGGTCTTGATCGAAGAGTCCTGCTCGTCGATGGTCTTGAGAAGCATCTTCCAGTTACGCCACTTNACGCCNAAGAGTTCATTGACGACGTAGATCACGATGGATTCGCGTGCCGATCCATTGGTTTCACCCATGAGGAAGGCGGCCTGATCCACTCCGTCCAGGGTCCGGTCTGTGGGGATCTTTCCNCCGGCCCAATGCGCCAGGGTCGGGTAGACGTCGACGGCATGAACCATATCGTTGGAGACTTGTTTCGNAGGGATCGTGCCGGGCCACCGGATCAGGAAGGGCACGCGTAGGGAGCCTTCGTAGGGGCTGAACATGCTTCCTCGCCAGGGCCCGGTAAAGCCACCCGAACCGGGCACGCCTTCTCTTCCATTGTCGGATGTGAAGATGAAGATCGTATTGTTGCTGATCCCGAGTTCGCTGAGGGTGTCCAGCAGNCGGCCCACATAGNCGTCCGTCTCCGCAGCTCAGCCCGGCTATGCGCCCGGCCTGGATCTGGATTGACAAAGTGATCCAGGAGATCCTCGATGGGATTCAGCCCGTCTGCCCGATGTGATTGATTATCGGCTCACTTGCGCCTATATATGCACACTCGTGTTGAATTGATCCCCGGGGGAGGGTTGGAAGGTTCGCACCATGAGGGTGGGATCCGGAACAACCCATGGCGGTTCTGTCTCATCGACGGATGACGTCCTGCCTCGGCGGAGAATGTGAAGGAGAGAGGGCGCATGTCTCACAAGAATTCATCCAAGGGGCTTTCCAGGGTTCTCATGTTGAGTGTGGTGGGGACCGTCGTTCCGGGTGTGGCGGCTGCGGCCGACAAACTCGACACGGGGGACACGGCCTGGCTCCTGGCGTCCACCGCATTGGTTCTGTTCATGACGATTCCGGGACTGGCTCTCTTCTACGGTGGCCTTGTGCGCTCCAAGAATGTCCTCTCCGTACTGATGCAATGCCTGGCTTTGACGGCGTTGATGACACTTCTCTGGCTGGCTGTCGGCTACACCCTGGCTTTTGACACCACGGGCATGGTGGCCGGAGAGACGAACCTGAATTCCTTTCTGGGGAGTTTCGGTAAAGCATTCCTGTTGGGAGTGGGCCCCGATACCTTGTCCGGCTCGATTCCCGAAGTCCTCTTCTTCATTTTTCAATGCACCTTCGCCATCATTACTCCCGCTCTGATGATCGGCGCTTTCGCCGAGCGCATGCGGTTCTCAGCTGTGTTGATCTTCTCATCGGCCTGGCTAATCGTGGTCTATGTGCCGATCTGTCATATGACCTGGGGTGGTGAAGGGGGCTATTTCGCAGACATGGGCGTCTTTGACTTCGCGGGAGGTATTGTCGTTCACATCACCGCCGGAGTCGCCGCGCTGGTCGCTTGTATCATGATCGGCCCTCGCCAGGGTTATCCCCGTACCGCGATGCCGCCTCACAATCTCACCATGTGTGTGATCGGGACCGGCATGTTGTGGGTTGGGTGGTACGGGTTCAATGGTGGCTCTGCACTCGGGGCGAATGGCTCAGCCGCCATGGCGATTACCGTGACCCAGATTTCCGCTTCGACGGCGGCTCTCACCTGGATGTTCGCGGAGTGGATCAAGCATGGAAAGCCGAGTGTCCTGGGTATTGCGACGGGTGCGATTGCGGGCCTCGCGGCCATCACACCGGCGGCGGGCGTGGTGGGACCCATGGGCGGTTTGGCCATCGGGCTCTGTGCCGGTGTGATCTGCTTCTTCGCATCGACAACCCTGAAGGCCAAGCTCGGGTATGACGACAGCCTGGATGTCTTCGGCGTTCATGGCGTGGGCGGATTCATCGGGACGGTCCTGGCCGGTCTCTTTGGCGCCGCGATCCTGGGAGGCAATCAGGAAGGTCTTGCGATCGGATCTCAAGTGGGCGTGCAACTCATCGCAGCCTTGATTACGGCTGTGTGGGCGGCGGTCGCGAGCTATGTCCTTCTGAAGATTACGGATGCGCTTGTCGGTCTTCGGGTGAATGAAGAAGACGAGTCAACCGGGCTTGACCTGGCTCTTCATGAGGAGCGCGGTTACAACTACTAGGGCCTTCTTGGCGTCTACGCGGATGGCCTCAACGGTATTTCGGGGCTCAAGGCGTGTGGTTTTGTTGTCGCCTCCGGGCTCACAGCCTCCTTCTTCCCTTCGTAATGATGAAGGAAGAGGAGCCGCGCCTGCGTGTATCGCGCGAGGTTGTGGAGTGCGAGCAGGGGCACAAAGAGGCCAAGGGCCAGAAGGGCAAGCTTCAACTTGGGACGTTCCAGGGCTCCCAGGCCTCGCGCGGTGACGAGAAGGAGAAGCGGGGCGACATGGGGCCCGTAGAGGAACAACTCGGTTCCGTAGACGAAGTGGATTCCCAGTTGACCGAGGATCGAGAAAGAGAGGAATCGATCGAAGGGTGTCTTTTCTGTATTGCGCCACCAACTCAGAGCGCCTGTGATCAGCAGCAAAGCCCAGCCCACCGCCAGACTGAAACCCAGAGGTCCTGTGCCTCCGGGTGACGAGTGCTGCACCCCGAGTCCTTTCCCGTCCATGTTCTGGAAGCCCGCGAAATTATATGGATGGATTTCGGGCATCACGACGGTGTGTCCCAGCAGCGCCGATGTCTTCTGGAAGACGGAACCTGCATAATCGGTGAAAATGAATTCTTTGTTCCAGGAGTCGAAATGGGTCGGGCTTTCAAGTTGCTCGATGAAGAGGCCTTCTCCCAGCCACAGGATGGCTGTGATGACCACGGTATAGCCCGTGATCCGAATGGCTTTTCGAAGAGGGAAGAAGCAAAGGCTGAGCAAGACGCCGAACATCCAGTTCGAAATGGTTACGCTGAGCGAAACGATATTCAGAAAGACGGCCAGTGGTAATGAAGGCTTCTCTTTCCTGCTCAAATACGCAGCCCCCGCGGCGGTGGCCATGATCGTGGCCCCTCCCATGGGGAAGCGTTCGCAGATGCCGGCCCAGAAGATGAAAAAGGAAGAGGCAAAGAACAAGGCCTGCATGAACCAGCACAGGGGACGGTGGCCGAGAGTCAAGACGAGAGTCAGTGCGAACAAGCAGGAGAAGAGTCCGACTCCGACCGCGAGTGTGAAGCACACGGCGAATTCTTCGGGTACCCCCAGTAGGCCCATCACCTTGACGGGAAGCAGGCTTACGTAGGGAAAGAGGGGGTGGCGATTGGTTTTATGCCAGAAGGCCTTGGTGTTGGTGAAGGCTTCATGAACATGAGTCGTGTCGGCTTCGAACCATGTGTTGAGCCCGGGTTGTTTGTCGTACGGGACCCCCTTGATTTCTGACTGTGTTTCAAGATCGTTGATCAAGAGGCTGAAGGAGATGAAGAACGCAGCCAGGAAAGAGAAGGCGAGGAAGAGGATGGCTCCGCCACGGTATGTACTCTGGGTCATCGGAATGGCTTTCGGTTCGGTCTTGGAAACGAACTGGACTAGAGCAGGCTCCAAAGAGGCGGGCCCAGGATGATGACGCCAATGATGGCCGCCGCCAGGGCTGCGATCAGGACCGCGCCGGCCGCTGCATCCTTGGCGCGTCCGATCATCGGGTTCGGTTCGGAATCGACTGCATTGGCCAGTTCTTCGATGGCCGTATTGAAGGCCTCGGCGCACCAGACCCCGCCCATGGCCACGACAAGCCAGCACCACTCCATGGGCGAGACGCCGAGAAAAAGAGCAGCGCCCACGACAGCCAGGCTGGCTGAGAGGTGAATCCAGGCGTTGTGTTGCGTGCGAAGGACGAAGCCCAGTCCTTGAAACGCGAAACCAAGACTTTGCAGGCGCTCACTCAGGGAAAAGCGGCTCACGCCCGACCTCGATTCAAGAGAGTCCGTT
Source organism: Spirochaeta sp. (assembly GCA_002691025.1). GTDB lineage: Bacteria > Myxococcota_A > UBA9160 > UBA9160 > UBA4427 > MED660. The sequence goes on along the minus strand of NZGT01000170.1, from coordinate 11,906 downwards.
CTTCCATGGCGCGGAGAGTACCACGCTCCGCGCGATCCCTAAAGCAGGTTCGTCGGGTCGGGCAGACCTGGCCATGGGGCGAAGCAGCGACCGAATCCTCTTCTCGGGTCTGTCCCTACTTATGGAACCGTTCGGGGGTTCGCTTTGGATTTTGCTCGGCCGAGGCCCTGATCTGGTTCAATAGATTCTGGTTGTCGAGCCAGAGAACAGGAGCTTCGGCATGGATGGGGGGAAGCAGGGCGGCGTTTTGCGGAGGAGACCATGCGAGGGGGCCTGGGCCCCTTGCGGTTCCCTGTTTCCTTAGAGCGGGCGGGCGAAGAGGCAGACTCGGGCGCTCTGGGGGAACGGGCTGGCTCGGGGCGATTCGGGCTGCGAGAGCCTGCCCCTTTTGTGCGGGGAAGGAGGCCGGGATGCTGCTCTTCGGCTGCAGGGCAGGAGGGGCATCTTGACCCTGGCCAGATGTGTAGAGCCAGAAACCGGAGGCGGCGGCGATCAGGACCAATAAGGCTGAAAGCCCGATTCTGACGGCGAGTCTCTTTTTCTTTTCGGGAACCACTTGGGAAAAGGGCGAAGATTCATGGGAGAACTCAGGCTCGGTTTCGCTTGGGGCGTTGTGGAGGACGGGGTCCACTTCTTCCATCCCGCCTTGAGTGGGCTCTTCGAGACCGACTTCCACCTCCGAGGGTTTCGACAGGAGGGGATCAGGCTCTTCACTGAATTCCTGGCTGGGTGACGCATCGGGCGCGCTGTCTTCCAGCCATTCGGGATCCAGGGACTTGGTTTGATTTCGGGCGGCGCGTGTGAGCATTTCCTCGCAAAGGCGACTGATCTCGCGTGGAAGTCCCTCTGCGCGCGTATGGATGGCCCGCATGACGTCCTGTGGAAAGAGTTCTTGGCTGCTTCCGCCGACTCTTTCTACGTGTTTTTCGATGTAACGCTGGGTGCCCGAGATGGAGAGGGGCTTGAGGTGGACCTCCTGTGAAACAAGCCCCTCTAGAAGCGGCGGGACACCCGTGGAGAGACCCTCGTGATTCGGATCACTGCCCCTGATCAGGATGCAGGAGAGCCCCGGTGATCCGTCCCAGTCGCCGAGGATCGACGCGAGTGTTTCCAGACAATCATCCGAGACGCTCTCCGCGTCATCCAGGATGAACAAGGGTGCGATGGGGGGCGAAGTGCCTGCCTGACTGGAGGATTCGAAAACCTGAATTGCGTCCTCGAGATGGTTGGACCGGGGAGTCTGCAAGAGAAAGGTCCGTCGCTCGCATGCAAGAAGCTTCGGGAGGACTCGGGCCAGGCTGCTTTTCCCAACGCCGGAAGGACCTTGAAGGAGAATGACCGGCACATCCTTCGCAAGCGCCGATTGAATCTCTTGAAACGTCTTCTTCAGGGATTCAGTCCCCAGTACGGGGGAGTGTTTGGCGCAGGCATCAAAGGGTCGGGCCTGGAAGTTGAAAAATTGCGTGTAGTTGGACATGACCGCCTTTCTTCGTCTGGCCAGAATGGGATCGGCTGAACGGCGGTTCGTCCTTGAGCGCTTTTTTGTACTTCGTCCTGTTCGTCTTGGTCCACTGTTTTTTGTGTCGTAGATCACACCAGGGAGGGTGGGGGTGACTCCTGGTCCGCCAGATTCTTTTCTTTGAAGAACATGGCGGATTGCTCGCTGGTATAGACGAGTTCGTCTTCTTGCCAGAAATCGAAGGCGAGTCGCAAGACGACTCGCCGGGCGCCCACTCGGCATCGGGTTTCCCGCGATTCAAGCCGCAAGGGTGGGCCGAGGCTGGCCAGTCGTTTGAAGTCTGCCCGGTGGATCCGGTTTCCGAAGCCAGCCCACCCTTCATCCCAATGACAGCCATGGAAGAACCATGCGTGCATACAGCCCAGGCTTCCCGTGATCATGATGATTTCGGCACCCGAGACATGGGCCGGATGGTTCGGGCCCACTCGTTGTTCGGCCGAGAAGGGAAGGGGCCGGAGCGTATCCATCCGAGCCTCGATGAAACCCTCCTTCGGATCCATTCTCAGTACTTCGTCCACCAGGAAGGCGGACTCGCGATATAGAAAGGTGTCGAGAAAGCGCTGCATGTCGGAATCCGGGTAGGGTCCGGGGATCGATCGGGGCATCGGTTCGGCCTTTGCTGTAGCGGGTTTCTTGGAATGGAGATCGAGGATCCCTCTTCGCTCTGTCTGAGCCGATCATAGTGGATTGGTCGGAACTCCGGTGTGAATGGCCACTCAAGGGCGCCAAGGGGGTAAAGGGACTCCCTGCATGCCGGATGTGGCCCCGTTGTGCGCGATTCGCTTCTATTGGTACATCTACCATGACCGCCAAAGATGACCGATCAGATGACGAGGGCGAAACGGATGGCTCCGGTACGGGAGTCGGGGAGTCGTCGGTTCCGGATCTGACGCGTCTCACGCCGGGTGGATCCCCGGGCTCCGAAGATGGGTTTGCAAAGACCCGGGTCTACGAGCCTTCCGTGGAGGTTCCGGAAGTGGAAGGCACAGTGCCTGCTCGTCAGATTTCCCCGGGTGCGGTCCTCTTTGGTGAGTATGTGATCGAAGAGGTGCTGGGCTCGGGCGGGATGGGCGAGGTCTACAAGGCCCGGCATCGTGCACTCGGCGAGTTTCGGGCCATCAAGGTCCTGCATGCAGAGATTTCAAAGAAGAAGTCGACCGCCGCACTCTTCTTGCGAGAGGCCAAGGCTCTGCTCTCTGTTCGTCATCCAGCGGTGGTGCATTGCCATGACCTGCTCAGCGATGAGGACGGTCGGGTCTTTCTCGTGATGGAATTGATTGAGGGGATTCCCCTCAAGGAGCGAATGGCAGCAGGCCCGCTTTCGATTGAAGAGGTCACTCTCCTGGGAGGGCGTCTGGCCGCGGGACTTCATGCAGCGCACGAACAGGGTGTGGTCCATCGGGATATCTCACCGGATAACATCGTTCTTGAAGGCGGTGATGTGACTCGAGCCAAGTTGATCGACTTCGGGATCGCCAAGCTTCTCGAGTCAGGTCAAGGCACCGTGGTCGAAGGGTTCAAGGGAAAGCTCTCCTATGCTTCGCCGGAGCAACTGGGCTTTTTCGGAGGCCGAATAGACGGACGTTCCGATCTCTACAGTCTTGGGCTTGTTCTTTGTGCGGCTTCGCTGGGCCACCCCATCGGTATGGGAAAGACCGTGGTGGAGGCAGTGGATGCGCGCAGGAGCCTTCAAACCCTGCCCGATCAGATTCCCGTCGGTTTGCGCTCTGCACTCGCGCCGCTTCTGGCACTGGATCCGAAAGAACGACCCGAAAGAGCAGAGCGATTGTTCCTGGCTTCGGATTCATTGGCCGGTCTTACTTCCTACTCTTCGCGCGGGCACGCTGACCCCCGTCCGGGTTCAACCCTGACCCGGATTGGATGGGGACTTGGCGTCTTTCTGATTCTGGGGCTTGCCGGGTACTGGTGGGGGGCGGAAGGTTCCTTTTCCTCCCGGGAGTCGTCCTTGCCGGAGGCGGATCGCCTCCGGCAGGAAGAGGGTCTCGCGGAGAGCCTGGCTCCGCCTGCGAATCCAGAGGATACCGGCACAGGGCGGACTCTGGCCCCGTCTCGCCCGGAGGGTTCCCTGCGCGCACCCAGTGCACTGGACGGGCTGAAGATCGTCGGTCTTCTCAGGGGTGCCCGAGACGCTTTGGCTGAAGACCGGTTGAGACGTCCGCGGGGTGATAATGCGTACGAGAAATATCAAGCCGTCCTGGCCTTGGACCCTGGCAACGCGGACGCCGAAAAAGGTCTCGTGAAAGTCGCGGGTCGGTATCTGGCCCTGGCCAAGAGTGAAATCGGTAAAGGCGATCTGGAAAAAGCCGCGCATTACCTGAGCGAAGCCGTGCAAGTCGCGCCTCGACATCCGGGGGTGGCGAGTGTGCAGGCTGCGCTGGCCAATTCGGGCCGGTAGGGTTCGCGCGCGAGTGGAATCAGCGCCGTGTGCTCGCGATGGTCGTTTCGCGCAGTTGCGTCATCATTTCTGTTGTGTCGCCGTCCTTGCGATCACTCAATACGATGGCGTACGCGTATTGCTGGGCCGCGGCAGGATAGTTGGCTTCGCGTTCAAATCGTTGCGCGTTCTGGGCATAGACGGCTTCGGGGTCCGCCAGGACCTGGGCGAGTTGGGTTCCGATCTGGGCCGAGACCTCATCCGCCAGTTCGGTCAGGATTTCGGTGTCGGAAGGAAGGTTGGAGAGCTGGAAGGGCAGCTTGAATTCACCGAGTTCCATTCCCTCGCTGCTGGTGTCTTCGTGTTTGGCTACAGAGCGGGCAGAATCGGCGAAGGTGACCTTGGCCGTATCGGTGTCGATGACCCGGTACGAAACAGAGAAGATCCCGATCTTGCGGTGGAGGATGACCTCGACCGTGACATCTTCCTTGCGCGCGACCTCAATGGTTTTTGGCGGCTCGGGTACCTTGCCCCGCTTGCTTGAGGAGAGATTCGACCAGGTGGCATGCTCCGGGTTCAGCTCGGTCACTTTTTCAGTGACGACGCGCATGGTCTTCCTGCCTTTTTTCTCGATGGTGTCGACCTTGGCTTCAAGGACGGTGCCCTGGACGAGATAGTCGGCCGAGGCCAGCTTCATTTTTCCAGCACCCTCTTCTTGCAAGGAGTGTTCGCGCATGATGTCGGAGAGCTGTTCTCGTTCTATGATCCGCACATCATTCGGCACTGCGCCGAAGAGGTGCTGCACGATACTGGCGGATACGGCATCGCCGAATTCGGCATCAGTATCATCGGGAGTCTCGAAGGATGAGACGCTGAGTCGCTTTGTCGCTTGCTGCAGGACCTTCTCGCGGGTTTCTCGCAGTTGGCGTCTCAGTTTGGGGTCGGTGGGATTCATCGATTCGATGACCTGGAGGAAGCCCCATGCGAGTCCAGGCCTTCCGTCCGCCAGGGCTTGAGCGTATTCGGCTTCGATCAGCGTGCGAAATGCCGCTTCCTCCGGAGGGGGCGGCGGGTTGGACGCTCCGAGAAGAGTCTCGATTCGACGTGCCTGCTTGAAGCGCCGATACGCACCGGGGATATTGCCCTGGCGTGTCTCCTCGGCACCGCTCTCCAGATAGAATTTCGTCATGGCCTCTTTGGAGGGAGCGAGGTTGGGTAGGATGAGTGGGAAGCTGGGGCTTGCGGCGACTGCGACGAGCAGGTCATAGCCCTGATCAGGGTCACCATTTTCCAGTGCCCGGTAGAAGTCGCGTTCGAAGACCTTGGTATTGACGTCGGCCAGGCGTTCGGCCGTCTGGGCATCCTCGGGTCGCACCTGTTGGACCTTCTCGAGCAGTCTCTGGGCCTCATCGTAGTTTTCTGCGGCGATGGCGGCGGCGGCTTCCTGATCGAGTTGCGAGATCAAGGCTTTCCTCTGGTCCTCGAAATCCGCCGCGGCTGGCGTGCCGGCCCCAGCGAGTTGTGTCAGTTCTTCAAGCAGCTTCAGACGGTTCTCGACCTCGGTCTGGGGTATTTCCGCCAACTCGGCCTTTCGTTGCTTGATGGCGGTCTGGGTGCTCGTCCGGTCGGCGTTCAATCCGGATAGGATCTGGTTGTACACGGTCGGAGACCATTCCTTGAGTAGAAGTGCGCGCTTCTCTTCTTCCTGGATTACGTCCAGGGGAATGGCGCCGCCGATTCGAGTCGTCTTCTCGAGTTCATCATGGATCTGGGCCTTGAGCGGGTTGGCGAGCTTTGTGCCGACTTCACTGCGGAGGGCTTCCAGGGACGTGGCCTCTTCGCCTGATGCGGTCTGGAGTTCCTTCCCGATGCGCTCATAGAGGGTTTCGAGGCTTCCGTTTGCCTCGGCGGCCTTTACGTCGGCCTCTCCGATCACCGGGGGAGGTGGAGTGCTGGCGCAACTCATCAGCAGAACGGCGGTGGCCATGAGGCCGAATGTCCGAGTCAGGATGGAAGGCCCATTCATTGGTCTGATTCCTCGTCTGGCTGTCCAGTAAAAGTCATATCGGTTCATGGTTCAGTGTCCGAAAGCGTATGAAAAGTGAGGCCCTTCAGGATAGCAGAGGGAGTGGATGATTTTCTCCAATGGATCCGGTGATCTGGCTGTTGGATGCGGATGGCTTTCCTTGACTTCGTTGTGGCTCTGGTCGTCCGCGGGGGGACGGTCTACGATGTTCGAAGGAAAAGGCGGCGTTTTGTCGTCCGCTTTCGGAAGGGCAATGCGGAATTCATGAGCCAGTTCCTCATCCATGGAGGCAAGCCTCTACGAGGCGAGATTACGGCCAGCGGAAACAAGAACGCAGCACTGCCCATGGTGGCCGCTGCCTTGCTGACGGATCAAGAGGTCATCCTTGAAAATGTGCCGAGCATCCTGGATGTCCAGTGCATGCTCGACATCCTGGAGCACCTGGGTGCTTCCGTCTCTGTAGAGGGAAGTGAAGTACGGATTTGCGCGGCACAGGTCCGGGATCCAGAGATTCCCTACTCCCTGTGCGAGCGAGTCCGATCCTCTTTCCTGTTTGCTGCACCTCTTCTGCACCGAACCGGTCGGGCCCACCTGCATCCGCCCGGGGGAGACCAGATTGGTCGTCGTAGACTCGATGCCCACTATTACGGTCTGCGTGGACTGGGTGCCGAAGTCGAGGTCGGATCTTTTGAATTCCAGCTTCAAGGCCGGTTCAAGGCAGCGACCCTCTTCTTCGATGAAGCCAGCGTAACCGCGACGGAGCATGTCCTCCTGGCCGCTGTCGTAGCCGATGGAGAGACGACTCTACTGAACGCCGCCAGTGAACCCCATGTCCAGGACCTGGCTCGCATGCTCGTGAGCATGGGAGCGAAAATTGAAGGTCTGGGAAGCAATACCCTGGTCATCGAAGGCGTGGAGTCCTTGCAGGGAACGCGTCACAGATTGGTCTCTGATCATATCGAGGTGGGAAGCTATCTGGCTCTGGCGGCCGCCACCGGCGGAGAGCTTACGGTGCACGGCACGTCTCGAGGTCATTATTGGATGATCAATCGCGTTTTCGAAAGGCTCGGCGTCCAGTTGGACCTCTACAGCGATCGGATCTGTCTTCCTGGGAATCAAACACCTCGGATCATCATGGACGAAGGTCGGGTCACGCCCACCGTGGACGACGGCCCCTGGCCGCAATTTCCGTCGGATATGATGAGTCCGCTGCTGGTGCTGGCCACCCAGGCCGAGGGGTCCGTGCTCTTTTTCGAGAAGATGTTCGAGAGTCGGATGTATTTCGTGGATCCACTCATCCAGATGGGGGCCAATGTCATCGTCTGCGATCCGCACCGGGTTCTCGTGACCGGAAAGACGGGTTTGCGCGGTCAGACGGTGCGAAGTCCCGATATCCGGGCGGGGATGGCGCTCCTGATCGCTGCGCTGTGTGCGAAGGGGCGTCCGAGCGTGGTGCAGAATGCCCAGATTCTCGATCGCGGCTACGAGAACCTGGAAGAGAAGCTCACTGGACTGGGCGCTGACATCCTTCGCGAGTAGGATCAGCCACCGGCAGTTCGATCGCAGTTCACAGGCACCGAAGACCCAGTCCCGACCACCCGGGTTGCTTTTCGCGTTTGAGCGCTCAAGTCCATACCCGTGTCTGGACGATGCCGGAAAAGAGCAGATGGTAGGGTCCGTCGATTCGAGGGGTTTTTCGGTGAACTGCAAGGCATGCAATACACGGGTACCGACGGGACGGGCTCATTGTCCGCATTGCGGCCGTGAAATGAGCCCCGGTCGGCATGCTCCATCAGTCGAACCTGATCCGATGTCCACATCGGCCTCGAGCCGTAGCCCGCTTGCGCCCTCGATGATTCCGTCGCCTGAAGCGGAGCCAAAGAAGAAGCGTTCGGGTGGATCCAAAGTGAAGGCGGTCCCGCTTGAGGAGGATCTTGAGATGAGCACAACGATGACGAATCAGAAGGTGAGAGGGCGGGCCACGAAGAAGGCGCGTGCTGCGCCCCGGGTTCGCAAGGAAGAGGTTCCGCCCTCGGAAGAAGAATCCGTATCGCTTGTTTCCTCGGCCTCACTTTCCATGCCGGTGGATCCTTCCCAGATCAGACACCTGATTTCCGAAAGACCCGAGTTGCTGGAACCGGAGCTTTGCGTGTTCGTCGACGTCGAGAGTCAGCATCGCGGTGTGGGATTTGAAACAGAGGTGGGTGAGATCGATCTCCTGGCGCGCTCTTCTTCGGGTGATCTGGTGGTGGTCATGGTGGCTGATGTCGACAGCGCGGATGAATCGATTGCGGGCATGCTTCAGCGGGTCGGGTGGGTCCGGAAGCACCTTTGTTCGCCGGAGCAACGGGCTCGAGGGATTCTTCTGGTCGACCGCATCGATGAGGCATCGCGTTACACAGCCGCCGCGCTGTCGGATTCCGTTTCGTTCCTGACATGGCGCCTTTCCCTGCAGTTTGAGAGTCTGCTGGGCTAAACGGGTTTCGAAGGGTTCGCCGGGTGGATCCGCTGAGTCTTCGAGGCCCGCGGTCCGCTTCAGTTCCTTTTGCGCCGAGGGCATCGAGCTGGGACTGGAGAGCATCCCCATGTCTTTGTGCTTCTGCGGCCCTTTCATACGCTTCAATCCGGGCATGCCTTAAGTTCGTCGGAATGCCGCTCTGGAGACACGCGGACCTTCCTCTAATCGCGTTCAGGGCCATCTGAGCAGGATCACTGCAGTCATCGAAAGAGGGGTGGTATGCTTGGGGTGCGTTGGATCCGGCTTTGCCTTGCGGTTTTGCGAGGTGTGTTCAGCCTACAGTGAGCAGCCGATCCCAGATAGGCGCGACATCATGCCGAGAAGAGGTCTCCAGACGTGTTTTTGTCGGAGATGAACAGATACGCCGTCCACCTGGTTTGTGCGTGGGGCTGCCTCATGGGCTGCCTCTTCGTACCCCATGTGGCCAACTGCGAAAGCTTTCGGCTTTTGCCGAATCAATTCGATCCGGTGGAGGTGGTTGAGATCCCTTTGCGTCCTGCCGTGCCGGCCGGGGAGTGGCAACCTTCTTCGCTGGCTCAATCCTTCCTGCGCTCTCCTCTCATCCATGATGAGGAGGAGGCTTTGCGAATGGCTCGGTATAACACCCCGGATCTTTCAGCCGAGGAATCAGAAGCCCTGCTACTTCAGCGGAAGGTTTCTCGCGATGCGGCGAAACTCTTCGAGGCCGCTGAGGACTGGAATTCGGCTCGGTACTCCTATTTGCGTGCCATAGAACTGGGCGATCGCGATTTTGAAATCTGGCGAGCGCTCGCTCACGTTGCCATGCGAAGTCGTGATCCCGCGCTTGCGGAAGTGGCTCAGTTGGCTGCGCTCGAAAGTCTCCGTGAGTCCACGGATGCTCTTCTACTGGTGAAGCGTAGGGCGCAGGTACACCGGGATCTGGCCACCCTCTATATGCTTGAAGGTCGGAGCGCCGATGCGGCGCGTGTTCTGCAAAGAGTCGAGGGACTCGATGAACCGAGCCCGAATGTCAGGGCTTGGCTTGATCGCGTGCGACTGCCCGTGGTTTTTGCCTCTACTCATAGAACCTTCCCGCCTACTCTTACCTGGCCTCAAGCTTCTCCGTTGAGTGTCGAGGGGCAGGTTCTCGAATGGACTCGCGACGCCTATGGCTCCCTTCCCCTTTGGATGCGGTCTCAGGTCAAAGAGGCTTTCACCTGGGTTGGCGTAGGGTCCCGGATGAGTACGGTCATCACGGCGTGCTTCGCCGTGATGGCGGTGTTGCTGCTGCTTCGCTTGATTCGTCAACGGGGTGATCTCATCGTGGCCGTTGAGTATCCGGACGAATTGCGAGGGGTCTTCCGGATCCGGGTCGGGACTGGCAAGAAGGAGAAAATGCCGATCCCTGGGAGTGCGCGATCCCTGGTTCTCAAAGGGGGGCCTTCGACACGCTACGAGAGGCATCTCGTGAATCGGGAGACCCAATTCAATCGGTTGCTTTCCAGACGTTATTGGGTGTTGGTCGAGGGCATGCTGTTGGATCCCGAGAACAATGAGATCCTGGAGGACTTCTCCGAGCGGAAGATGGTGCGGATTCGTCATCGCCGAACCGTCAGGCTGGAGTTCCCGGCTTTTCCGGCCACGTGCCCGGTGGATGTGCGTACCTCCTGGCATGAGAGTCCGGCTCAGGATGTCTCGGTGGCTCTCTCCGGGCGTCCGGAAACCTTGATGCGAAGCGGGCATGGGATTCTTCGGATGCAACTTCCCAAGGGTTCGCATTGTCTGATCGTGGGGTGCGGTGATCGCGTTTTGGAACGTGAAATCGAAGTGAACCGGTATCAGCCCACGCGGGTCGACATCGACCTGGGCGAAGAGGACGTCGTGTTCAAGGGATGCCCGCCCGCGGTGGAACCCTACCTTCTCGGCGATATCGAGTCGGTGTCTCGGCAGTTGCAGATGGATGGTCAGGCGGACCTGGGCCATCGCATGCTGGCTCGTTTCCACAGGGAAAAAGGGCAGCCCGAACAGGCGGCAGACTATTTTGAGTCCGCTGGAGATCTTCGCGAAGCGGCCTCCATTCGCGCCTCGGAGCACGACTACGAGCGAGCGGCCAAACTCCTTCTGCAAGCCAAGGCGCCACTCGAGGCGGCCCAGATGTATCGGCAGGCCGAGAACTGGATCCAGGCCGGTCGATGCTACGAGGAGGCGCGGGACTTCGAGCAGGCAGCGGATTCCTATCGCGAAGCGCGCGCCATTGATCTGTGGCTCTCGGCTCTTGAGCGATCAGGAGCCATTTTCGATGCGGCCAAGATCGCGCTGGAGAATGATCGACGGCCCAGGGCCATGCGACTTCTGCAATGCATTGCACCCGAAGACGAGGACTACGCTGAAGCCAGTTGGCTTTTGACCCTGGCTTTTGAGCGGGAAGGTCACTTTGATCTCGCCGCACAGCAACTGGAACAACATATCTCGACGTTTCATCCGAGTCCTGCGCCCACTGAAAAGTACTCGCGTCTGGCGGATCTTTTTGAGCAGGCGGGGTCCCTGGAGCGCGCTCTTGAGGTCCTTGAGGATCTGCGCAGACGGGAGCCGACCTATCCCGATGTGGCGACCCGAATCGAGTTCATCCGCAAGCAGCGGAGCGTGAGTGACCGTTCTCGTGTGAATCTGGGTGAGGCCATGCTTCCTGCCGACGCGCCGACGGCCTTCGTCTCCGAGTCCCGGTATGAGATCCTCGACGAAATCGGTCGGGGCGGGATGGGCGTGGTCTACCGAGCCCATGACAGGCGACTGGATCGCATTGTGGCCTTGAAACGATTGCCAGATGATTTGCGGCGCCATCAGCCCCGGGCCGCTCAACTCTTCGTTCGGGAAGCCCAGGCGGCGGCCCGTTTGAATCATCCCCATATCGTGACCGTGCATGATGCGGATCAAGAAGAAGGTCATCTCTTCATCACCATGGAACTGCTGGATGGAAATCCTTTCAACACCATCCTCAAGGAGAAGGGCCCGCTCGGAACGGGGCATCTCATGGCGGTGGCCTGGCAGGTTGCTTCGGCTCTTCAGTACGCCCACGAACAGGGGGTCGTTCACCGCGACATCAAGACAGCCAACCTCTTCTTGACCACAGAGAACACAGTCAAGGTGATGGATTTCGGTCTCGCCAAGATGTTCGAGGAGGTTCGAGGAGGGACGACCGTGATTACCGGGACACCTTTCTATATGTCTCCCGAGCAGGTCATGGGCGAGCGAGTCGATCATCGTACGGATCTCTACTCATTGGGAGTGACGCTCTTCGAACTCGCCACCGGCAAGGTGCCTTTTGCGGAAGGGGATGTGGCCTACCACCACCGTCACACCTCGCCTCCGGATCCGCGCTCTCTCGCCTCCGGATTGTCGGCCGAGATGGCGTCTTTGTTGCTGGACCTCCTCGAGAAGGACCCCGATCATCGCTGCGCCTCCGCCGAGGAGTTGCTCAGGAGACTTG
>NZGT01000169.1 GCA_002691025.1 Spirochaeta sp. | reverse complement strand
GGCCCCCCGGTGGCCCGGTTTTCGGCATCGAGTCCGGTGTAGTTGGCCGTGAATCGGACGAAGCGGGTCAGGGCGAACGAAAGCGAGGTCTCGACACCGCGAACGCGAGCGGCTCCAGTATTGACCGGCATGACCTTGACCGGGCTGACTGGAACCCAGGCGATGGAGTTGTCGATGTCTTGTTGGAAATAACCAAGGCTGGCCCGGACGGAATGCAGGGGCCCCCATTCATCCACGATGACTTCCACGCCAACATCCGCATTTCGAGCCGACTCCGCTTCCAGGTCCGGATTGCCCGCGATGAAGCCTTTGTCCGGCAGGTAGAGTTCGTCGAAGCCGGGCGCGCGATAGGACTTCTGGATATTCCCGCGAATTCGCAGCCAAGGCAGGGGTGTGATCACGGCGCCAAAGGCGGGTAGCCATTGATCGTCGAAGCCCTGATTCCATTCAAAGCGAAGGCCGGGAACCAGAGCGATTCTGTCTTCCCACAGACTGATGTGGTCGCGCACCACCACGGAGGTGGTGGTGCGTCCTCGGTCAGGCCGCTGTTCCGAGTAGAGGGCGTCACGGTAGGCGGAGAGTCCTGCGGACACCGTATGGGAAGCACCGAGGGCTTGGACCTCGAATCGGTCTCGGCCCTGGAAGCCAAAGGTCTGGATCTGGTTCAGTTCATCGACGGGCGGTTGATTCGGCCCTGTGCCGGGATTGCGATATTGGTCACGCTGATAGCGATGGTAGAGGGCGGCTTCCAGGTCGTGCCCCCACTCGCCCAGGTCCCGCCCCGACCAGGCCAGTCGCGCCAGATTCTGGGTATCCCGTCCGTGCGCAAAAGGATTCTGACCTCCCAGAGGCACGTCGGGAAGGGTGCCGAGCCCCGGTTCGCCCTGACTGGAATAGGTGATGTAATCCTGGAAGCGAAGATAGGTTTTTTCGCTGAGTGCGCCGCCGAGGGTGAGATTGGCCGAGTGGCGGATGCGATGATTGTTGATGCGAGCCAGGGGTCGGGTGGGGGTAGGGGGAAGGCCGGAAGTCTCTCGCTCCAGAGGGGAGAACGAGTAGTCTCCGTCCGTCGTGAACCCGCAGTAGCCCACCGCATAGTCGAGTTCGCGGTATTGGGCGGCTCGGTGCGCGCTGACATCCCAGGTGCCGAAGGCTCCACCGCTTACATTCACCCGGTTGATGGCTTCGCCTTGGGGTCTTCGAGTCTGCAGGTCGACCAGACCGCCAATGGCCCCGCCTCCGACTTCAAGCGAGGCCCCTCCTCGGACGATGTCCACGGATTCGATCAGTCCTGTGCAGAGTTGGGAGAGATCCGTGCTTCCGGTCAGGACGCTGTTGATGGGGATTCCATCGAGCTGAACCTGGACCTGGGCGGCGGTGGATCCCCGGATGGAAAGTTCAGACGGCTCTCCGGGCCCCCCGAATCGGCGCAGTTGCACCCCGACCTGTTCGCCAATCAGGTCATCGAGGCGTTTTCGTTCCCCCGCGTAGTCGTCGGTTTCGATGCGTGTTGCGAAGGCCGAAGCGGGAGCCTTGAATCGGCCGGCCTTCACTCCACGCACGACGATCTCTTCCGGTTCTTCCGCCGCCGCTTCTGTTTCGTTGAGACCCGTCAGGATGGCGATAGCCACACAGGTCCATACGAGGAAGAAGCGGCGACGTTGGAGCCGGCGGTTGCTCAACGCTGTTTGCGGAAAGCGATCAGCATCAGCCCAAGGCCCACGAGCATCCCCGTCCCCGGCTCCGGAGCAATGGTGAGGTTGTCGTAGGCAAAGTACCCGGGTGTGTTCATGCCCCAGTCGCCGTTGTCGCTCGAACTCAGGGCGAAGCCCAGTTCCTTGATGGCGCCGAGGGACGAGGTGTCGAGCCACGTCCATTCATCGAGGATGTAATCCGCGCCCGCCGTCGCAGCGAGGAAGTCTGCAAGATAGAAATCGAGCGTTCCCACCGAGGTTCCCGACTCGTCGAAACCCTCGACGGTCAGCAAGAAGAAGTCTTCCGCGCCGAACTGTTTGGCGTAGTCATCTCCATTCAGCATGGACATGTAGGCGTAGGTCGTATTGGTCACATAGAGACCGTTCACCACTTCGCTCGTCGGCAGGATGATGTTCAAATCAACGGAGGGGTCTCCTGCGTAGGGGCTGGAGGAACTCTGGTAGTGGAGTCCATAGGTGCTGCTTCCATCCTTTCCTCCACCGGTGACGGCCGAGTATTGGTTGGACCATCCCGGCGTGACTGCATCCGTGTGGGTGGAGGCGGCGTTGCCGGCCCAGGATCCCCATTGGCTGTCGTAGCTGTTTTCGAAGTCAACCGAACCGCTTTCGAAGGAGCCGGATCCGCTGCTTCCGTTGTCGGCCGAGTTGGCGCCGAGCCCAAGGTCTTCGAAGCCGACGACGTTGACGGCCTGGGCGACCGTGGCCGAACCCAGGATCCACGCCGCCGCCAATCCGGTGACGGCGAGGCGTCGGGAGCGGTGGCGATACGCGAAGAGGAGGCCGAAGAGGCCTATTCCCCAGAGCAGGGTCGCGGTGGCTTCGGGCAAATGGATCACGCCGACCCCATCGAGGTCGAATCCGCTGCTTTGGAAGGGGGTGGGGTAGGGGTCGTATATGGCATTGCCAAAATCATCGAGCAGAAGCCCGTCGCCGATGACGTCCGTCACGCGGACGTAACCCACATCCTGCAGGTCAAGAAGTCCTGCCGTGGCCAACGCATGCCCCTGGAGTTCGGATAGATCAAAACCCGTTCCGAGTCCGACCGAGTCGAGTCCGGCAAAGCCGGCATAGAGATTGGGCACGAGGAATCCAAAGGCGGAAACCGGTGAAGGGTTCAGGGTCTCCACCTCAAACCGGGCAAAGTCCACCCCGTTGCTCGAGACCTCGACCGTGGCGAGTTCCGCAAAAAGGCCTTCCAGGCCATAGAATCCGTTTTCAAAAATGGCGAAATCATCGCCCGGGCCGTTTCCGATGGACGGGTTGAAACCGAGCGTGATGGACCCTTCTTCTCCCAGGCTCAGGCAGGTGTTGCCATCGCCGAGGGCGGGACCGACGACATCGGCTTCCTGTCCCCAGCTCGCCTGGCCCATCGAGGGCTGGGTGATGTCGCGGGGACCGATGTTGATTTCGTCGACCGAGCTCGCCCAGCCGTTCATGTCCGCGATGGCGTGACTGGCGGACAGGGCCTCGAAGGAGGGCAAGAGGAGCGCGAGGATGAGGAGCAGCAAGGTGCTTCTGGAGCGAGAGCAGCGTGGATCAGAGCAGTGAGTGATGGAGGGCACGGCGAGCTTCCTTGACACCCAAGACCGAGCTTTTCCGAATGCTCAAAAGCCTGGGGCTTCCAAACAGTTCGGTTTTTCTCGATTCGGTATCTGTGGACCCACCGGATTGGGAGAGAAACGGGAACGACGCGTGCGCGCGATGAAGACCTGACGGTCCCTTGCACTGGGAATGGAGTGTTTGCACGTCGTCCTCGCTTTACTCTCTCGACGCCGGAGAGTCTGTAAAGCTGCTCGAAGGCCGGTCTTCTGGCTTCCGGATCAATCGAGTCTGCAGGCCTTCCCAGTTCTCGTGGCTTTCAGACCGGATCGGCCTGATCACCCCGCAACCTGCTCTTTTCGACCTTGAGCAGGCTATGAACCAGTGGCTTGGGTCTGCAGCTCGTCCCCGGTTACAGCGACGGGCTCGCGTCGGATTCTCACCGACTTCCCGCGGTCTCTCGGAGCTACCTGCTCTTTGAAACCGTCGATGCTCCCCGAATCGGTTCGCATCGAATACCTACGAGCTATATTTGAATATCATTTTCATAGCCCAGAGCCGGATGGCCCGCAATTTCCGCCGGGGCATCCAGGTCACTCAGATTCCGGGTTGAACCGAGACCTTGATGGCGCCGCGCGTCTTGTCTGCGGCGAACTCAAAAGCTTGCTCCACGTTGGAAAGGGCTACGCGGTCGCTGATCAGAAGCCCCAGGCGCTCTCGTTCTTCTTCCACGAGTGTGGTGGCCCTTTGGAAGTCGGCCTTTTCTCCGGATGGGCGTGTGTAGCAGTTGGATCCACGGACGGTGATCTCCTTGAAAACCAAGGAGAGTCCGGGCAGGGCGACGCCTTTCTCGAAGAGGCCCAGGACGCTGACGTGACCGGCGGGCCGAACCGCCGCACAGGCGGCTTCGAGTGTATTCGCAGAGCCCCCCACCGTTTCGATGGCGAGATCGATATCGTGCCGCAGGCCGAGTTGGGCCAGAGCCTTGGGGTCGGCCTCGGATTCGCTCAAGACCCTGGAGGCGCCGAGGGTGCGGGCGAGTTCGGCCTGATGCTCATGACGCGCTGTGGCCCAGACTTCTTTGGCGCCGAGCCAGGAGGCGGCCAGCACGCTGACGAGACCGACTGAGCCGGAACCGAGGACAAGGACGCGAGACCCGGGCTCGAATTGCCCCTGGGCGAGGCCGTGCAGGGCCACCGCCACCGGTTCCGTCATGGCGGCGACGGCCGGATCGAGGTCGGAAGAAAGTGGGTAGGCGCGGTACGCGGGCACCACGATGTATTCGGCCAGTCCTCCCGGAAGATGGACGCCGAAGAGTCGGGCCTTGCGACAGATAGCGGCTTTTCCATCCAGGCAGGCCTTGCATTTTCGGCAGCTGATCAGGGGCTCGACGGCCACGCGGTTTCCCACTTGAAGGCTCGTGACCTTTGGTCCCACGGCATCGATGATCCCACTGATTTCGTGTCCGGGGGTATGCCCCTCTGGAAGTCGACCCGATCGATAGAGGTGAAGGTCCGAACCACAGATGCCACAGGCTTCGACTCGAACGCGCACTTCCCCCACGGCCGGTTCGGGAACAGGCCTTTCAGTCAATCGGAAGCTTTGGTCGCCGGCGGCGGCGGCCGCCACCATGGAAGCAGCATCTTCGCTCACGGGTTTCTACCCATCCTTTCGTCTGGATCCACTCGGCAGTTCATGGAGGCGTGCTCTTCTTGTGCTGTGTCGACCCGGGTTCCCACCTCGTTCATGCGGTCGGACCTGGCGCCGAGGAATACGCCATTTTCAAGTCTTCGGGCCGTGTGACGGGAAGAGAGCAACTTCGGCCGCGGCAGACCCACGCCGTGGGACGGCCGCCCTCAGGCTCTCGTCCCTCAAGCCAGGTGGCCGCCACGCCAATGGGTCTCTGTGCTCCCGGAGCCAGACTGACCACGGCGTCATCGGGCAGAAGGACGCGACGCGCGCGATGGGTCAGGGCCTGGGTTTCGGCCTCGTCGGGATCGCCGATGATGACGGCCACCGAAACGCCGCGCAGACGCAGGGCTGCGGCTCGCATGAGCGTAGGGAGGGCGTGGGGGGCGCGCGTCACCCAGTCGCTCTGTCCGTCGATGATGGCGTCCGCTTGTTTTTCGATGATCTGGAGACCGGCCAGTTGTCCCAGTCGAACCAGTCCGACGGCGGCCAGACCGGCTGCGGCCGGGGTCGCTCCGTCGTTGTCGGTTTCCGGCCTATAGACAAGGGGATCTCCATCTGCGGCGGTGTAGTAGAGCCGGCCCATCGCCGGATCGTAGAAGCGGTCCCCGATTTCCTGGGCAAAGTGCAGGGCGATGGTCAGGAAGCGTTCTCCCGCACCGGCTCGGTAGAGGTCCAGGCTCGCGTCCAGCAGGGCCGCATAGTCGTCCAGGAAAGCGGGCACGCTGGCTCGGCCGCCGTTGAAGACGCGAAAGAGTCGGCCGTCGTCATCGACCATTTCATCGGTCACGAAATCCATGGCCGCCACGGCATCCTGGAGCACGCTCGGATCCTGGAGCGCTTCGGAAGCGCGCGCCAGTCCGGAGATCGTATAGCCGTTCCAGGCTGCGACCCGTTTGCGATCGGTGTCGGGCGCGACTCGTCCGTGACGCGCTTCCAGGAGCGCTGCCCGTTCGCTCTGGAATTCCGCCCGCGGCGCCCTGGCCTGATCGGTGAGATGGGTCTGGCCGTCTTCGAAATTTCCCGCGGCCGTGACGCCATAGGCCTGACAGAAGGCGTCCGCTTTTTCGCCCAATACGGTGCGGACGCTCTCAGGCGTCCAGACCTGATAAGAACCTTCGACCCCGTCGGCGTCCGCATCCTGGCTGGCGTAGAACCCGCCTTCGGGCGAGGTCATCTCTCGCCTGAGGTAGTCCACGGTTTCACGCAGCGGCCAGGCCAGGTCACCGGGGGCGCTTCCTCGCCGGATCAATTCGGCATAGAAGCGCAGAAGCAGACCCTGGTCATAGAGCATTTTCTCGAAGTGCGGAATCGTCCAGTGGCCATCGACGCAGTAGCGATGAAAGCCTCCGCCCAGATGGTCGTAGAGACCTCCGCGAGCCATCTCCTCGGCCGTTTGCGTGAGGTGTCGGGCGATGGGGTCGGCTTGCTCCTTCGGAAGCAGGTCGAGCACCGCCAATTGAAGCTCGAGGTTGGTGGGCGTCGGGAATTTGGGTCCCTGCCCGAACCCCCCGTGCTCGGTATCCGCTTGCCCCATCAGCAAAGATGAGGCCTGGCTGATGTGCGCCATCTCGACCCGCATCTCGGGTCCGGGCGTTGTGGAGGCCTGGATTGTTTCGAGGATTCGACCCGCGGCTTCATCGATCTCCGTGCGGCGATTCGTCCAGGCATCGTCAATGGCTTCGAGGATCTGTGAAAAGCTGGGCATTCCGTGCCGGGGTTCCGGCGGGTAGTAGGTTCCCCCGAAGAAGGGTCGGCCGTCCGGCGTGCAGAAGACGGTGAGCGGCCAGCCTCCCTGGCCATCATTGAGCCGGACGACGGCATCCATGTAGATCTGGTCTACGTCGGGGCGTTCTTCCCGGTCGACTTTGATGTTGATGAAATGAGCGTTCATCATGGCCGCGGTGGATTCATTTTCGAAAGACTCGCCCTCCATGACATGGCACCAGTGGCAGGCGCTGTAGCCGATCGAAACCAGAAGGGGTCGATCTTCCTCGCGAGCTCGCTCCAGGGCTTCCGGTCCCCAGGGATACCAGTCCACGGGGTTCTGGCTGTGTTGAAGAAGGTACGCGCTGACCTCCTGGGCCAGTCGGTTGGTCGAGCTGCTCTTGGTGGGGTCCGAGGTCAATGTCATCTCCAGAAAGGATCAGTGTAGCCCGCGATGGCTGCGCAAACCCACGACCCCCGAACCAGAAACGACTCGGGCGGGAAGGGGTAGCACGCGATGAGGGGGGGAGGTCAGCCCGGAAGGGGGAGGGGCGCGCTTTGTCTCTGGTTGCGGAGTAGGCTCCGAATGGATCATTATCCCGGTCGGCCGGAAGAAGGGGGCTCACGTCGTGTCGAGCGAACAGGAAATCGAGAAGGTTCGTCACCGGGCGGCGGAAACGCTGGAGAAGGGGCTTGCCTTCATCAAGAGCCACGGCACCGAACTCACGGTTCTGCGGGCGCATGCCCTCCTTGGGGCTGAGCCCATCGAGAAAATGACGGAGCAGGTGGGCCTGTATCAAACGGAACGCGGCGGGTTTCGGCCGCTGGGTCTGGCCGCAGGCGGGGCTGTCGGGTTCGCGGATGAGTTCGCGGGGGCCGGTCTGAGTGAGGAGGTCGCCGGCACCATCGAGGCGCTGTCGGCTCTTTCTGACCTTGGGGAGCTGCAGGCTCCCTACGTGGAGTCCGCCGCACGCTTCCTGGGAGAAGAGCAGGCTGAAGACGGAGGCTGGGGGTCGCCGGATCAACCCGCCGAGAAGCGGCTCTTCGTGACGGGGATGCTGGCCGGACTGCTCGGAAGGACTCGGGTCGTGCGTCCTGTCGTGCTCTCCGAGGCGGGGGGATTCATTGGCGCACTCTGGTCTCGAGATCGGATTGAAGGGCCTGTGTGGCCCGCCTTGACGGCTTTTGCCGTGTTTTTTTCCGGTGTGGATCACGATGAAGCGGATGGAGCCCTGCAGTGGATCGGGCGGGAGTTGGAGATCGGATACAGGCGAAGGGTCTACGACGCCACCACCACGCTTCGCGGGCTGCTGCATTGCCAGGCGCTCGGTCTTCCCGGTGCGTCCTTTGATGTCGTGGCGTTGCTCGAGGATCTGCTCAACGAGCAGGGGGGTGACGGTGGTTTTGCCGAACTGGTTCCTGGCGGAGAAGCCCTCCGAGTTGAGCCGACCCTGGATGCTATGCTCGGCATCCTCAGGCTCTGCTCGGTCATCTAGGTCGAGTCCTTCCCATGCTGGATCCGCCATGGCTGACATCCGTTCGGGTTTCGGGATGGCCGGTTTCCTCGAGAACAGGAACGATGCGATATGAACCTAGGCCATGTCCACGAAGCGATTGCCGAGATCATTCCCGAACGGGATTGCATCGTCTACGGCGATAAACGATTCAGCTGGGCTGAAACCACCGATCGAACCCGCAGGCTGGCCGAGGTCCTTCGGCAGCACGGCCTGGGCTGTCATCATGAACGCGACGGACTGGCCAATTGGGAATCCGGTCAGGATCACGTAGCCCTCTATCTCTATAACGGGAATGAATACCTCGAGGGGATGCTGGGAGCCTTCAAGGCACGCTGCGCCCCCTTCAATGTGAACTATCGCTATGTCGAAGAAGAACTTCTCTATCTCTTTGACAACGCCGATGCGCGGGCCGTGATCTACCACGCCGCGTTTGCTCCCACTCTGGCCCTGATCCGGGACAAGCTTTCCGGGGATCCGCTCTTGATCCAGGTGGCGGACGGTTCCGGGAATCCGCTGCTACCCGGGGCGCTCGACTATGAAGAGGCTCTGGCCGCCGCGGAGCCGTCGCCGCCCCGGTCCTTGTCCGAGGACGACCTCTATATCCTGTATACCGGCGGCACCACGGGCATGCCCAAGGGCGTGCTCTGGCGACAGGAAGATGTTTTCCTGGGAGCGCTTACGGGGAAGCCTCCCGAGAGTCTTTCGTCGCTCCTGGATGAGGTCCGGAGTCGAGAGGGAATTCGGGCTTTGCCCACACCGCCCTTCATGCATGGCGCCGCCCATTGGGTGGCGTTCAATATGTGGCATATCGGCGGGACGGTGGTCATTCAGGATGAAGTCGAGCGTCTGGATCCAGACGACATCTGGCGCACCGTGGAACGCGAGCGGGTGGTCTCCATGGCGATCGTCGGGGATGCTTTCGCGCGCCCCTTGATCGATCAACTTCGCCAGGGAGAGTACGACCTGTCGAGTCTTCGGCGCGTGACATCCGGCGGGGCCATCTTCACGGCTTCACTGAAGCAGGAACTGTTGGATCTGCTTCCTGGCGTGCGCATCCTGGATGCCCTGGGTTCGTCCGAATCCGGCGCACAAGCCATGCATGTTTCTACCGGGAAGACTGGCGCCTCCACGGGGAGTTTTGATCTCGGACCCCAGGACATGGTTCTGGCTGACGATCTGAGCCACGCCCTGGAACCCGGTTCGGAAGAGCGCGGTTGGTTGGCCCGGAGCGGCCGGATCCCGCTGGGTTACTACAAGGACCCGGAGAAATCCAGAATCACGTTCCCCGTTGTGAACGGAGCGCGCTACTCGGTGCCCGGCGACCGCGCCATGATTGGTGAAGACGGTCGCGTTCAGTTGCTGGGACGGGATTCGGTCACGATCAACAGCGGGGGAGAGAAGATCTTTGCCGAAGAGGTGGAGCTGGCTTTGAAGCATCACCCCGCCGTCTACGACTGTGTGGTCTGCGGGACTTCCAGTGAACGCTGGGGGAGCCAGGTGACGGCCATCGTCCAGCTGCGCCCCGGCGAATCAGCCGATGAGGAAGCCTTGAAGGCAACCGCTTCAGGACATATCTCGCGCTACAAGCTGCCCAAGGCCTTTGTCTTTGTCGATACGGTCGTTCGAGCCCCAAGCGGAAAGGCCGATTATCGTTGGGCCAGGGACACGGCCAACGAAGCGCTCGATCTCTAGTCCCGCGAATTCCTGGACGCCGCCGGCCTGGGTTGGAGGTCTAGGAGTCCTTGAGCTGGGTCAGGAATTCCCGGATCCTCTTGGCATTGGTTCCGAGATCGCCTTGACCGTCTCTTGATTTGGATCGCACATCGATCACGGAGCCTGAGCCCGCCCGAATCACGCGTACCGTAAAATCGTCCACGAAGCGGAAGACCGTTGTGACATCAATGGCATCAAAGCGTCTTTCGGAGGCCGATTGCCATACGATCTGCAGCCCCAGGGCCCGGGCCGTGGCCAGGGCGTTCTCGTAGGCCTGATCGGGCGGCAGTCCGACCAGGGTGGGCTTCAGGTCGGGGTACGCTGTTTTCACGATGGGGACAAAGTCCGGCGGATAGCTCATGTCCCGACCCTCGTAGGCGGGGACCGCGTCGGCGGACGCGAAGGCCGGCGGGTTGGCGAGGTCGGTGGTGATGTCGTTGATGGGCGGAGCATCGCCGCCCGTTCCGGCCGAGAGGAAAAGGAGAATGAGCAGAATCGCCCCGAGCGCAGTGGCGGTCTGGGCTCTTTTGAGATCGTCGGGTCCGGTGAGATGCTTCTTTCGGATCAGGGCGATGCCACCGAGCAGCGTGGCTCCGATCCCGCCGGTGATGGTGCCGAGAGCAAAGAGCCCGAAGCCGAGCATGGGAGGGAAGAGGCGGATCTGGATTCCGCCGATGCCGATGACGAGGCACGCGATGCCGACAATCCCGCAGAAGTAGCCCGCTGTGGCGAGTCGGGAGCGTTGTGAAGCCATGATTTCATACTCTCCTTTTTGAGAATCAGGAGGAGCCGAGCATACCACGCGATTTTTCGGAGGGGAGCTTTTGGTCGGGAAGCGGCCTCCCGAGCGGGCTAGCATGGCGATCGGTGATCCGGGCGCTTGATGCCCGGTTCAAGGGAGTCGCGATGTGCATGAAGCACGGGGCGCCTTCTCTGAGCATGAGGGAGAGCAAGAAGTCATGAGCAAAAACATCAGGGTAGAGCGTCATGGGTCGGTGGAGGTCGTATTCTTGAATCGTCCGGACGTATTGAATGCATTGGATCGGGCGACCTTGGAAGAGTTGAGAGACGCCTTTGCCACGGTGGCCTCGGAGGCAACCGCTCGCGCTCTGGTTTTGACCGGGGAGGGCAGGGCGTTTGCGGCCGGAGCCGATATTGCTGAAATGCGATCTCTTGACCCGGTGGCCGCGGAGGCCTTCTCCAGGCTCGGTCACGAGACCTTTGAAGCGCTTGAGGCGTTGCCGATTCCGACCCTGGCGGCGGTGAATGGTTTTGCGCTGGGAGGGGGCTGCGAGTTGGCTCTGGCCTGCGATTGGATCTACGCCTCCGAAAAAGCGCGCTTTGGTCAGCCCGAAGTCGCCCTCGGTCTGATTCCCGGATTCGGGGGGACCGGTCGCTTGACTCGGCGTGTCGGTGTGGGATGGGCGAAGGAATTGATTCTGAGCGGGGATCCCATCAAGGCTCCGGAAGCCTTGCGGATCGGCCTGGCCAATCGGGTCTATCCGCCGGAGGAGTTGCTGGAGCGGACGCTGGCCACGGCCGAAAGTGCGGGTGCCAAGGGACCGGTGGCGGTGGCTCTGGCCAAGCGCGTGATTCAGCAGGGACAGGACTCAGACATCCGGACCGCTCACTCGCTTGAGCAGAGTGGCTTTGGTCTTGTCTTTGGAAGTCGGGATCACGAAGAGGGGATGGACGCTTTCCTCGAAAAACGGGACCCGTCCTTCAAGGGAGATTGATTCCCGTGCCGGTTCGTTCTGGGGAGGAACTGGATTCCTCAACTTGTTTCAGGCGGTAGTACATCTGTGCTCTTTTCCCGGTTCGTGAACGACCCGTTCTGCCGCGTTCCTGTCGCTTGAGCCGATGAGTGGGAATCGAAAACCTCCCGGCACCGTGGTCTGAGCCGGTCTATGCTTTCCGCACTCGGGGCCGGGTCATGGGCCCCGCCCGATGAGGCACCTGAACCCAGCGAGAAGAGCGGCCGTGTCCGCCCCGATCGGATCAAAACCCCGAACAAAGGAGACAAGCATGTCAGCCACCCCCACACTGAGTCGTCTGCTGGCCGAAACGTACGCAGAGCCCTGCTTGGACGAGGCTCCGGCCGGTCCCCAGAGTTCGCCTGGTGAAATCATCAACTGGCCCATGCTGAAGCTTTGCTACCGCACCGACGCGGACAAGATTGCGGCTCTTCTGCCGCCGGGAATCGAGCCGGGCAAGGAGCCCCATGTCTATGTCACTCTCTACAACTTCCCGGTCCACAATGAGCCCGAATACGGTGTGGTGGTGAACGTGGCTGCGGACTACGACGGGCAGGAAGGCGAATACACCCTGTGTATCGGCATCGACCAGGAAGCCGCCGTCTTCATCAGTCAAGAGCGCTGGGGTCAGCCCAAATATCCGGCGCGGATCCACTACTTCCGGATGCTCGATCATGTGGAAGGTCGAGTCGTTCATCAGGGTCATTCCTTCGTAGAGTTCCGGGGTGATGTGGTCGGGACCCAGGCCCCTCCCGCGGATACGGATCAGAACGAGTGGTGGATCAAATCCGTCCGTGATGTGGACCTGACGCCCGGGAAATACGATTTCCCCCCGCATGTGGTGCACGTGTACAGCCGCTATGGCACCGCCCATCTCCAGAAGTTGGAAGGCGAGATCATTCTCCGGCCGAGCGAGTGGGATCCGATCGCGACTCTTCTGCCGCTGCGCGAGCAGGTCTCGGCGCATCTCTGGACCCCGGTCTTCCTGGATCGCAGCATTACCTTGGCGGGCGAACTCGATGGCGAGAAATTTGCGCCCTATGCCGACACCATCGGCGGTTCTCGTTGGCCCGGTGAAATGGGAGCCCCCCGCCGATCCGGCTGACCGGGGACCGGGCGGTGGTCCGAGTGGGTTTGGGACTGAGAGAGTTGCATCCGCCAGGCCGGGTGCAAAAGGGCCCATATACGCCCTTTTTCTCTGAACTGCGGAATTTCTGTTCCCTATCGATGAAAAAGATTTCCCTTTTTCCCATAACCTATGGGCATTGTGGATAGGGTACGCGTGACATGTTGTGTTAAGTCACGGACTTGCGGCGATCCGGGTCTTTTTTTCAACTTGGTACGCCCCTTGCTTATAGATAGGGCATGCAGCACCGCACAAGTGGAAACCGATTTGAATTGCGGATCACACGGACGGGGATAGCCCGGCACAAACAGGCTGTCTCCGCCGCATCGAATCGGAATGTTGCCGCTGACTCTGGACTGGATGCTAGAGCGATGACGTAGGTGCGGATGCTGCTCATCCCCCCGCCCTCGTCCCCCCCCCATTTTACGAGAGCAGGGGAAGAACCCCGGCCGTCGACCTGGATCCGACAGCCGGGGTTCTTGTCGTTTGGGGTTCATTTTCCGCTCGGCGGACGGACTTCCGGTTCGGTTGTTCCTCAGGCNCTGGCCCGTTGGATTGGATTCCCAGTGCCGGGCTGATTTTTTGCAGTTAGAGTTGANAGAGCTCANNGANAGTCGACGATGCCTTCGTCGAGGCGGGATGGACGCAAAATGACGCGGTCCCGGATTGAGAACGAGCGGGGGGTGACATGGGCAGGGGGCGATCGCGCGGTCAGTCCGCGGCCATGCTGGGCTTGGGTTTGGTGTTTCTGATCCTGGGCAGCTGGTCGGGCGCTCAATATCGGCACATGACGCTTTTTTCGCCCTTCTTCTTCGAGCCCTCGGGTCTGGCGGTCTCGCCCGATGGAGAAGTCCTGGTCGGGGTTCAGGATTCGCGGATCCACATCTATAGCGATGAGGGGATGTTTCTTCGCGGCTGGGGGGTCGCGCCGGACGAGGGCCTGATTCGTATGCGGACGCTGTCCGACCGCGGCCTTGAAGTGGCCCGTCAGAAAGAGGGCGTCGTTTCGCTTTATGACTACAGAGGCGAGCTTCTGGAATCCCGAGAAGACCCGGCGGCCTTCGAGGCCTTGGGGCCTGACCAGGATCTTCGCGTAACCGGACCCAGCGGTGATGTGTTTGAACTCGGACCGCGGGGTCTGTCTCGTGTGTCCGAAGGGGCGTCCCAACGCATCGTCCCTTTGCCGGCCTGGCCTCTTTCCCTGTTCGGCCGCGCGCCCATGATTCCAGTGGCTCTGACGATGACCGTGGGGGCCGTCTTGATTCTCGTGGGCGTCATCATGACGGCCGATATCAGCCGCGGTGGCGAGTAGGGTTCACTAGCCCGTCCAGTCGGCCTTGAGACGATTTCGCCCCCAGAGCCCGAAGTACGCCAATCCGATGCTGAGCAGCCCGAGGAAGAGCGCGGCGATTCCAGGGTTGTAGTAGGTCAAGGCAACGAGGCAGACCGCGGAGAGCCCCAGGGCCAAGCCGGCTCCGTAGGGATAGGCGATGGCACGAAAGGGACGCTCGAGGTCGGGTTCTTTCTGCCGCAGCCGGATCAACGCGATCATCGAGAGGAGATATAGAAGCACGGCGCCAAAGCAGGCGAGGGTGATGATGTCGGCCGTCCTCCCTGTCAGGATGGCGATCACTCCGATGACGAGATTGGCGCCCAGGGCGACCCGAGGCGTTCCTGTGCCGGGATGAATGCGTCCGAGGATTCTGGGCGCGAAGCCGGATCGCCCGAATTCAAAAGTGGCCCGGGCCCCAGCCAGGATGATTCCGTGAAAGGAGGCGACCAATCCAAGCAGCCCGACTCCGAGCAGGAGGGTGTACCAGAGCGAGTCACGTCCGACGACCTGGGCCAACGCGAGGGGAAGGGGAGCGTCGCTGGCTTCCGCCCCGGGCGATTCGTATACGATGGCCTCCCAACCGGCCACGCCGGTGGCTGCGAAGAACACCGAGAGGGCGAGGACCACCAGGGTGAGCATGGCCGTACCAAAGCCCCGGGCGACATGACGCTGCGGGTCCCGGCTCTCCTCGGCGGCGTTGGCCACCCCTTCGATGGCGAGATAGAACCAGATGGCAAAAGGAAGGCAGGCGAAAATGCCGCCGTAGCCGTTGGGGAGCGGGTCTTGGGAGAAGGCTTCCCAGCTGAAATGGGGCAGGGTCAGGCCGCAAAAAAGCAGAAGTTCACCCACCGCCAGGACTGTGACGGTGAGTTCGAAGAGGGCGGCTTGACGCACCCCCCAGGCATTGAGAAGAGTGAAGACGCCGTAGGCTGAAATCGCGATCAGTTCAACGGGGAGATCTCCGAAGCGTTGGTTCACGTAGGCGGCAATCGCCATGGCGATGGCGGGAGGAGCGAAGACGAACTCGATGATCTGGGCGAGCCCCGCCACGCAGCCCGGCCCCGGCCCCAGGCCGCGACCGCAGTAGATGAAGGCGCCCCCCGCCTTGGGAATCGCACAGGCCAACTCGGTATAACTGAAGATGAAACAGAGATACATCACCGTGACCAGTCCGGTGGCTGCGAGCATCCCATAGCTTCCCCCGATGGGGAGACCGAGATTCCATCCGAAGTACTCACCACTGATCACATAGCCGACGCCGAGACCCCAGAGCATGACAGGGCCCAGGCTTCGTTTGAGTTTGGGCTCTTCCGACATCCTGCGACTGTACAGAGCGAAGCGGTGCGTTTCATCCCTCAGCCAAGGGCACGATTCTGTACCCTGAAGGGGACTGAGGCGGTCAATGAGGGGAGTGGACGCGTATGCGAATCTGGGTTCTTCTGGTATCCGGTCTGATTCTGGCGTGCAGTGCCGAGGAGGACCCGCAAGAGCGGACCCGGGTGGGATGGGACGCCTTGGTGGAATCCTTGCAAGAAGCACGCGACGGCTTGGACAGTACCCTTGCCTTTCCGCCGGAGCCCACCGATCGAAACATGGCCGAGGGGTACCGCTACCTCCTCGGGCATCTGGCTCGGGTGATTGAAAGCGAGACCCAGCAGGATCCCGACTTTCCGTACTTCCAGCGGTCGGTCAGCATGCTCTCCAAGTGGACCATCGACAATGCGGACACCCTGTATCTCCAGGCCCGGATCGAGCCGGAAGGTCGGTACCGGATTCGCGGTCGAACGAAAGACCGCACGCAGTGGGAGACCGGCGAAAGAGGCGGGCCGGGTCCCAAGGTGCCTCGTCTCGTGATCTTCCAGACCATCACGGAGTTGATTGGTCAGACCGGGGATCTGCGCGAGATGGGCGAATGTCGGAATCAGACCCTGGCTTCGATTGATTCATTTGATCTGCAGGTGGATCCGGACGGACGCTTTGAATTGATTCTTGCGGCCGAGAGGCCCGAGGGGTACAGCGGCAATTTTCTTCCGACCCAGGCGGCGCTTTCGTGCGCGTCCGCGAGTGAAGAACCGGAGGAAACGGAAACGCGCCAGGCTCGATTCGTCTCTGTGCGGGAGATCTTCTCGGATTGGGAGGCGGAAGAAGCGCTCGAATTGAGCATCGAGCGAATCGATCAACCCGGCGAACGCCGTCCTCCGCATACCAGTGATGCGATGGCCGAAAAGATGGCTCGCATTGGCGAGCGCGTCGCCAATCAGGTCTGGTTCTGGAATCAGCTGCACGAGTTCGGGCTTGAAGTCGATGGGGATCGGAACCTGGACGGCGAGCGGAGTATGCCGGTGAACGGACTCAACCCCCCGCGGCCTCCCTTTATCGCCGGTGGTGTGGCGGGTGCGCGTCAACTCTATGGAGGCGGTGTTTTCGAACTGGACCAAGAGCAGGCTCTGATCCTGCGTGTGGACCTTCGAGGTCAGGAGCCCCATTATGTCGGATTCCATCTGAGCAATCTCTGGGGCGAAAGCCTCGATCAGGCAAGCTATGTGAGCAGTCTGAGCGGAGCGCAGCTTGCGACGGCAGAGGATGGCGCTCGCTACTACGTCGTGTCGGCTCGCGACCCAGGCGTCGAAGGTTGGGTCGATACCACGGGCCAGCCCAAAGGCACCATGACCCTGAGGCTCGTCTACCGCGATGAGATCGATCCAGAAAGCCTTCCTGAAGTCAGCGCCCGGTTGACTCCAGTGGATGACGTCAAAGATCATCTTCCGGACGCGGTGGCATCCGTGTCGGCCGAGCAGAGGCGAGAAGAGATCGCACGCCGTCAGGCCCATATCCAGCGGCGATATCGGCAATACTGAAGACGCCCGCGCAAGAGGTTCGCTTGTTCCCGGCCTCAGTCGACCTTCCGGTAGAAGGGGGGGCGGCGGCGGACGGGGTCGAGCAAGGCCGGATCGAAGTCTTCGATGTCAAAGCCGTCCGGAAAAGGTGGTCTGGCTTCCAGCCCCAGGGCCTCCAGCGCCTTCGGGTGGCGGTAGTAGGCCATGTAGCACTGGAAGACGAGGCTCTGCAGAACGCCGGGATGCGATTCCTGCGAACGCGAGAGGAGTTCGCTGCGGTCTGAGAGGGAGAGGGCTTCGAAACCGGACGCTCCGGTCTTGCGTGCCTCGGCCTCCAGTGAGCGGATCCCTTCAAGCACCCCGGGCCAGAAATCGCCGCTGGCTTCGCGAATGGTTTCGCTCAGGTCAAGGCTGCCGGCGCCGGGTTTCGTGCCGTCTTCACTGGCGGGGATGAGGGTGTCGAGCACGGCGTTGACGAGTTTGAGATCGGATTCCATGGATCGGTTGGGTTTCTCCATCTCGACCTTTTCAGGATCGGGTCCGGTGTGACTCAGGTGTCCGGCTTCGGGATATCCCCGGCTATTGTGCCGATGGGTTCGTCAGGTTCCGGTTGAGGATCTCGAGTTCTCCCTGCGCAGGCGCTTCGGCGCTCTGGGTAATGGGAATGACATTCCGGATCTGTTGATGGAAACCGGTAATTCCCGATTCCTCTTCGGAGAGGGGCCCGGGTTGATA
>NZGT01000168.1 GCA_002691025.1 Spirochaeta sp. | reverse complement strand
CATTGCGGCGGCCCTCCAACACACCGGCCGCGCCATCGTCACCACCTCCGTGGCCCTCGCCCTCGGATTCCTGACCCTCATGATGTCCGCCTGGCAGACNGTGGCGAGCTTNGGGTTTTTCGTGGCGATTGCGATCATGGGGGCNCTGGTGGCCACCCTCTTTGTGCTCCCGGCTTTGATCTTTGCCTTCACGAAGGGCCAGAAAGCGGACNCGACATGAGTCCCTTCCCTTTTCTTCCGCGCGTGTTGACCGATACGCCACTTGGCCGGCGGCTCACCATGACGGCCGTGACCCTGCTGCCGCTGCTGGCCGTGCTGGCTCTCGGGCTCCACAAGGACCTCACCCAGGGCCCGAAACCCGATCCCGGCTGCTGGCTGCTCCCCAATGCACGGCTCATCGAGACCCCGACCCACCTCGGTTGCCCNCTCGAGAGCGAGGACCGCATTCGTCGGGTCGAGACCGCGTCCGGGCTTTCGGCCGTGCACTCGGCCGAAGATCTTCGCGCGGCGCTGACGGAAGGCCAACGCTCAGCCCGGGTCGAAGTCGAGCGCGCAGGAGAGAGGGTCTGGATCGATCTNCCCGTCCACCCCCACACCCTCTCNACNCGNNTGATCGAATTTGCGACGGCGCTGCTGGCCAGCGCCCTGCTGCTCAGCATCCCGCTGCTGCTTCTTTGGCGTTCGACCTCCACGGCCGCCATGCCGCTGCTNATCCTCTACAGCGCCATCGCAACCCTGATCACCACCCTGATGACCGCCCAGGGTTCCGACGCCGCCAACCGGATCGCCATGCTGACCCTGATCTTCATTCCGGCCNCGGTCGCCCACCTCGCCATGCATTTTCCCCGGCGGCGACCGATCCTTCAGNCGGTGCCGGGCCTGGAGGCCCTCCCGTATGGGATCAGCCTCCTGCTCGTGCCCGTGGGTTGGTTCGCGATGGAGTTCAACCCGATCCTCTGGCCGCCCTTCCTCTACCTCATCATCGTGGTGTTGGCCGGCGCATGGATGATCCTCATCGTGTCGTGCGTCTATGAACTCCACGATGCCCGATCGGCCATCGCGCTGGCGCGCGGNCGCGTCATGTTGTTTGGNGCCGCGCTGGCCCCCCTGGTGTTGAGCCTCGCGTTCTGGCCCGCCATTGACGATGTNGGGCAATGGGCCGCCATCTACGTATGGTGCCTTCCCGTGGCCCTCCCCCTCCCGATTGGCCTTGCGATCAGCCGCTACAACCTCTTTGACCTNGGCGTGGATCTGCGNGCCTCNGTGAGCCGCTTCCTTCGCTTGAGCCTCTCTGCCCTGATTCTNGCCGGCGTGCTTGGGGTTGCGCTGAGCCTCGCCGATGCCCCCATCAANCCGCGCAATGTCTGGCTTCTCTTCCTGGCCGCCATCACCGGAGCCGTGNTTCTTCATGTGGTCCGCGGCTGGGCCGAGCACCTCATCGAAAATGCCCTTGAGTCCCAGTTCCAGACCATCGGGCGCGTGCGNGGTGAACTGGCCGAGAAGCTATCCACCCCGCAAAGCGAAGAGAGCACCCTGCGCGTGGTGGCCGACTCGCTCCTGGAAGGGCTCGGCCCTCACTCGGGAAGCTTCTTCATCTGCAGCGATGAGCGCTGGCGGCTGGCCCACTTTTCCGGCGCGAATCCGGCCACCGATGCCGGGCTGGCCCAGCGCGCCCACGCGCTCCTGGGCGAAGACACGCCCCTGGTCCATCTCGCCATGCTCGAAACCCCCAACGCCTTCGAGGCGAAGCTTCTACAGCAAGGCATCGAGGTCATCAGCGCCATCGGGGACCCCGNGCAGCAAGTGGGCGTCCTTCTCGTCGGACGCGAAAAATCCGTGCGNCCCTACACCCGCGTGCAACTGGACTTCATCGCCGAAACCTGCGCCCAGGTCAGTTGGGCGCTCAAGAGCCTACGGCTCCTCGATGAACTGATCGCCGCGGAAGAACAGGCCGCCACGGGGCGAGTGGCGCTGGGTGTCGCCCATGAACTGGGCAAAGAACTCTCCTGGATGAAGCGGCTNGCCCAGAAGCTTCCAAGCCGGATCAGCGACCCCGTGAAACTCCTGCGCGATACCGACCTGTTGGTGGAGCTCAGCGAAGAAGCTTCCGAATCGCTCCGGGGTTTCGTGGAAGAGACCACGCGATCGCGCCCGGCCCACACAGTCAGTCANTCCTTGCTTGAGATGGTCGAGCGCAACGCCAGACGCATCGGACAGGAGCATGGTGAAGACCGCGTGAGCGTGGTGGTGGAACCCTCCGCTCGGCCGCTGGTCTGCCACCCTCACCTCGGCCGCGTGCTCTTCAACCTCCTCGACAATGCCCTTCACGCCAGCGCACCTTCCGAGCAGGTTCGTCTTTTTGCGACGGTGGAAGACAACGGCAGCCTGCGCATCGAGGTCCTGGATGCCGGGCCGGGCATTCCGGCGAGCCTGCGCGAGCGGGTCTTTGAACCCGGCTTCACGAGCCGGCGAGGCCGAGGCGGCTCGGGGGTNGGNCTCACNGTGGCNCGCGAGATCACTGAAAACCTGGGCGGCACTCTTTCTCTCAGCCACGCAAGCCCACGCGGCACTTGCGCGTGCCTTCACTTGCCGGCCCACTGCCTCTCCACGAACACGCAAGAATCCCATGCCGAAACAAGCAAGACGAAAGCAGAAGACCCGATGGAAAAGCAAAAGGACATCCGTTCTCAGCAAGACTCCCGGGCGCGAAAAGACGCAACACGCAGTACCCTTACCAGTGCCAGTCTCGGAGGCAGTCGATCATGATGCGAAAAGCCTGGATCTCGATTCTCGTGGCGTGGGCCGCCAGCCTGGCCTCGTCCCCCACCTTGGGATCGGACACCCTCCTCCTGCCCGAAGTGAGCACCGCACCCCCGGCCGAAGCGGACGTCGCCCGCGACGTGCTCAAAGCCGCTTTCGCGAACCGCTACGAGGTGGATCTCACGACCCAGATCGANCTGGTGGNGCACAGNCGCTCGGGCCAANANCGCAAACGTACCCTCAATGCCGTCACCAAAGTCATCGATGACCGCGTCCATTCCATGGGGCGGCTCACCTCGCCCGAGAACCTGCGCGGCATGACGGTGATGATGGTAGAGGCCGAGGACCGAAGCCACGACGCCTTCATCTTCATGCCNTCCCTCAACAAAGTGCGGCGCATCAACACATCCCAGCGCGGCGACGCCTTCTTCGGCACGGACGTCACCTACGAAGACATCGAGCATCAGACCGTGGCCGACTATACGTTTCACAAGATCNTACGCGAAGAGATCGACGGGGAGCCCACCTACCGGATCCACGCCACTCCCAAGAGANGNTTCAACTACGACCGCGTCGTGTTCANCATCGCCGAAAAGGACGGAGCCATCCTCGGCGCCGAGTACTTCAAGCGCGACACCGACGAACCCTACCGGGTGCTCTCCGCACCGCGAAGCCACATGGTCGAAAGCGGAGGCCATGTGCTCCCCACCC
This sequence comes from Spirochaeta sp., assembly GCA_002691025.1. Taxonomy (GTDB): domain Bacteria; phylum Myxococcota_A; class UBA9160; order UBA9160; family UBA4427; genus MED660. The sequence continues at coordinate 11,520 of NZGT01000168.1, read as the reverse complement.
GCATGCGGGTCGAGAACCGCATGAAGGGCAGCCACACCGATGTCGCGCTNCGAAACCTCCGCACCGATCAGNCNATCGACAACCGCATCTTCTCGGTGCGAACTCTCGAATCCGGAAGAGACCTGCCCGGCCTCAAAGCCGAAAAATAACTTCCGGAAGGCATGCTCCTTTCATATGTCACACGCGACCTATCTCTGAATTCTACCTAGCGTGGGAAAATAAAGTATGAAAGACTGCGCTCTCACGATGGAGAATGCAGACAAAATGAGAACCCAAAGCGTCAAGGCTCAACCTTTTTTGAACAGCCACTCTGGAATCCGAACGCACACACTGATTCTTCTCGGGGTATTCGCATGGATGTCCATCGCGGGGAGCGCCTTTGCTGGCGGTAGTGAAAGCCGCGAGGAGCGGGACTCCAGGAAGTGTGTCGTCGATCTCCAGAGAGCAGGTCGGAATCACGCTCGGTGCCTTTTTGAAGCCGAAATCAGATACACGCGATCGGGTCACCAGGAACGATACGACGAGAAGGTCCTCAAATGTGATCAACGCCATGATCGCGATTTCCGGAAAGCCATGCGGCGATACCCGCAAGCCGAATGCACAACTCTCTCACAAGTGGAACTCGAGAACGAAACAAAGAGCCACGTAGCCAGATACGTCAATGCAACCCTGGCCATCGCCAATCCGCCTCTCCCTGCCCCGCTCAGTGGACCCACCATCACGTACACCGCACCCACCTGCAGCGGCCCATACTGCGACTGGACCGGCCCTCTCGCAGCCACTCTTGAGCCCTACCCCGAAAACCGAAAACAAAAGCTCCCTGTGACAAGCTGTACGGGAATGGGCACGGAACTCAGCTGCACGGTCTCCCCGGACGGTGGCTTCGGCACCATTGTGTCCAGCATGGTCCCGTACACCAGCCAATACCTGACCGTTCCTCTCACGGTAGACGGACAACTCGAAAACGGATACAAGGACGGAAGCGACGTCAGTTGCTTCACCACCACGGGCTCGGATCACGACATGAGCGGCTGTGGGGTCGCAGTCTTGAGCGAGTACAACTGCTTCCTTCTGGACGGACATACCGATGTCGACCTGCTCGGCGTCCAGGGAGACTCCAGCAGTGCCAACTACGTGAGTGGCGGAAACTGGCCTGACATCAGTACGGACTCCGAAAAGTACGCCACCTACGACTGCCTTCAGAGAGGCACCGTCAACGGAGAAGACAATCTTTGTGTGACGCGCCAGTACCCGACGGTGACTCACGGCTTCTATGGAGCCTTGCCGGCGAAAACGGATACGCGATGGCCCGTGCCCACCAACGAAGACAGTGGTGCGTGCAAGAACCACAGCTGGGCGGAAATGACGACAAGTTCAAAACCCGGCATGAGCTGGAAGAAGGTGCCCACACAGGCCATCCTGCAAAGACAGCTGGAGTTCTTCGAATACTACACCAGCCATCCGCCTGCCGAAGACAACCCCGACTTCGGTCCGATGATCGACCTTCCCCCCAACAAGTACAAGGATGAGAACGGGAACTACCTGACCCAAGCGGTACTCAGCGTGGGCCATGGCGTGGTCACCGATCTTTGTGGCGATTTGAGCCTGGCCTCTAATGGACCCAAAGCCATTCTCCAGATGAGCATTGGCACACGCTCCTGGAGTTACGAGTCCAACTCGGCTGCCTACCTCGACTACGATCCCGGTATCCCGGGAATGCACCAGAAACTTCACGATCTGCCGACCGGGCTCTCGTCAGCCTGCGACAACGCGGCGGGCAATGGGATCCAGCCCTGGGTCCAGAGCTTCGACTGGGATGACTTCCCCACGTCCTGACAACCCAAGCCGGCTTTCTGCTGCAGGAACCCTCAAAGCCGGGACATCCAGGAGTCGTCTCAACGACGCACCCGGATGTCCCGGATCCGTTCACTCCGGCCAGCACTGAGGGTCCTTCTTGTCAGACAGATATCGAATGACATGCAGGTCCGCGGCCGCCGTACTTGCCGTGGTGTAAACCGACGTGCCCTTTCGCATGGCCTTCTGCGCCTTCGAGAGCAGCGCGTCGGCATTGGGGCTCTGGCCTGGGTCAATTGAGTAGTAGGCGGCCTGCTGGGTGTACTCCAGCGCAAAGGTGCCATCCACCATTGGCGTCACGCTCTCGACGGTGTCTTTGAAGTAGACACGCTGCTGATAATCGTTGAGCTCATAGTCACCGCAGGCGTCGGGTGCGGGCCTCAACGAAGGCATGGCCGATGAGGCGTTCAGCGGACCCAGCGCGCCGGTAGTCAGAAGGATGATTGAAGTATAGACGATGAATCGGATGGATCGTTTCGGCTTGTTCATGATTTTCTCCTCGAAATCGTTCATGTGATTTCCCTCGCAATACCTCTCAGGGATTGCGGGATTCGATGACTTTTCTCGCCCCCTTGATTTCATTGGAGGTCACTGTCGAGCTGGAATCCGAAGGACCCGAACGAGGACCGGGGCGCGTCACCATATCGGGCGTGCCACTGCAGAAGTTCCCCAGCCAGTCCTGTTGCGAGACAGGCCCCTCCTCGAAAGCAGGATCCAAATACCAGTCTTCCCATTGGCCTTCTTCGTCCTCACAGCGGAGAACGCAGATCTGGTGGTAGCCCCACTGGACGCCACCGGGTCCGGTGAGGGTGCAAGCCCCCCCCGGCCCGTCGGAATCATGCGCAAAGGCGGTCAGGATCGAGCAGCCCTCATGGCCTTCATCGGCAATCCATTTTTCGAGTTTCTGGCAAGCTACCAGCGCTCGCGCGTAGCATCCGTCCCCGTAGTTAGCCCCGTCCACATAGCCGGTTTCCGTGCTGTCATCGATCTGATCAAACGCATCTTCGGCCGTCTCACGAGTGCCTCCGTGCAACATGGGGACACTCTGATGAACTACTGCCTGAGCGAGAGAGGTCGCACATAACCCCCCGCCCACAATCAAAAAAATGGTGGTGATGAGACTCTTCATCCTTCTCCCTCCTGTATTGTGCGATTCACACATCGCCATGAACTCCGTTTGGATATTCCAACCCGGACCGGAGCTCGAAGTTCCGAAAAAAAAACACGGGGGGAGAGAAACCATGAAACGCGCCACTTGCGCAGGGCAAGTGGCGAGGCGCTATGGTGTAAGGCCAAGGAGATTCCACACACCATGAAATTCTATTTCTTCCCTGTTGCTCCCAATCCCACCAAGGTGCGGCTCTATCTCGCTGAGAAGAAGGAAGCGGGGTGTGCGATCGACCTCGAACCGGTGGTGGTCAACCTGCGCGAAGGTGAGCAGAAGTCAGAGGAGCACCTTCGCCGTGATCCGCTCGGACGCTTGCCGGTGCTGGAGACCGACGAAGGCGAGTCTCTCACCGAGTCTCTCCCGATCATCCTTTTTCTCGAGGAGCTTCACCCAGACCCGCCCCTGATCGGCGCCACACCTCTCGAGCGAGCCCTGACCCTCAACATGGAGCGCATGGTGGAACAAGGCATCCTCTACCCCATGGCGCGGGTCGTCCACGCCACGGCCTCCCCCATCGGCTTTCCCCCGAACCCCGCGATCGCCGACCACTTCCGGGCATCTCTCCCGGCTGCCTTCGCCAACATCGAAAAGCACATGGAGGACGGACGTCCCTTCCTGATGGGCGAGAAGCCCACGGTGGCGGACTGCACGCTGGTGGCCGGCCTGCAGTTCGGACGCATGGCCGAACTCGACATCGGCGACGACTGCCCGCGACTTCGCGCCTGGCACGAAGCCTTCCGCAAAAGGGCCAGCGCCCAGGAAATCCTCGTCCTCTAGGCCGCGCACGCAAAGCCCTTCCCGAAACCATACTTCCCCCCACGAGGCCTTCTGCTCTGTTCCTTCTTCGATCAATCCCGGTCTTTTGGGTGAGCCTGTTCTGGGCCCTCGGTGCGCTCGCCGCCGAACCACGCCCGAACATCCTCTTGATCATGGCCGAAGACCTTAGCCCCCGAGTGGGCGCTTTTGGCGATGACCTCGCCGTGACGCCCCACCTCGATACGCTGGCCGAGCAAAGCGTCCTCTACCCCAACACTTTTACTACCGCCGGCGTCTGCGCACCGAGCCGAGCGGCACAGATCCTCGGCCAGCATCAGGTTGCGACCGGGAGCCAGCACATGCGCACGCGCTCTTTTCAGCAAGCCGACTACCGAGCCGTGCCGCCGCCCGAAGCCAAGGCCTACCCCGAGCTTTTGCGTCGCGCGGGCTACTACACGTTTGTCACCCGTAAACTCGACTATCAGTTCAGTGGCGTAAATCCCGGGTCGGGACCTTCCAGCCTCTGGGACCACGAAGGCCCCGAACCTCACTGGCAGGGCCGNGAAGAAGGNCAGCCCTTCTTCGGNTTCATCACGCTCAACGACACGCACGAAAGTAAACTCTTCCCGGATGACAAAAANGGAAATGCGAAAGAAAACGANGGAGGACACGCGCCCTCCACACCGAACTCTTTGGCCGTACNCCCGAGCGACGTGANCGTGCCGCCCTACTACCCCGACCATCCCGTGGTNCGAGCCGACCTCGCGCGCCATTACAACAATGTCCACGCCATGGACGCNCGCGTGGGCGCCCTGCTCGACCGCCTTGAAGCCGACGGTCTGACTGAAAACACCATCGTGATCTGGACCACCGACCACGGCGACGGTCTCCCCCGGGCCAAACGTGAACTCTACGACGCCGGCCTCCGGGTCCCCCTCCTGGTCCACTGGCCCGAGACCCTCAGGCCAGAAGGCACGGCCCGCCCAGGGCTCGACGAACGCCTGGTGAGCTTCGTGGACATCGGCCCCAGCGTGCTTCACATGGCCGGCCTCAAAACGCCCGCCTTCATGCACGGGACTCCACAGCTTGCGCAAAGCAACATCGCCGAGCGCGAGTACGTCTACGCCTCCAAGGACCGAATCGATCAAGTGCTCTTTCGCGAACGCGCCGTGCGGGACAAGCAGTACAAATACATCCTGAACCTGAAGCCGGGAAAGCCGGGCGCCACCCCCCTCGCCTACCGGGACCGGATGGCCCTGATGCAGGAGCTTTGGCGGCAGCACGAAGCCGGCACTCTCAATGCCGCCCAAGCCCAGTGGTTCGCACCGCAACCGGCCGAGAAACTCTACGACATGATCGCAGACCCCCACGAAATCCACAACCTGGCGGACAGCCCGGAGCACGACGACGCGCAGGCCCGCATGCAAAAGGCCCTGGCCACTTGGCGAACCAGCCTACGCGACCTCAGCGACACGCCCGAAGCCGAGATGGCCGACGCGTTCTGGCCTCGGGGTGTGCAGCCCATCACAGGCGCACCTTCATTTACAAGAGGAACCGAAAGCCAGGAAGAAAGCCGGATCGCACTCACCCCGGCCGCCACCCATGACTCCATCGAGTACCGGGTCGATCAAGGCCCCTGGCGCCTCTACGTCGCGCCGTTTTCCCCAGGAAGCGGATCCAAAGTCGAAGCCAAAGCCGTCCGCTACGGCTGGGCGCCCAGCCCCAGCGTCACCCTGACCCTCGATTAAGCACCCCATGATGCGGGCGCGGCCTGAAGTGGCCGCACGCGAGCCCTGACTCTCGCCCTCGGAGGTTAAAGAGAAGGTCGTCCTCAGGCGTCTCCGGTTGCATCCGGGGCTGAGAGACGGCGGGCGCCACTGTCGTCGAAGCCTGTCCCGGGTGGAGCCAAACGGCTCGCGCTCAGGCGGATAGGAATTCCCTGGATTCGCTCTTCTAGCGATATCGGTCGCGGATGCGTGAGAAGCCCCAGTGAAGCAGGCGGGTCTCGTCCGGGTTTCTCCAGTGTCGGGGGTGAAGCCGGGGCATGGGGTACAAGGGTTTTCCCAGGGCGCGGGTCCAGCGAGCGATGGATCGATTGATGGATTTCAAGGTTCGATCGGCCCAATGCAGGAACACCACGTGAACCCAGGATCGACTCCGCAACGTGGATTGACCCAGGAATTCCTGGTAGTCGGTTTGGCTCGCTTGGCAGAGGTCTTTGGCATCGGAGACCGCCTGCACCCCTCCGGCCATCTTGATGTTCCCGAACAGTTCTCGGGGCACACCCACCTCTTCGATCATTCTCCTGGCCACGGGTCGGTCGTATTGCCCTCCGATCGACCATTCTTTCATGTCCTCGCCCCGGGAGATCTGATGAACCGCTTCGACATGCTGCCACCCGGCGAAGAGTGGAGGAAAATTATGAAAGCCCACTCGCAGACGAAACTCGTTCAACATGGACCCCGCCATGCCCCCCTGGCTGAATTGCTTGAGATCGGGAACCAGATAGCGCGAGTTGAGACTCAGTATGTCGTCGCCGTAGCGTCCTGTGAGGAGTATCCGCCCAGGCAGTATGGACTCCATGGAGGCAAAGACGACATCGCCCCCCCATGGCATCATGCAGAATTCGGCTTCGGGGGTGCCCGGGCTCATGGCGTACGCGCCGCGCTCGAATTCAAAAACCTCCATCCCGAGTTCTTCGCCGATGATTCGACCGCTGTCCTGCTTGAGTTGTTCCTCGCTTTCGTCTTTGAACGTCACGGCCTCGTTGCATCCCAAGCCCTGAGCCAGCGCGGCCACGGCAGTCGCATCGTAGCCGCGTGAGAGTGTGGCCAGGGGAAGGTAGTCCTGGTTCCGATCGGGGTGGCGGGCGTTCTCGAAAACGCCGGCCATACTGGCGCTGAGAAGTTCCACATAGTCCCGGTAGCTCTCGGGCCTGGGAGGAACCTTCTTTTCGCTTCGCCGTACTTCCAGGTCAAGGCCCACAGTCAGGTTTGCACACTCGTGCATGATGACTTCCCCGCGACGAAGAGGCAGGGACCGTTTCTCACGCCTGATGCCCGCCAGTACCTGGGACAGCCATTCTCCAGAGTAATAGGGAAACCCAGGGTCGGGTTCGTCTCCCGCTTCAACCAGGATGAAGGCCAGGGAGTTTGATACCCAAAGGCTGTCCTCTTGCCGATAGAAGTAGAGTCGGTCGTGGAGGTTGGTCGACGTCGAAAAAACGACTGATTCGGAAGCGACGCGCCCCGCCGTCCCGACCTGGGTGATGGCTTCATCGGGCCTCTCTTCGGCAAGAGGGCCGTCCCAGGCGCCTTCAAAGAAGCACTTCTTGCGAGTTTCAACCCAGGGACCGCAGCGAACAAGCACGGTGTGCCGGCCACGATTCATCTGAGCGCACCAAGCAAGACGAGGGAGCGTGCTGCTCGCCTGGAAGTCAAACTGCATTTCCCGGGGCTTGGGCGAGGTGGAAGAAGATTCTTGAACTGGAACTGACGTCGTCAAGTCGCGACCACTCTTTTTTGAGACAAGGCTTTTCTGGCAGATGGAAATTCCAGAGACCCAGTCTACACGTTGGCCCATGCCCGGTACAGGTCAAAAATAGAAGACAGTCCGATTCGACCGTTCACTGCGCTGATCGCAAAAAAGCCGCAGGAAAGCGACAAGGCGAAGTCCGCGCAGTAGCGCCGCGCATTCATCTCCCCTGGAATGGTCTTTGCTGGCCTTCGTCTTCGCCGTCGGTCAAATCCGTACCCGAGGAAAACCCACGGCCGGCACCGGTGAACAGCACACACCGTACCGCGTCATCTCCGTTGGCCTCTTGCATGGCGGTTTCAATTCCTGCCAAAGTGCCCCCACTGAATGCATTCAGCTTGTCGGGTTCGCTCAATGTAATTTGTGCAACGCCGTCATTTACTTCATGGATTATATCTTCAACGCTCATGGCCTTCTCACCGGACTCGGACGATATCCCCGAACCCGACTTCCATGCCCCATCCACCACTAGCGCCCCTTGAATACGGCTTTGCGCCTTTCCACGAACGACTGCACGCCTTCCTCGGCATCTTCACTCGCGAGCAGCCTCTTCTGCGTCGGGCCGAGTGCGGCCACAGCGGCGTCGAACCCTTCCACGATGTAGCGGCGCGAAGACGCCTTCGTCTCCTGTACCGCAAGCGGGGCGAGCGCTGCGATCTTTTCCGCAATCTCGATGGCGCGTTCAAGCTGGGTGCCCGCAGGCACGACTTCCTGGGCGAGACCGATGCGATAGGCCTCGGCGGCATCAAACTCGTCGGCTGTGAGCAGGTGATACATCGCGTTACCCCAGCCGCTTCGTTGGACGAAGCGAATCGTCGCGCCGTCCGTGGCGTGGATGCCGCGCGTGGGCTCGAGTTGGGAAAAGCGGCAATTGTCCGCGGCGATCACGATGTCGCCCGCCAGGGCCAACTCGACACCCATCGTAAAGGTGATGCCGTGGCAGGCGGTGACGATGGGCTTCCTGCATCCGCGTCCCAGGGCCACCGGATCGAGGGCATCGGGATTGCTTGTGCCGCCTTCTCCAGCTTCCATGTGGGCCGTCCACTTGGGAAGGTCGAGCCCGGCGGTGAAATGATCGCCATGGCCGAAGATGACGCCGCAGCGTAGTTCTACGTCTTCATCCAACCGGGTGATGGCGGCCAGCAGTTCTTTCGCCATCTTGGGCGTGTAGCCGTTGTATTTCTCCGGGCGATTGAAACCGATCAGTAGGATATGGTTGCGTACCTCGACGCTCATCGCGCCTTCGTTGTCAGTCAATTCTCTACTCCCGTCTTACGCGTGATGGATCTGGCTTGGTTTGAATTCCAGTTTGAGTGAACTTGAGCGGGTCGAGCCGATGAGCATGAAAGCAAAGCGTTCCATCCGGCCACCGAGTTCGTGGCAGAACGCAAGGACACACTCGCAGCCCTCTCGGAAGGAATAGCGGCGAATGTCCCATCTGTCCGAGATTTTCCGTATTCAGTTAGACAAATCTCTCCGTCTTGTTCGTATCACCTGTATACTCCGCCCTCACCATGAGCACTTCACCACTCGAAAAGATCTCAGCCAAGCTCCACCTGAGCGACCAAGCCCGCCACATCTTTCTTTGCGTGGGGGGCAAGTGCGCGTCTGAATCCGTCCACCAGGAGAGTTGGGCGTTTCTGAAGCAAAGGCTCGCGGAGTTGGGGCAGGTGGATGTCGAGAGCGGCGTCTTCCGTTCCAAGGCCGAGTGTTTGCGGGTCTGCATGGAGGGTCCCGTCGCAGTCGTCTATCCCGAGGGTGCCTGGTACCGGAATTGCGACCGGGAGAACCTGGAGCGGATCATCCAAAGCCACTTGATTGGCGGCGAGATCGTCGAGGATCTGCTTATCGCGACGAACTCGCTCGCGTAGGCGCCACCCACCCGTAGCGGAGAACCCAAGCCTTGAGAGCTGTTCGCATCGAGGAAAGCAAGCCGAGACTGGTCGACATCGAAAAGCCAGAGGGCCGCGGTGTGCTGATCAAGGTCGGATCCGTCTCCATTTGTGGCTCGGACCTTCATATGATCCAACAAGGCATCGTTGAGGGCGCTGTGCTGGGCCATGAGTTGGCCGGCACCACCCCCGATGGCCGCGCGGTAGCAGTGGAACCCTTCTTCGGCTGCGGCGGCTGCAACCTTTGCGACGAGGGCTTCAACGCCCTGTGCTCTAAATCCAGGTTTATCGGCGGAAGTCGACCGGGAGGCATGGCGGAGTACGTCCGAGTGCCTGAATCCACCCTGGTGCCATTGCCGAGCGGCATGCCCCTTGAGGTTGCGTCACTGGTCGAACCCATGGCCGTAGCCTTTCACGGACTGAACCAGGCCAGGGTGACCGCCCATGATCGCGTGCTGGTTGTCGGAGCCGGTGCCATCGGCCTGGCGGTGGCCGCGGCGCTCAAAAGTCGCGGCATCGCGTGCGACATCGTGACCCGCTATCCCGCTCAACGCACGGTGGCAGAAGTTCTCGGGGCCAACCCGGACCCTGGAGAGGGCTATGACGTGGCCATCGATGCCGTCGGCAACACGTCCTCGGTCGCCGACTGCGTGGAGAGAGTCAAGCCACGTGGCCGAATCAGCATGGTCGGGTGTTTCTGGGATCCGACCGAAATCCCAATGACCTTCTGCACCAAAGAGCAGGAAATGATCGCCTCATACACCTACAAGTGCCGGCGCCCCGGGCGCACTTTTGAGGAGGCGGCCTCCGCGCTCGCGGCGGACAGGTCCATCGCCGACACGCTGATCACCCACCGCTACCCGCTCGAGGGGGCAGAAGAAGCCTTTGGGACGGCCGCGGATCGGGCCAGTGGCGCCATCAAAGTGGTGTTCGACGTCGGTAGCGGGTGATGGACCCGCGATGGAATCCCCCTTTAGGGATTCAGCCTGACTGACTCTGGAGCGAACCAAGGCGACTGGACTTCTCCGGAGCCCAGGGTCCCTGCGCGGCGCTCGGCCCCAAGCGGGCGTTCCTGGGTTCGCTCTAGAACACGTACGGGACCAGCCACCAGGAGCGTGCCTTGTATTCTGCCCAGGTTGGGTACCGACTCATGCTCGCTTCCTTGGTGGCCATGTTGCTCGAGAAGAATGTGCCCCAGAAATAGGCCAGCACGAGAGCGGGAATCCAATTCCATGCGAGCATGGCGAGAGCGCCGTAGACCATCATCTCTCCGAGATAATTCGGGTGACGGATGTACTTGAACATGCCGGTCGTGATGAGTCCGCGCTGCAGTTTGAGCGCGATGAATTTCTGAACGTCTGCGGCGATCATGATCACGCAACCGAGGATGCAGAGCGAAATACAGATTGTGAACCAGGCCCCATGCGGCAGAGGGTAGTCTTGCGACGAGATTCCCGAGATGATGACCCAGCCAGCGAGCCAATACAGACCCAGACCGAAGATCCCGAAGATACAACTGGCGATCGTTGCCGGTTGATGCCAGTTCCGATCCGGGAAGTTGAAATCCTTCAACAGCCAGACGAGGCCGTAGGAGCCGTGCATCGCCAGATACAGCCAGGCAGCTGTCGATGTCGCTTCGGGGGTGCGGCTCGCGTAGACCCACATCAGCAGGCCCATCACCGGGAAGGTGCCGGCCTTGCCCATGTTGATGACCGTCGAAAGGTTCATCGGGCGCGGGCCGCCTCCGAGATCGAACATCAAATGGTGATTGAAGCGTGCAAGCATCTCGGCCCAGCGTGGTGCGCGCCTCTCGAGGGAATCTTCCATGGGGCTCTCCTTGTGGCAAGACTAATAGGTTGCCGCGGCCAGGCCATGAAGCGCTGGCCTCGCGGGTATCGGATATGGAGATTGTCCGAGAGCTCGAAGCAAGGAGCGATCCCTTTCGGCGCGCCGTACGCAAGGGCACCACCAACGAACAGCGCCGTCACGCGGCGCTCAGCCCTGACCAGACCCTATAAAGAACTGTATTATTCAACTCTTTATAGCATGACCGGCTGGGCTGTCATTGAGGCGCCGCGCCGGCCGAGGTTCAGGGATTGCCAGGTTTGTCCAGCCCGTCAGAGACGGTCCGGTCACTCTCCGGCGGCCTCTACTCCGCGCAAGTTGTCGCGCAGGCGCTGCAGGACCGAGACAAGTTGACGCCGCTCGCTGCGCGTGACTCCGCGCCGGTACTCGGTGCCGAGTTCCTCGGCCATGTGATCGACCCCGTCGACGACTTGCCGGCCTTTGTCCGTGATGGAGACGAGCTGGAGGCGA
>NZGT01000167.1 GCA_002691025.1 Spirochaeta sp. | reverse complement strand
AGACCTAGGTCGGGTTATTCACGGATCTAATTGGATGCGACATTAAGGGAGTAGCCGCGAGCCATATTCACGTGACATTTTTTTTTCGAAAAAGAGAGGTTTTTTCGTGAGAGCCTCCAATGTGCATGCAGAGAGGCCCAGAAAGCCCGCCTCCAGCCTCCTGGTCCCCTGGGGTGCAGATCTCTTGTGGAAGCCAGACGATCCCATGGCCGGTGGCAGAAGAAGAGCCGCCGATGCAGAGTGTCCCGAGGACAAGACGCCCTGGGCACCCGAAACGCTCGTCCGGGATCCACGTCCTTGAAGTCGTGCGTATGCGCCTTTGCATACACAGACCACTCTGAACTCAACCGAGACTCGCAGGGTATCGCTGGATACGGAAGGAATGGGCTTGACCGAAGCCATGCAGATGGAGCTGGCGACGAGCGTCGTTACGCTGCCAGCCGTGGCCGGACTCGTCCTGCTGCTGTGGACTTCGGGGGACCGGGCCGCGCGCTCCATCGGAATCCTGGCCTCGGGCCTGGCCGCCATCCTGGTCGCAATCCTGATCGAACAGAATACGAATCAGGTCTTCGAACTCTGGGACATCGCGCCGGATCTGTTCATGCGCGTCGCCTGGCGGGTGAACGTGGCCACCCTCTGCTTGTCCGCACTGGTTGCGGGAGTCGGAGCCCTGGTCCTGCACTTTGCCGGCACGTATTTCGGGCCGACTCCGAAAGCCCGCCGTGCGATTGGCACTCTCCTCATCTTCGAAGCCGCCATGCTGGGTCTGATCCTCTCAGACGACCTCTTCATGCTCTTCACTTTCTGGGAGGCGACGGGCCTGTGCTCCTTCTTCCTCATCTCAACGGATTCCGACAAGCGCGCTGACACATTCGCCGCAGCACAACAGGCTCTCCTCGTCACCGTCGGCGGAGCCCTCCCCATGTTGGTGGGCTTCATTGCCATCACATTGACCACGGGCACCTCGAGCTTGTCCGCTCTGGCGGCTTCACCACCGCCGGTCACGCTCCAGACCATCGCACTGGCTCTCATCCTCCCCGGTATCCTGAGCAAAAGTGCGCAGGTCCCTCTGCACTTCTGGCTCCCGGGTGCCATGGCGGCGCCGACCCCGATCAGTGCCTATCTGCACTCCGCCACCATGGTCAAAGCCGGAATCATCCTGCTGCTCTTCCTCTTCCCCATCTGCGGGGAAACCTGGCTTTGGAGCGCGGCCCTGGTGCCGCTGGGAACAGCCACATGCCTATGGGGCGCCTATCGGGCTCTCGGTGAGGACGACATCAAGCTTCTCATGGCCTGGTCCACCGTGTCTCAACTCGGGCTGATGGTCATTACGGCGGGCCTCGGCACAGACCTCGCCATCCGAGCCGCCACCCTCTATCTCTTTGCCCACGCCATCTTCAAAGCCGGACTCTTTTTGGGTATTGGCGGCATCGATCACGTGGCGCAGACGCGAAACCTCTCAGCCCTGGGCGGACTCGGGCGACGCGCTCCGGCTCTTGCGGTGGTCGTCGCTCTTCTCGCTGGCTCGATGGCGGGCCTGCCGCCCTTCGTGGGCTTCCTTTCCAAGGAACTCGTCTTGAAGAAACTACTCATGGCCGACCCCTTCCTTCATGACCTGGCTGTCCTCGGCATCGTATTGGGTTCAGTCGGAACCGTGGCCTACACCTGTCGCTTCTACTTCGGCACCTTCACAGGCGAGCCACGGAGCCCCTCAGCCAAAGAGGCCTCGCCCCCGGACTGGGGTTTCCTTTTCGCACCGGCCGTGCTGGGCGTAATGAGTCTGGCAGGCGGGTTGGGCGCCGTGTGGGTCGACCGATTCATGCTCGAACCCGTCACCACCGCCTTGTTGGGATACCCGCTCGGCGTGCCCGAACTGCGGCTCTGGCACGGCATCAATGTCCCTCTCCTGCTGAGCACGGGCATCGTGCTCTCCGGCTATGCGATCCACCGGTTCCTGGGTCATCGCCTTCTCCCGTCCGGACTTCTACCCACAGGACCCCGGCTCTTCGAAGCGTTCCTGAACGGCTCCCAAAAAGTGGGAGGTCGCCTCAACCGGGCCCTGGCCGGCGCTCCGCCGTCTGTCTATCTCGTCCTGGCCCTGATTCTCGGGCTTTATCCGGCCCTTGGTCTGACCGGAGCCCTGTCCTCCATGCAGACCGCCTCGTGGAGCCTTGCGGGTCTCCTGATTCTCGGACTCCTCAGCGTGGGTCTACTCTTCCTGATTTCCCTGCGCAGCAAGGTGGGTCGCATTCTCGCCCTCACCTCGGTGGGTTTTGCGGTCGCCCTGCTCTATGGCCAACTCAGCGCACCGGACCTGGTGCTGACGCAACTACTCGTCGAAATCCTCACCACCGTCTTCTTCCTGCTCGCAGTCAGGTTCATGGTGGGTCGCGAGCCGGCGGAGCGTCGATCCGCTCCTCTTGGCCTTCTGCGCTGGGCGCTTGCCCTCGGAGTCGGGCTGGCCTCCATGGCTCTTGTCTTGAATGTCCACAGCCTGCCGTCTGATGGAAGACTCCCCGACTACTACTTCAGGGCCGCGCCCGAAATCGCCGACGGAATGAACCTCGTCAATGTCACCCTCGTCGACTTCCGTGCTCTGGACACCCTGGTCGAAAGCCTGGTGGTGGTTCTCGCCTGCATTGGCGTCGTCGGTCTGCTCCGCGGGCGGGAATGGCTCTCTCCTGCGCGATTCGAAAGGAAGGAAGAACTGTGAAGAGCTTCCTTCTCCAGGAACTGACGCGACTGATCCTGCCTTTCTCCTTGCTGATGGCAGTCTCGCTCCTGATCAAGGGACACAACCTGCCCGGTGGTGGTTTTGTCGCGGGGCTGGCGGTAGCGGTGGCTGGCATTCTCGGCTTCACCGCATACGGATCGAAACGCTTTCAAGAACGTCTTCGTTTCACGCCGGAAAAGTTCGCCCTCATTGGCGGCGTGATGGTGCTCTTCAGTCTCTTCTTCCCAGTCTTTCTCGGGTACCCACCGCTCACCCAGGCCCATGCTGAAGTGGGGTTCCCCCCGCTCCGGGTTGCACTCCACTCGGCGCTTTTCTTCGACGTCGGAGTGGCGCTTTGCGTGGCCGGCGGACTCACCACGGCAGCCCGGGCACTCTGGGCGACACGGCAACAGAAAGAGGAGGACGCCTGAGCATGCTGCCCATCATCGCCATCGCGGTCTTTCTCCTGATGACCGTCGGAACCTTCCTGATCACCCAGCGAAGCCTGCTTCGGGTGGCGCTGGGCCTTGGCTGCCTCGGACACGGCATCAACCTGATTGTCCTCTCCGCAGGTCGCTGGGGGGCCCAGGCACCGATTGTGACACCGGGCCTGCAGCCCACCGACGTGACGGACCCGGTTCCCCAGGCCTTCGTACTGACCGCCATTGTCATCACCATGGCCCTCACCCTCTACCTGCTCGCCGCTGTCGTCAGTCAGACGCGCCGAGGGGGAAGGGCCGAACTCCAAGCGGCCCCGGAATCAGACGGTGAACTCGATGGCCCCTCTCTGGCCGCCGAGTTCGCGGGCCGACCGGGAGATCAGGCGTGACGATGCTCTTCCTCTTCTGTCTTCCCATCTTTGTCGCACTCATCTTGTGGCTGTGGCAACCGCCCCTCGTCTGGAGCCGGCGCGTCTGCCTGCTGACATCAGCACTCCTCATGGGGGCCGCCCTCCTTCTCTTGCAGGAAACCCGACACGGCCACATCGAGGTCGTCACTTTCGGAGGGTGGCGCCCTCCCTATGGCATCGCTTTTGCCGCGGATGCCCTCTCCGCCCTCTTTGTCGCCCTCCAGACCGTCCTTCTGGGCATCGTCACACTGGCACTCAGGCCGGAACTGCACGGGGCGCTTTCGGTTCGCCGCGCCCACCCGCTCGCCCTCATGCTCACAGCCGGACTCATCGGAGGATTCCTCACAAGCGACCTTTTCAACCTCTTCGTGATGTTCGAGGCCGTCTTGATCTCCTCCTACCTCCTTCTCCAGGTGCCCGGTACCAAGCGATCCATCGCAGGTGCACTCCCGGTGATCGTGATCAACTTCATTGCCTCCGGTCTCTTCCTGGCCGGTCTCGGTCTGCTCTACGGTATGGCGGGTTCCGTAAACGTGGCCGACCTCGCAGAGAAGTTGCTGGACGCACCGGTAGGCCTGAGACGAACTGCCCTGGCCATGTTGGTGGTGGCCTTTGGAACCAAAGCCGCCCTGGTCCCTCTGTGCTTCTGGATGCCCGCCAGCTATCCCACGCTGGCGGCTCCCCTGGCGGCCCTTTTCGCGGGCATCATGACCAAGCTCGGGGTGTACGCACTTCTTCGCATCCACCCCCTGCTGTCGATGGACGAATCCCTGCTGACCATCCTGGTCTGGGCGGGGGGACTCTCGGCTCTCTTCGGCGTACTCGCCGCACTCTCGCAATACGAGGTCCGGCGACTCCTCTCCTTTCACAGTGTTTCGCAGGTGGGGTACATCGTGGCGGCCCTTGGACTCGGGGGTGATCTCGGGCTCGCCGCCGCACTCTTCTTCGTCCTCCACCACTCGCTGGTCAAGCCCTCCCTTTACCTCGTGTCCGATGAACTCGAAAGACGAAATGCCACTCGGGACCTCCGCACCATGGACTTCAGGAAGACGGGCCATGGTGCCCTCGCCCTGGCCTTCGGGGTCGCGGCGTTTTCCTTGGCCGGACTCCCTCCGCTCTCAGGCTTTTTCGGAAAGCTGTCGGTTTTCCGCGCGGCCTTCGAAGCCGAAGCGTTTCTCCTGCTGACCCTCCTGGTTGTCGCTTCCCTGTTCACCCTGGCCAGCATGCTCAAGATCTGGCGATTTGCCTTTGCGCCCCGGCCTGCAAGCGAGGAAGCGCCGGCCCCTGCACCCGGACGCGACAATCGCGCGCTGGGGCTGCTCGTGGCCCTGATCCTCCTGCTTGGCTTTGCGGCGGGGCCCGTCTACACGTACGCGCTGCAAGCCGCCCAGCAGACCCGGGACGGATCGAGCTACCCAAGCGCGGTGCTCGATGCCCCGGGAATGGGACCGGAGAGGAGATCCTGAAATGTCCGGTTTCTTCTTCATCCTCGCGAGCGGAGTGGTCTGGATGGGGCTCTCCGTGGACCTCGATCTCGAGACCTTCATCTGGGGCGCCGCCCTGGGCTCAATCTACTGGTTTCTTCGTGGACAGGAATCCCGCCGCCCCTTTGGTGTGAGGCGGGCTCTGGTTCTCCTCGGGCTCGGATCCAGACTCGCGGTGACCTTCCTTTGGGAACTCGTCGTCGCCAACCTCGACCAGTTACGCCTGGTCTTGTCTCCCCGTATCGATATCGAACCCGGTTGGATCGAAGTCCACTGCTCTCTTCAGACCACACCCATGCGCGTGTTGCTCGGCACCTTGCTCACACTCACGCCCGGCAGTCTGACCTTTGAAGAAAAGACCGACGAGAACGGTCGCTGGACGATTCACATGCACCTGCTCGACACACGCGGAGGAGAAGAATCCCTTGAGCGGGCACGACGCCGGTTCGAAGCTCCACTGAAACGAATGGAGGATCTATGATCGAGCTCCTGCATCAAGCCAGCTTCCTGATCATGGCCCTCGCGGCCGCTTTGGTCCTGATTCGCACCTGGCGCGGGCCTTCCGCCTTTGACCGGGCTCTGGCCACCGACGCCCTGGCCCTGATCATTGTGGGCCTGCTGCTCCTTCAAGCGTATAGCTCCGTAGGAAGGCTCTACACCGATGCGGCGCTGGGGTTGGCCATTTTTTCCTTCGTCGGGACCAGCCTGCTCGCTCACTTCCTGGGCAAAGGTGAATTTCCTTATGAATGACTCCAGCCTTCCGCTGCTCTCCGCCCTCTTCTCCCTGGCCGGAGCCTTCTTCTTCCTCTCCGCGGCCATCGGATTGCTTCGCCTTCCGGACTTCTACACCCGCACACACGCCCCGACCAAAGCCGCCACTCTGGGGCTCCTCCTGATCGCTCTGGGCTCGACCCTGGCACACATCGGCCAGGAGTCGGGCCTGTGGCTTGAGGACCTCCTGCTGATCACCTTCGTCTTGCTGACGGTCCCCGTCAGCAGTCAGATGCTGGTGCGGGCAGCGGTGGCTCGTGGCATCAAGCAATACACCGGTGCCCGGGACCGCTTGCCGGAAGAACCCGCGGAGCGCATCGACGAAGGGTGAAGGCCCCCTCCCACTCCCGAGCTAGAAAACGTACTCGAGCGACAGTCCGCCCTGCACCGCAAAGCCGGGCGCGGGCTCGAAGTAGCGCCCCCCGAAGGCATTGAGCCGAACGTTGTCGTTGTATTTCGTATCGGTGAGATTGCTGAGATTCACATACGGGCCCAACTGCCACGCACCGATCTGACCGCGCCAGCCCGCTCTCAAATCAAGCAAGCCATACGACTCCGTCTCCACCGTGTTCGCATCGTTCGCAAAGAAAGCCCCGATGTAACGACCCTCGAGGGCCGCAAAGAGGCCGGTGGGGTGGATGTAACGGAGCTGGGCGTAGAGATGCTGCTCGGGGACGCCGGGCACCTGATTGCCCGAAAAATCCGAGCCTCTTGAATTGTAATCGGTGTATTCCGCCTTGGTGTAGGTGTAGGCCGCCGAAGCGATCAACCCGGGCACGAACTCGTATTCGACCATGGCCTCCACGCCGTGCCGCTCGGTCTTACCGGCGTTTCCGTAGTACTCCTGGCCATCCGCCAATTCATATTGAACGATCTCATCATCGGTCCAGATCTGGTAGACCACGAATTCATAGCGGAGACGCCCGGGCAGCATGCCCTTGAGGCCCACCTCGAAATTGACCGCGCGCTGGGCTTCGAGATCCGAATTGAAGCCACCGGCTCCGCCCTCTCTTCGAAGTTCAGTGGTCGTCGGCGGTTCGAAGGAAGTCGACACTCGGGCGTACGCATTCAACGCGGAAGACCGGTTCCAAAGCAGAGCCGCCGCCGGATTCCACTCGGTGAAGTTGAAGCTGCCGGAGTCATCCGGATTGCCCACGGTCGGGGCGAGTTGGTCACTCACAGAGTAGAAAAGCCAATCAAAACCCAACGAGAAACTGAGCAACAACTCGTCGGTGAGATCGAGTTCGTCGCGCAGGAAGAACCGTACGCTCGTGACGTCCTCATCCTGATCGAGCACAAGGTCCCGATCCTGGAGGCAGTTTCGCCGCCTCTGATCGCGCTGAGCCTCGACGTCAAAACCGGCCAGAAGCGAATTGTCCATGGAGAAGACCTCATGGGAATTCAGGTGCTGCACGCTGCCGCCGGCAAAAATCCGGTCCAGCTCTCCATCCACGCCCTGCGGTCCACCGTTGCAGAAGATCGGAATATGGTTGTTGAAATCACGCGAGGCCGTCCAGACGGCCACTGTGGTCTCGTTCTGGGCATCCCAATTCCGTCGGTACCGCAAGCCGCCCGTCACCTGGGTGAGCCGCTCGCCCGCATCCGTATTGACGTTTCGCTGGAAGGCCTGTCGCCGATCTTCGTCGACCTGGTCGGCCGTGATCCCGCCCGGATCCTGGGCCACCGGCGCATAGACCAGATTGAAAAGCCCCATGACTTCCGACTTGTCATCCACCNCCCANTNGAAGCGGCTGTTCAGCACGTTGCTCTCCATCTGGCTGTGGTCGCGATAGCCCCCCATCTGTTGGCGCGAGAGCCCGACGAGAATACCCACCGGTCCCGCATAGCCGGAGCTCTTGAGCTCGTAGCTCCGGTAGCCATTGCTGCCNAANCCGGTCCGCGCCNNCGCCNTGGGTTCTGCCGAAACCGGNTCGCTCTCCACGCGAATCACNCCNCCGGCCGCACTGCCGTAGAGCGAAGCGGAGGGGCCGCGCAGCACTTCNACTCGTCCCGTGGTGGAGAACTGCAGGGTNTCCACCTGGCCCTGTCCATCGGGCNTGGTCGCCGGAAANCCGTCCACCAGGAGCTTGATGCCCCGCACACCGAACTGGGCGCGCGAACCGAANCCCCGGATGGAGATCCTCAGATCCTGCGAAAAATTATCNCGATTCTGNGTNAAGACACCGGGCACCTGGGCCAGGGATTCACCCAAGGTCAGCTGAGGNCGTGCGAGCTGGATCTGCTCTTGCCCCACCACGCTCACCGAAGCCGGCACATCGATCAGACGCTGCTCGATCCGGTTGGCCCGGACCACGATCTCTTCAATNCCCGAGCCCGCNTCCGTCTGGTCCAACGAGTCGCTCGGCNCCTGAGCCTCACCAAGACCCGCATGGAGAACGAAGCAGAGAACAACCAGNACAAAACGCAGCCGGCAACCAAATCCAATACCCATATATTCGAACACTTCCTCTCTGTTGAGTCGGCGCAGGATAGCAACCCCGGCGCAATCGGCTGTTACCTGGAACCAAAGGAGGNGCAATCGCCTCTCCCTCGCCTTCGTGCGCTCCACGAGCGTCNCTGAGCGGAATCACGGCAGAGGACTCACCATGGGTCATCCAGCACGTATACTACGTGAGTAGACCCAAACCAGGGCATCGCGAACCTCGGGAAGACCCGAGCCCACACCATCGAGGACCTATTCATGAGTCAGGAGAAGTGGCTAGAGTTGACCGATCGCATGGAGGTCAGCCGAACCCTCTACGGCTATGCCCACGGAGTCGACCGTCGGGATTGGGCCGGGTTTCGCGACTGTTTTTGCGACGAGGTGGAGATCGACCTTTCCAGCTACAACGGGCAGCCCCCCGTCACCATGGGGCTGGACGACTGGGTCGAGAGTGTGCGAAGTGGCCTCTCCGGATTCGATGCCACGCAACACATCAGTGCCAACCACTTGATCGAGATCGACGGCGACCGGGCGCACGCCACCTCGGACTTCCAGGCCAGCCACATGCTCGACGGAGAGCGCGTCGTCCTGGCGGGCTGGTACGACACCCGACTCAAGCGTGAGCGAGGGCGCTGGCGGATTTCAAGAAATCAACTCAATGCCACCTGGACCCAGGGCCCCCCGGCTCTCTACGCCCAGGCCGCCGAACGTTTCGCCGCCAGCCAGACCCAGGACTGAGGGAAACGCTCCTTCCAGCCCTGTCCAGATGCTCCGACCTCCGGCCCCATCAAGGCCTTGATGACAAGGAAATCTGCGTGATCAAAAACAGACTGAGCCAAGGATGCCCCCTGCGAAGCTTCACCCTGACCTGCCTCGCCATGGTGATGGCNGTCGCTTCCTCTCCGGCCGACTCGGCTGGGCCTGAACCCGCGGATGCCCTCTATTTCGGCGGTCCGATCCTCACCCTCGAAAGCGATGGGGAAGAGGTGGAAGCCCTCGCGACCCGCAACGGTCTGATCGTGGCGACCGGAGCCAAAGCCACTCTCGACCCCTACGTCGGCCCCGAGACCCGGAAGATCGACCTCCAAGGCCGGACCTTGATGCCCGCCTTCGTGGATGGGCACGGACATTTCACCTTTTTTGCCTCCTTGGTGGATGGCGTCAACATTTCCTCACCGCCTGCGGGTCCGATTCAGAACCACGCACAGATCGTGGCAGCCCTGAAGAAGAAGATCGCAGATGAAAACATTCCGCCTGGGGAAACCGTCTTTGGCTGGGGCTATGACGACAGCCTCCTGGCCGAAGGCACCCATCCGAACCGGGACACCCTGGACCAGGCCTCCACGGAACATCCCATCGTGCTGGTCCACGTATCGGGNCATCTCGCCACCACCAACAGCAAGGCTCTCCAGAGCTTCAACTACACGGCCGAGACCCCCGACCCACCGGGCGGAGTGCTTCGCAGACGACCCGACAGCCAGGAACCCAATGGCGTGCTGGAAGAGAATGCCATGATGCCGGCCTTTGGCTTCCTGATGGGAGGCAGCGCCGAAGAGAAGATCAACCAACTCGTGCGTTCACAGAAGGAAGTCTTCGCCCGGGGAATCACGACGGTCCAGGACGGTGCAACGAGTCCGGAAAGCTTCGCCCTCCTCCTCGCCGCGGCCGATCAGGGACTCCTTGAAATCGACGTGGTNAGCATCCCCATCGTCCAAGCCTACGACGCCATGGCGGCCACCACGGCTCCGCCCCTGGAGTACCGGAACCGACTGATGATCGGGGGGGGCAAGTTGATCCTCGACGGTTCTCCGCAGGGCAAGACCGCATACTTCCGGGAGCCCTACTTCGTGCCGCCGCATGGCCGGGGAAAGGACTACCGCGGATATGCGCGCGTCGAGCAGGACGAGGTCGATGCCACGTTCAAGAAATTCGCCGATCTCGGCGTGCCGCTTTACACCCATGCGAACGGCGACGCCTCGGCGGACATGTTCGTAGAAGCCCTCAAGAAGGCCATGGCTGGCCGAGAGCAACCCCCGAATCTCAACGTCATGATCCATGCCCCCCTGGTTCTCGAAGAACACCTGGACGTCATGAAACAATACGGGGCCATCCCTTCCTTCTTCACCGCGCATGTCTTCTACTGGGGAGACTTCCATCGCGATTCGGTGATGGGTCCGGAAAGAGCCGGTCATCTCTCCCCCACCCGCTGGGCCCAGGATCGGGGCATCCTCTTCAACATGCACACCGACACGCCCATCGTGCCCTACGATCAGTTCCATCTGGTCTGGAGTTCCGTTGAACGCAAGACCCGTTCCGGAAAGACACTCGGCCCCGAGCAAAAGCTCACTGTGCATGAAGCGCTCCGGGCCGTCACCTACAACCCGGCCTGGGCCTATGGAGAAGGCGATCGAAAAGGAACCCTCTCGCCTGGGAAACTGGCTGATCTGATTCTCGTCTCCGAGAACCCGTACAAAGTCGATCCTTCGACCCTGCCAGACATCGAGATCCTGGCCACGTGGAAGGAAGACCGCCTCGTCTACCAACGACCCGAACCCGCCAAGGCGACAAAACCCGCACCACAGACCCAACCGTGAGGCCTGGAAGCCGCCAGGCCAAGACCATCGCTTCACGTCCCCATCCACTCGGAGTATCACGATGAATGAGACCACCATCGATCTTCTCCTGGAAAAAGAAGCCGTCATCCGTGTACTGAGCCGATACGCGCGCGGCATCGATCGAAAGGACGCCGAACTCTATCGGTCCTGCCTGGCGGACCCCATCGATGTCCACGCAGGACAATACGGAGGAGACGGCCTGAGCGCGGAAGCGTGGATCGCAGAAGCGTTCGAAATTGCCGAGGCCTACACGACAACCCAACACATCATCACCAACCATGAAGTCGACTTCCCGGACGGACCGCATGGAGATGAAGCACGCTGTCGCGCCTATCTGCAGGCACAGCATTGGACGGCCGAAGAATCAAGACTTCTTGGAGGCCGCTACGACCACCGACTCCGAAAGGAGGATGGAGCCTGGCGGATCTACCGAATCGGCCTGGAAATCGACTGGATGCAGGACTCCAGTTCCTGAGCCGCATCAACCGGGCTCCCGCAACACGCCCTACATGGACGAGAGCGGATTCGAAAGCTGGGTCGGATCCATCATCTCGCCATTCAAGATCAAGACGCCTCCGTCAAACTCCAGATCCGCACGGAATTGATCTTCCTCCACCACGAGCCGTTTTCCCGCAATCAAGGCGCCCAAGGTGGCCTCCCGCATGAACGCGGCCATCTCCGCCAGATCGGCTTCCGAAAGTCCCTCCGCCTGTTCAGTCTGGGCCATCTGGCCAGCCAGGTAGAGATCCAGCAACGGCTCGACCAGCGAGCGGGAAGCGGCGACCCGAGCCTCGGCCTGCACAAGCCCAAGAGCAAACATCGGATTGGAAAGAAGCTCCGGAACACTTCCGTCCACAGCGACTCGTGCGCCAATCTCCAGTTCGTTGTGGGGGGAACGCAGGGCCAGCCTGGAAAGTTCGATCTCCGGTGAGCCGCGAAGTACAATGGGGAGCTGCTCAGCGAGGATCTGGTCTCGCGCCGCGAGTCGCTCCTCCTCGGAAAGTGCGCTCCCGTCGAGTCCATCGAGCGCCGTACTGAGGGCCTGGGTGGCCGATGGATCGACCCTGCGGAACACCATCCCGAATTCCGCCTTCTCGAACGTACTCTGAAACAACTGGAGTTCCCCTACATCCAACGAGAGGTCGAGGTTCGTCAGACCTTGATCATCCAGCCTCCGGTCCAAGGAAAGCACGGCGCCGTCCCAGGCCAGCTGCCCAAGGCCCCCCAACGTCGTACGGCCAAAGCGGATATCACCTTGAACCCGGGCCTCGGGACCCGACGTAATTCTTCCCTCACCCCACACGCCTTCCGAAGTCAGGGACGAATCCCCATGCTCCATGGGCGCAAAGGCGAAATGAACGTGCACGGACCGGTCGAAATAGATCCGTGCCCCGCTCTCGAGCAGGGGGCGACCCTCCTCCGACGCCGCCACCTGCGGCCAGCTCTCCGACTGGGAATCCAACGTCGCTTCCACCACGGCAAAGACCCAATCCAGAGGCGAGCGCCCACGAAACAATTCTCCCAGGGGCACAGGCCCATGGATCCAGTCTTGATCAAGCTCAACCGACTCACCCGTGGGCCATTCAATCCGCGTGACCGACGATGACGACCAGAGCCCCTGATCGAATTCACCTGAAATGGAAAATGCGTTCTGGGGATTCTCCCGCACGCTCTCAATCACGGAGCCGTAGGTCTGCTCGATCAAGAAACCCATACCCATGGGAGCCAGACACAAAACCAGGACCAAGGCCACCGGAAGGGTCAGAAGGATTCGAGAGCCCGTCATGATCATCTACTCCGGTTGGGGGCCTGGCCATGCCAGACCCAAAAAGGGACCATATCGCCTCCCGTATACAGGAGCCAAACCGGCGATAGCACTGCAGTGTGTCGGTGGAAATCCCCCCCACCCGGACGTTGGGAAGCCGCCGCCAAGGCGCGGTACCCTGTGAATCAACCCGACTTCGCCTAGTCTTCCACCCTTCGCAGCAAGCCGGGAATTCACAGCGGCGGGCTTGAGGAAAGAGGGAGAAAACCGCAGTTGAAACGATTGCGCCGAATCACGGTCTGGATGATGGCCTTGTCTTTCTGGCTGGCCGCGGGGGCCGCCATGGCCGAGCAGGCCTGGGTGCGTGGCGACATACGACTGAACGTGCGCACGGGGCCTGGAACCCAGTACCGCATCATGGGCGTGGCCAAGACCGGCGACGGCGTGGAAATCCTCGCTCGCGGAGACAACTGGACCCAGATCCGCGTGCCCAACGAGGACGGGAACCCCATCGATGGTTGGATCCCCGAAGGCTATCTACGCTCCCAGATGCCTCCCACCGTGCGCCTGAATCAGGCCGAGGCCAGACTGAGTGAACTCGAAAGTGAGCTCTCCTCCTTACGGGCCCAGACCCAGGACCTGGAGACCCAGAACACCCTCCTCACCGGAAGGGACTCGGAGCAGCAAGGCCAGATCAAGGAACTCACCATGGAAAACATGGAGCTCAATGCGGGCGCCCGCTATCCCGAATGGATCACAGGCGCTTCCATCTTTGCAGCGGGCATGATACTCGGAGCCATGCTGCACCGGGGACAGAGTCGCAGGCAGACGACCCGGATCCGGATCTGAGGGCCGCCAGGGAATCGATCGCGCGCTTCCCGTTCAATCCTCCGAACGGCGCAGGAAGTAGAAACAACTCGCGATCAGGCAGACGGTTCCGACCGCGGCCATCCCATAGGTGAAGAGTTTGAAGAATTCCAGACGGCTCATCTCGGCGGCGACCAGATCCTTGAAAAGCAGCATGCCCACCGAACCGGTATACCCCACCGCATCCGCCATATAGATGCCGAACACGGCTGTCCCGACGATGGACGTCGTCGCCATCAGCCGCTCGAAGAGCATGGAGCCATACGGGACGTATGCCAGGTACGACCCGAAGCCCACCAGCGTCATCCAGACGAAGCCACTGATCAGACCCGCTTCAAGCGCCCAGGTGGAAAAAGCAAGCATGGCCGTTCCTCCAGCCATCACAGCGAAGGTTGCCATCAAACCCACGCGACTCCGGCGCAGGGCATTCAGCAACGCGAGCGTGAGCAACACACCCACCGCCACCCAGATCTCGGCCTGGGTGATGATCGACTCGTTGCCCACGTAGGGATACCCGAGCTCACCAAAGAGTTCGACGGAGAAGTTGTCCCGGAAATCGCGATAGGCCGTCAACAGGAGGTAGGCCAACAGCAAGAGCACCAACCCCGGCAGGTAGGCCAGCAGGAAATCCGTGCGAACCCGCCCGTCCATCGACTCGCGAGCATGACGCTGGGCCTCGTCGAACTGAGTCCGCCCCGGGATCTGGGCCAGCATCCAGACGAAGAGAATGAAGAAGGGCAGGAAATGCAGGCCGGTGATCGCCGGCATCCAGGACTCACTGACCGGACCCAGGGTCTCCGCCACCAAAGGGCCGATCCCCGGCACGCGCTCCCACCACGAAGCCGCCGAACCGCTCATGAAGGCCCGCCCCACATCCTTGACGATGCCACTGGAGACAATGAAGGAGGCACTGAGTCCCGCCAGCAGTAACTCCGAGGTCACCCGACCTTCAAGAAAACGGACCACCAGTCCCCAGACCATGCCCAGCGCAAGGCCGTTCAGGAAGATCGCAATGACCTTGAAGCTGCCTGGACTCTGCGCGAAGCCCCAGAGCGCCGCTTCGGCCCACACGATGAGGATGATCAGGAACGCGGGGTGGTAACGCGGAGGCAATTCAGAACAGACCTTGATACCGACATACTTGGAGAGCGCATAGCCCAACACCTGGCTGATCACGATGGCGCTCTTGAGTTCAAGTTCCCCACCCGCAAAGAACTCACCTTCAAAGCGGGCCGCAGCAAAGGGCTTCCGAAAAGCATACATGCAGAAGTAGGCGCCGAAGGCAGCCAATACTGAGTACGCCACGAAAACCACCGTGGGCGCAGAAGCCAGAAGGCGGGAGATACGGCCGGGCGTCTGGCTCACTGCATTCGACATCCGGGAACCCCGAAGCCGAAACCGCGATTCAATGCAAAGAACAGGTTTTCTGAAATCGGCCTCAAGACGTACATCCCCACAGTGCTCTCAGCTACGCCTTCGTGAACTTCTCAAGTTCCAGGCTCTTTCGACTCTCCACCGCGATCAGGACGCGGTCCCCGGCGAGAACCCGATCCGGGCCGCGCGGCACCATCAGGTCCTCTCCCCGTTGAAGAGCCACGACCAGGACTCCGGGTGGCAGCTTCACCTCCATCAGTGGCCCCGACACCAGGAGGCAACCGGCTTCGGCTTCCACTTCGACAATCTCCACCTCGTCGCCGAGCAGCGCCGCACCAGATCGAACACCACCCCCTCGGATGTGTTGGATCATCTGACCGATGGTCAGAAGCCTCGGGCTGATGATGGCGTCCATGCCCATATCGCCCACCATGGATACCATGGCCGGATTATCGACCAACACGATGGAACGGCCCGCTCCCAGGCGCTTGGCCAGAAGACCCGCCACGAGGTTCGACTCGTGATCATCCGTCAGAGCCACAAACGTGGACACCTGGTCGATCTGCTCTTCTTCCAGAAGCGCCTGATCGGTTCCACGCCCGCGGATCACCAGAACGTGATTGAGTTCACTGGCGGCGCGATCCGCCACGTCTCGATCATCCTCCAGCATCACCACCCGCTCGTCACTGGCTTCAAGGCGTTTGGCCAGAGCCAGACCGATGGAAGTGGCCCCGTCCACCATGATGCGACCGTGGCGCTCGGGAGGCGCACCCACCAAGGAGAGCACGTCGTGCAATTCGCTACGGGCGATGGCGAAGTAGACGAGATCTCCGGCCTCGATGGCTTCGGTTCCGCCGGGCACGATCCAATCCCGGCCGCGCTGAACCGCCACAGCCAGAGTCGGGGTATCCACAAAAAGAAGACTCATGTCGGAGACCCGAAGGCCCGCGAAATCCGATGAGGCCGAGATCCGGAAGCCGGCCACCAGCATGCCGCCGCCGAAGAACTGCATGACGTCTACAGCGCCGGGCACCTCAAGCAGAGCGGCGATCCGGTCCACGGAAGCCGTATCGGGATTCACGCATACGCCCTCGGAGGGCTGTTTGGCGCACGCCTTCTGGAAACCGTCTTCGTGGAGCGGGTCACGAACCCGGACCACCACGTGCGGCGTGCTGAAAACATGACTGGCCAGGAAGCCGGCCACGAGATTGCACTCATCGCGTTCCGTCGCCGCCACCACAAGGCCCGCGCTCTCGATTCCCGCTTCTCGCAATACGGGCGTCGTCGCGCCATTCCCTTCGACAATGCGAGCATCCAGCAGGTCCGAAAGCTCTCCGACCTTGTCCGGGTCCTGCTCGACCAGAGTCACGTTGTAGCCATCGCGGGAGAGCCGCTCAGCCAGATTCTGGCCCACGAGCCCGCCGCCCACGATCAGGATATCGCCCAGTTCCAAACCCCTGCCCCCTCGTAGCGCGAAGAGTACCGCGAGCAGCCAGAGCCGCCTATATCAAGCTCAAGAAGCCCCTCAGTGCTGCCTCAGCGCCTTTTCCACCGTCTCCACGTCTGCGGGAACGTCCACGGAGACTCCTCTCCAGCCCTCTACAATGGCCGCCTGGATCGTAAATCCATTCTCAAGGGCCCTCAACTGCTCCAGCCCCTCGGACTGCTCTGCTTGGCCAGGGGGCAAGCTGACAAAGGTCTGAAGAAAAGACCTTCGGTAGACGTAGAGGCCCACATGCTGCCAGATTTCCGGCTTCGCCTCCCTCTCGTCGCCCCCTCCTGATCCACGCGGGGCGGAGCGGGAAAAGGACAGGGCCCGGCCTTGCTCATCGAGTCTGACCTTGACCCGATTCGGGTCCGAGAGAGAATTCGGGTCTGCGGCGTGCACCACCGTGGCCATGTCGGCCTCGGGCGCCTGCTCCAGGGCCTCTATGGCCGCGTCGATCACCCGGGACTCGATCAACGGCTCATCGCCCTGGATGTTGACCACCCAATCATCCGTCAAACCCTGAGCCGCCTCGGCGATCCGATCGGTGCCCGAAAGGTGGGTCGATGAAGTCATCACGGCCGTGGCACCAAAGGATTCACATAGACTGAAAATTCTCTCATCGTCGGTCGCGATGATGACCTCCCTGAGGCGAGAACTCTGACGAGCCCCCTCCCAGACGCGTTGGATCATGGGGACACCGGCGATCGCAACCGCGGGTTTGCCAGGAAAACGTCGCGACTCCCACCGCGCTGGAATAACACCCACAATGCTCATGGCGGAATGGTAACCCAGCTGGCCCGAACGGGATAAAAAGTCATCCCCCGCCCCCTTCTCGAACGCTATCATCCCGCCATGGATCTCAAGGTGATCTACTGGACGATCGCGTGGCTCAACCTCCTGATTCTGTCCCTCTTCGCAATCTCAGGCGTGCAGCAAATCCGAAAGGGTCAGGTTGCCCGACACCGCAGGTCCATGCTTACGGCCGCATGGTTGGTGGTGGCCTTTGTGGTCTCCTACGCCTTGAAGCTGGTCTTTCTTGGCCGCGAAGATCTGAGCGTGTGGAGCAACGCGGACGTCTGGATCTTGCGCATTCACGAAATGTTCATCGCCGTCATGCTGGTATCGGGAATCATGGCGCTGATCCGGGGAAGCCGGCTCGCCAGGACAAGCCTGCTTTCGGATGCGCCTGATGCCAAAGCCCCCGACCCCGAGGACCGCCTGAAACACAAACGAGTGGGGCGAATCGCCGTCGTCGCCATGCTGCTGGCCCTGCTCTTCGCCGGCCTCGTCCTGATCGGCATGTACTCGCGACTCACCTGACCTGAAGCTCAACCGCCAAGCGATCTTTCGCGCATGGAGACAAGGCCAACACCCGCCACAAGAAGCGCGAGAACCAGCGCCACGCGGGTCTCCGGTGAAAAAGATGGAACCATCGGAGGAGCCAGGATCGTGAGGAAGAGCGAACTCATCGCTCCCCAATTTCCATCGGCATCCCTCGCACGAATGAAAACGATATGCCTCCCCACCGACAACCCGGCGGTCGGCAGGCTGGCCTCCATCACTTCGTAGGAACTATCAAAGGCGCCATCCGCAGGCGACATCGCCACCGCCACCCCACCGCTCCACGGCGGTGTGTCGACATAGTATTCGCCCTCGGCCAGGCTCTGGGTCGCTTCAACCCCATTGATCTGGTTGTACTGCGAATCATCGGCCTCTACGATGATCGGGAAGACTTCGCCAAAGAGGACCGTGGACGCCTCGGACATCACGGAGACGATATCGGGCCCCGATGGTGTTTGATACGGGGTGCGGGCCACTTTCGCCGCATAGATCAGGCTCGGGATGGTGTTGGGCATGATCGTGCTCTCGTACACGCTG
The DNA here is from genome assembly GCA_002691025.1 of Spirochaeta sp. Taxonomy (GTDB): domain Bacteria; phylum Myxococcota_A; class UBA9160; order UBA9160; family UBA4427; genus MED660. The sequence goes on along the minus strand of NZGT01000167.1, from coordinate 777 downwards.
CAGGCTTCAAAGAAGGTCGTACCCAGTTCCAAGGTGAAAGCGGCGATCCCCAGATCCCCATGGAAGAAGTCATCTGAAGCCCCATCCGTGGGATAGAGACCCACGGCCTGCTCTGGCCAGTAGCCATTCCAATGCGCGAGTTTGCGCCCCAGGGTCTGGAGAGCATCGCCATTGGGAGCCGGCTCTTCGGTGTAGCCCCACGGCCAGAGCCAGAGTTCTCCGTAGGAATGCACGTCAATGGCAATCCCCGACGCATCATCGGGGGCCGGGTCGGTCGGGTCCGCGCCCTTCTGATCGACGAAGATGCTGCGAGCGTAATCGACCAAAGCCGAAACTTCGGGCTCTGAATTGGCCGCCCCTCCACGGTAGTCATTCGCACAGGCGTTCCCGCTTGAACCGCCGCAACAACCCCATTGAAACGGAAAGTTCCGGTTGAGATCAGCGCCTCGAAAATTGCTACTCACGCCGCAATAGGTCTGGTTGGTGTTCTTCCTCCAGAGAAGACCCGACTCGGCTTTCTTACGCCCGTCCGGGTTCGCCTGGAGAACAAAGTGGATCTCATGGTGATCGAGCAACCAGGTCGCATCCGGATCCGTGTCGTAGGCAGAAACGAGATACTCGGCAAAGTCCAGACAAAGCGCCGCCGTTGTGTATTCCCTGGCGTGCAAAGCACACGTCAGCAGGAATCGGGGCTTCTCCACGACCTCCTGCGAGGTCGTCAGTTTCAAGGCCATGATGTCGTAGCCACCCAGGCCGGCCTCTTTTTCCCAGGAGTTT
>NZGT01000166.1 GCA_002691025.1 Spirochaeta sp. | reverse complement strand
TACTCGACAGCGAAGACAACGCCACGGTCCTGGCCCTCCGGCCTCTCGCCGGTCTGACTTCGACATGGGAAAAACGCGAGTAAGGACTCGTCCGCCAGGGCGAGATCAGCGGCTCAAGAACCCCCAGGCGTTCTACATGAAGGCGTCGACGAAACGGTCGACTTTCTCGGCCGAAGTCGATCCTTCCAGGGCCTGGGTCGGCACCACGAGACGACTCACTCCGAGGTCTTCGTATTTCTTGATGGCATCGGGGCCCGTCATGGCCGGAATCCACATCGAAGTGATTTCGATGCTCTTGGGGTCACGACCTTCCTCGCTACAAGCCTCTTCGAACTGCGGAATGAGCGGTTCGAGATATTCGGGCACGACTGTGGCCGGATACCAGCCGTCGGCCAGCCTGGCCACGCGNCGGAAGACCTTGCCTTTGTCTCCCCCGACGATGATGGGGATGCTCGAATCCTGGGGCGGGACTCCCGCCTTCTGGAGAGGAACGGGATAGCTCTGGAAACCGCTCCAGGAAATGAAATCACTTTGGTGCTCGACCACGTCGCCCGCCCACATCTTCCTCATCGCCACCACATAGTCGTCAAAGCGCGCGCCGCGCCGCGCCCACGGCACACCGAGTACTTCAAACTCTTCTTTCAACCACCCAAGCCCGAGACCGAGCATGAGCCGGCCGTTGGACATGAAGTCGATGGAGGCCGCTTGCTTGGCNAGATAGACCGGATTCACCTGCGGCAGGACATTGACGCCCGTCCCCAGTCGGATGGTTTTTGTCGCGGCCGCGGCAGCCGCAAGAGAGATCAGTGGGTCCACGATATTGATATCAGGAGTCCCACCCATCTTGCCATCTTCGCTGTAGGGGTACTTGGATTCGTACTCAAGCGGAATGATCGTGTGTTCAAAAGTCCAGATCGACTCAATGCCCACCGCTTCNGCATGCTGCGCAAACTTGATGACGCCTTCGCCCGTTCGAAAGCCGGTGTTGATTGAGATGAGTCCAAACTTCATGATGTCACTCCTGATGTCGGCTGACCGATCAAGTGAGCCTCGTCCCTCGTCAACAGAGCCGGGCAAATCGGCCCCATGTTTTTAGAGACGAGACTTCCCATGCGTCCCTCTGTTCTGCACGAGAACACAGCGAGAGACAGCACGAGAATTTTCAAGCCTTGACATTGATCCGTCAAGACGCAGATGGACCCAGAAACCGGTTTTGTCGTAAAACTACGACATGAGCGCGCAAACACTCCGATGGCCGCTTTTCAATACCCCCCCCAAAAGGGTGGGTCTCGAGCCTTCTTCTCGTTTCAACGGAGGGTCGAGGCAGATCCAAGGCGAGACAGGTCGACCACCACGACCTCGCCCTGCTCAAAGACAATGGCGCNCTCCGCATCGACTAGAAANCCGGGTTCTTGATCCACCTGCTNNGCCAGTCCGTCAACCNTGGAGTCAAAGGGNGGGAAATAGGCGAATTCCGAATAGCGNTCTTTTTCCACCANAAGATGAGTCACCTGATACTCGTCACGCAGGGCGATCAAGGGCGAAAGGCTCGTTGCATANAGCGCCTCCAGAAGATGNGANAACCGCTNNCGCATGACGAGCATGTACTGCTCATGAAAAACCATATGGGTTTCATANCTGTGCAGGATCTTCTTCTCACTCAGATACGGCACGTTCTCAACCAGACCCTTGGGAAGTCCAGCTATGAGCGCTTCATCAGGCAGTGCCTCCGATGAATGAATAGATGGACACATCTTCTTCNGGGANTCGCACATTCAAGCCCGTAAGAGAAGTACGACCGGCGGCAAAGAACACGANACCGACGCAGGCAGACACNGAGAGAGCCTTCACGAGATCGGGCTTGTTCCTCAGCGACGGCACCTTTCCGAAAATGGACAACAAGGAAAGCGGCAGCAGGACCATGACGAGGACAGGGGCAACCAGAGAAGNATAACGAGCGGGAATGAAGAAATAGGGNTCCCACCAGATGGCCAGTTGAAGACCAGCGAGAGAGACCACGGGAACAATCAGGAGTCGCCGCGCAGCNGGCGAAGAGCGGCGAAGAAAAANTCCCACAGCACATATGAAGATGACCACGGCTGCGAGTTTCCTGGCATGCCGGTTCAAGAATGTTCTCGAGCCTGGCCAGACCCGACTCCCCCAGGAATCTCCGACCCAGAAGATGGACGCCACCGCGGCCAGGGGTTGCTCCATGATCTGGGGAAGGAAACCCGAACCTTCGAGATCGCTATACCGCCCCTTCGTTCCGGCCTCGGGAAACTCTTCATACCGGTCGGGCCCCACCAGAGCACCGTACCGATCACCCGAGAAAAGCGCAGGGGAAACCAGGCTCACTGCGAGGAATCCCGTCAAAGCCACCACAAGAAAGCGTCGTCTGAGCGTCCACGTCTCGTCCAGCCCCCGCCATCGTTCAGGAAGTATGAGTAGATAGAGGGCCAGCGCCAGCCCACTGATCACCGCAGACACATAGTAGAAAGAAGCTCCCACCACGGTTGCCAGGACTACGACCCAGGGTCTGCCCAGAACAAGGCCCAGAACCAGAATGGCGATCACCGGATAACCGAAGGACCTGGGAAGCCCACCCACAAGGCTCAGTAGAAAAACACCCGTCCCGAGACAGAGCACAAAGGAACTCCAGCAAGCAGCCCCCTGCCCCATCCTCCAACCGGCCATGCAGACCGCCACGAGGACGATCAAGTACATCACATAGGGAAGAACCTTCGAGATCAATCGCGGATCCACCCAGCCAGAAGCCAGCCCCATGACACTGACATACCCCCGCGGCATGTACGCGTCGAGGTAATAATCCGCGATGTAATCATCCCGAAAGAGATCCGGGGCGTGCCACTTCAACAGCGGCCATATCTGTTGGGCGACATCATCCGTGAAGATACGGGGATTGACTGAGTTCTGGACATGCTCCCAAAGGGAGACCGGGTCGATCACCAGAATGCTCGCGATCACGAGAAGCAGCCCGATCACGAACCTTGCGGTCGTCGAGACGGAACCCTGAGTGAAGAACGCTGTGCCCATCGAAAACGCTCCCGAATACACCGAACCGAAGGAGCAATATAGCGATTCCCGGATCTCTGGTTGGGCCTGCCGCGTTCATGCGCTCCGGCCCGGCCCGATCGGCTGAAGCCTCAGAGTACTGGATGCCTGATCGAGATCAGCACCAATCCCATACCCAGCAAAACAGCCGTCGTGGGCTCTGGAATCAGGGTCCACCCGGCCACAACCGGATCGAAACCGGTTCCGCTGAAATCGGTCTGCACCGAGTAGAGCCCCTGCCCCAGGGCTTGACCAAGACCGACCGCGTTGGTGAGTTGAGCACCCGAAAAATCCGCTCCATCCAGGGTCGAGCCCGTCCAATCAGAAAAACGCAGAGTCGCTTCGGTCAGGATGGCATCAGTCAAATCGGCCAGGGAAAGATCGGCATGATCCAGGTCGATCGAAGCCAGGTCGGCTGAAACCAGAGTCGATTGGACCAGATTCGCCGAGTCGAGATCAGCGAAACGCAGATCGACTCCGCTCAGGTCAACGCCCGACTGCAGGTCGGGCCCGACATAGTCATGGGTTTGAGTGAAGATATCCTGAATCGGATCGATGACGGTTCCGTTCTGCTGCTGATACGAAGCAGCAGAAGCAACGCTCTGCGCGAACAGAAAGACCACGAACCCAGAAGCCAAGCCGAAAAGTCGTCTCTGGCCCCGGTTATACGAATCAGGAATGCGAATAGGCACTGGTTTACGCCCTACACCTTGGAGATGGCTCTTGGCCGACTGGCCACACTTCCATCCTCTCATGGCGCCACGCTTGGAGTCAAGTCTTTGAGCGTCCACTTTCCAATCCTCCGCGCTGGCCTGCACGAAGAACCCCCTTGAAGGAGGATGAATAGGATGACCTGACCGGGTCCCGACCTTTGGCTTCGCTCTAGCGGCCGCTCCACTTGGGGTCACGTTTCTCCGCAAAAGCGAGCGGGCCTTCCTTCGCGTCCTCACTGTTGAAAACGCGGCTCATCTGAGGCCCCTGGAGCTTCCAGGAATCCTCTTCGGTCACGCCCCGTGAGGCGCGGATGATCTGCTTGCTGGCCGCCACAGCCAAAGGCGCGTTCTTCGCGATCCGTTCGGCCAGTTCGAGGGCCACCGTGCAGGCCTGTCCGGGTTCGGCCAGGCGTGCGACCAACCCCATAGCGTGAGCCTGCTCGGCCGAGATGGGGTCCGACGTCAATGCCATTTCCATCGCGACACCGTAAGGAACACGGTTCGGAAGACGGAAAAGTCCGCCCCCTGCAGCAAAGAGTCCCTTGTTGACTTCCGGAATCCCCAACTTGACGCCCTTGGAGGCCACAATCAGATCGCACGTCAGCGCAATCTCAAGCCCCCCCGCCAAAGCAAAGCCTTCCACCGCCGCAATCAAAGGCTTCTGACTTCCGTTCGCCAGAAAAGCACTCAAGCCGTCTGGCATTCCCTCGGAAGCAAAAGCCTTGAGGTCCATCCCTGCACTGAAACCGCCGTCCGCTCCGGTCAGGACACCCGCCGTGAGACCCTCGTCTTGATCCAGTTCTTCGATGGTCTCGACCAGAGCACGACCCAAGGCGCTGTTGACCGAGTTCTTGGCCTTGGGTCGATTGAGTGTAATGAGCCTGACTCGCCCGTGAGTCTCTGTGAGGATTTCATTGGCCATGGGGTCTGCTTCTCCTTCGATTCTGTTTCCAACCCGGCTCAACCGACATGAGTCAGGTGATGCGCCTTTACCCTGCCACATACGAGAGGCAGAATCCAATTCACCGACAGACTCCCGACAGCTGGATGATCTTCTTCATCCCCGAACGTCCTTCTCCGACTGAATCGACCTACCCAGCAGAATCCAGAGGAGCTTGAGAAGACCGCCACGTCTGCCTCGGCGCTTGCCGATTTCTTTAATTTTCTTCGAAAAGTCGACAGGGTTACGGTACCCATATGAAGGAATCCAGCGGGTACCATTTCGGACGAGCCGCCATGACGGCCCTCTTGATCTGGGGTTTTTTTGTGCTCGCGATTGATGGATGCAACAGCGCAATCAGGGATAGAGCCATCCAAGAATGCTGGAAAGACACGGGTTCTCAGACCACAGCCTATCGATCTGACGTGATCGAATGCCTCGAGAATCTGGGTCTCGACGAGTCCGAGATCTCCGAGCACTTCGCCGAAACCGAATTCAATTCCAAGAGTCACTGACACGACGCTTGCCCCGGGATTACCCGGTGGAGCTTCTCGAACTCGCACGTTCTCGAACTGGAGCTAAGCCCAATGCCCCTGGGCGTACGGTGTGTTCCAGCAATGCGCAAGACGCCCTTCGTCATCCAGACGAAAGACTTCAATGCCGCACATCTTCACATCCTTGCCGTCCGCCACCATGGTCATGTTCCAGATACCGGTCACGGTGGTCTCATCTGCATGCACGAGCACGTTGGAGATCTTCACATTCATCTGCTCGATACCGAAACGCACACGAGCGATCTGCTCATCGTGAGAGAGTTCTGTCACTTTCTCGGGATCGTGACGAGTGATCGGGTCTGCACAGAGCTCCCGGATCAACTCAACCTGCCCCTGGTTGTTCACCTCTTCCCAGTAGCGTTCCATCACAAGCTGGGCGCGGGGCTTTTCAGGCTCAGACATCTTCACACTCCTCATCGGTTCAACGAGGCCAAGCGTAGAGCCACACGAGAAGCCTTTCAATACCAGATAGACACAAGTGCGCTTTCGCAACCAAGCATCCCGCTAACCAAGCAGAGGGCCCACAACCCATCCGCCCTGCGCGAAGCTCACAGCGTCTGGCGCCGTCTCACCCCCAACGCGGCAAGACCCAGTCCAAGCAGCAGGGCCGTCGAAGGCTCGGGGATGGGCTGGGTCCCCCCGAAAAACCCTTCCGCCGTAATGCCGAGCGCACTGCGCTTTCCGTTATCGGACGAGCGACTGATCAAGAAGCCTTCCCCGGCACTCAAGTCGAAGGTGAAGAGCGCTTCCCCCACATCGAGATTTCCATCCCCGTTGGTGTCATTTCCGAAACCCGGCTGACCCCAACCGAGGGAGAAGTCCGCTCCAGCGCCCGGCGCGATGCCTTGTTGAAGCTGGTTGTAATCATCCGTGAAGCTTCGCATGGGGACGCCCGACGGCCCCAGGATCTGGACGTCGTAGACTTCATTGAAATGGAGACGCTTCACCTCATCGGCCAGCGGATCCACTCCATCGGGCTGCCTATGGGGCGACGTCAAGGAAAGGCTGACCGCCTCCGGCGTTCCGAACGCACTGCCGATGGCGAAGAATTCAAAAAGCAGAGCCGCCGTTCCAGAGCCCCTGATCGCGGTATACCAGTCGGCCTGGCCGTCGTCATGAATCACGAATGCGTTGTTTGTGAGATCGTCCGACTCGTTGTAGAAGAGAGCCGAGTTCGAATAGAGGGAGACCCGATAGTCGACCGTCTGCTCCACAACACCATCCCGGACCTGCTCGACCAACCCCTGGGAGAGAATCGTATTTGTGGCGGTCGCCTCGTCGTACTGATTCACGAAGCTCCCGTTACTCAGAGTCGCTCCACTGGCCATCCCGGATCCACTCGACTGGGTCCAGCGAAGAAAGGTGGTCGCCCAAGCAGACGATGGAGCCAGGAAAGCCAGAGCCAGCAAGACCAAAACCCCCGATACGACCTTTTTTCCAGGACGGTCAGGGCAGGACTGGGACCACAAGAGGCTTCGAAGACAGGACAACATGGGGCTCACTCAGCAAGGATTGGCTTCTCACCCATTGTATCAGCAGACCCGAAAGACTGGCAAGTGCAATGAGCCTGACCCCGTCCGGTACCCAATAGGATTCTTGCACCCTATGCACGGGATGGCATTTCCCTCCGTGAACACAGCAGCGACCTCCTCGCAGCGACTCGACTCTACAAGCAGAAACTCGTCCTGACTCAGTGCGCTCTCGTCCGCATCGCGAAACCGAGCAATCCCAGACCCACCAGGAGTCCGGTCGCAGGCTCGGGGACCACGGTGTTTTCTTCCAGGGGGTAGATCGCCGCCACGGCGTCGATGTCAGCCCCTGCTTTTGCGCCGCCATAGGTATTGTTGCCGGTATCGGTCAGCCGCAGAAAGGAAAAGCGCGTCGAAGTGTCAAACCCATTGGATGTGGTGAAGTACGGGTCGATATCGATTCCAACGCCGTAATCAAAATCCGCGCTCTGCCTGTCCGCCAGCCCCACGCTCAGCCAGGTGGATCCATCCACTGAAATATCGACGGACACTTCTTCGGGAACGCCACCGATCTCGAAAATCCAGACATCGCTGTCGCTATTCCCGCTCGATCCGAAAGCATTGTCCGTGAACCCGAGTGTCAGCCAACCCTGGTTGCCGAGGGCCACACCGATATCGGAACCCCACTGATTGACTCCGATCATATCGGACGTCCAATCGTTCACACCCAACGCCGACGCAGGCACATCGTACGGAGCGTGGAGGCTGGAATCGATCACCGTATCCGCAAAAGCACGCTCATGGAAAATGATCGGCGAGGCTTGGCTTGCGGACGCAATGACCCCGAACAGAAGACAAAGTGAGCAGATAGACAGACGAGCGGCCATGAAATAAACCCTTCCCACGCAGAGTATTTCATAAAAACGAGGGAGTGGATATATGTTTCCAGCGACCTATCTGGGAAAACCCAGACACCGATTCATCTCTCCGATCGAAAGCCGGGATCGGGCATTCACCGTAGACGGGGCAAGAGAATCAGGACCGAAGTGGCTCCCTGCGATTCAACGCCGCCCTCGGATGACCCCACCGGGGAGTTCACCGGTCGCGTTGCCCCGCTCGAAGGTCACACGACCCGACTTGATGGTGTGGAGGTAGCCATCCACGGGCTGAATCAGGCGAGGGCCATTCGCCGGGAGATCGAAAATCATCTCCGGCGCATGCAAACGGAGCCCCTCCAGATCGATGACATTCACATCCGCACACTGGCCTACTTCAAGCGAGCCGCGGTCACCAAGACCATACACGTCCGCTGTCGCCTTGGTCTGCTTGTGGACGACCAACTCAAGAGGCAATCTCTCGCCCCGCTCGCGGCCCTTGACCCAGTGGGTCAAAAGGTAGGTGGGGAACGAGGCATCGCAAATCAGACCGCAGTGCGCACCCCCGTCGGAGAGGCCGACAGCAGAGGCCGGATGCTCGATCATCGACTTGATGGCTTCGTGGTTGAACTCCACATAACTACCGAGCGGAGCAAAGAGGAAGGCCTTTCCATCCTCTTCCATCAACCAATCCAGGGCAACGGATTCGGGAGCACGCCCTTCCCTGGCCGCAAACGCGGCAATAGACTGATCCTGGGGAGGCTCGTAATCACAGTCAGCACCGAGACGGAAGATCTGCTTCCAGTTGGTGACAAGCATGCGAGCGACGCCGTTGTTGCTCTGGGGCGCCTCGGCCAGCAGACGCTCTCGGAACTCGGGGTTCCGGAGTGCCCTCATTTTATCTTCCAGCGGCGCACCACGCAGGGGGCGGAGGCTGGGGTGAAGCGCAAACGGATGAAGTGAACTCTGCAATCCGAACAACATACCCGTGGGTCGGGCCGGAACCTGGGGGACCACCGTCTTGCCTTTTTTCCGGTAGGCGGCTGCCTCATCGAGAGCAAGGCGGAATGCATCCGGCCGATTCGGATCCTGCGCCATACTGTACGTCACGGTCAGTCCCGGCATCTCGGCAATTTCGCGCACCCATGCCTTTTCCTCGTCCCGATGCATGATGCCATCCGATACCATCTGGAAGACCGCCTCACCCGCCTTGGACATGCCCTGCCCGACTGCGAGGAGTTCGTCCGGCAAGGCCGTCGTGCCGGGGATCAAACCGTGCCGCGATGAATGCAGGATCGTACGACTCGTCGAGAAACCCAGCGCTCCTTCTCGAATGGCCTGCCCCACGAGGTCGCTCATCTGCTGGAGTTGATCCGCGTTCAAATCATCATTGTGTGCGGCTTCGCCCGACACGTAGGCCCGCAAGGCCGCGTGCGGCACCTGCGTACCGAAATCGATGGTACGGGGCATCGCGCCAAGCGCATCGAGATACTCTCCGAAGCTCTCCCACTGCCAGTCAATGCCTTCATGGAGCGCCGTCCCCGGAATGTCCTCCACTGCCTCCATCAACTCGATCAGGAAATCGCGCTCATCGGGGCGCGCGGGCGCGAAGCCCACACCGCAGTTTCCCATCACAACGGTCGTCGCTCCGTGCACGGAGGACGGAGCCATTTCGGCGTCCCAGGTCACCTGGCCGTCGTAGTGGGTATGGATATCGACCCAGCCCGGCGCAACGACGGCGCCGTCCGCATCGATCTCCCGGCTTCCCCGGCCTACATCACCGCCCACCTGGGTGATCACACCCTCATCGATCGCAAGATCGCCCGTAAAGCGATCCTTTCCTGTTCCGTCGACAATGATCCCACTACGGATGACGAGTTCGTGTGCCACGGAATTCTCCTTCTTTCAAGAGAATGAGACTAGTCCGCAAATCAAGACTCAGCCACCGTCATCCGACGTGTGGTGCTCCGCCTGAAATCGAACCGGAAGACTGCGTAAATTCAAGAACGCCGCCACGCCAACGTGAGTGAATGACTTCACTGCGAAAAAAACCAGCAACACCGACTGACTTCACATCACTCCATCCCGAACTACCCGAGCGAATGCGCTTCTCCGATCAGCAATCGAGCACAAAGAGTGATGGTGAGCCCCCCGAGCATGGCCAGGAAGCCTCGCCAGTGTCGGCATCGTTGGATCAAAGGTGTCTTCTGCAATTCACTCAGTGTCCCCATGAAGAGGAACGTGCCCGTGGCCATGGCGAGTACCGTGGCTCTCATCAGCAGAAGACCCTGATTGCTCATCTGCCCGCCAAGACCGCTTCCCAGGAGGATGCCTGCCGGTGTGGCCAGAACAAAGAGAGCGAAGACGATTCGAGCACGCGCTTCACTCAGGGAGCTCTCGGTGAGTTTCAGGGCCAACGCGAAGGCCGCTGACGATTTATGGAGCAGGATCGCAATCAGTATCAAGACGGCCTGCTGGGTCTCACTCACGCCGAGAGCCGCACCCATGAAAAAAGAGGGAATTGCGATCATGATTGTCATGATGATGGGGACAGAGGGATTCCCGCCAGAAGATGGGTCTTGACCGGCGTCTTCTTCCATATGCCGCACCAGGTGAGAAATCGCCAACAGGGTCAGCAACGAGAAAATGGCGATGAGTGACGCAATGGGTTCATTGACATCAGGAAGCGCTTTCTCAAAAAGATGAAAAGAAGCAGGCAACATCATCACAAGCGCGAGGGCGAGAAACACACCGGCCGCAAAGGCTTCACCCAGAGGATAGGATTTGAGATCCGAGCGATCATCACGAAGTGGTTTGAGGCCACCCATCAGTGTGGCGATCAGTATGACAACGATGGAGAAGAGAGCAAATTGAGTGGGCATGTCGCAATACTACCCGCAAGCAGGCGGTTCGTCAGGAAGCGACGATCTGGAAAACCCGGGGATCTACCGGCGTGCGGGATTGTGCGGCGCGACCCGGGCGCTCGAATCCCCGGCCGGGAAGCGGTGTTCGCGGTACATCCGAAGCGCATGTTGCCCGGCCGGAGTCGACCGGAACTCATCGACCGTTTTGCGCCAGCGGTCCGGAATTTCGGTGTACGAGAGGAAGATTCCCGACTCTTCCCACAGAGGCGGAAAGACCAAAGGCCAGGAGAGTGCCGCCAGTGTGAGATCGGCCGCAGTGAACGAATCCGCACAGAGGTAACGTCGCCCGTCACCCAACCGCTGGGAAAGAGTCTCAAAAACTCCGCGCAGTGCCTCTTCGGCGTGCGGAATGCAGGCTGAACGGCAATTGTAGATTTCCACGATGGCTCGGCTGATTCGACGGCCTCCGAAGTAGAAGAGGACTTTTTCGATGAGGGCCGATTCTTTCGTGAGATAGGGCCGCGTCAGGGAATAGCTCTCACCATCGAGTGCAATCGCGTAGGCAAATTGTCGTATCGGAGCTCCCAGGCCCAGGGAAAGTTCATCTTCGAGTTCCAGGATCTCCTCGGCGTAGCCGGCGGGATAGAGCCACGAAAGTTCTTCGGGAAAGAGCTCATGAAGTCGGCGCAAGATCAGAGCGGAATCATCCAGGACTTCCCCATCGGGAAGAACCAAAGCCGGTGACGCAGACTTTCTTCCACCGGTGACATCTTGAATCGCAAACTGCGCAAAGCCCGGAGGATGCGCGTCTTCGGTGTAAGGCATTGGCGAAAGATCGAGCGCCCAGCGCGCTCTTTCGTTGTAGTGCGAGTAGCGGATGGTAATCAACCTGGCAGACCCCGGACGCAAGCCGAACGATTGCAACCTCCAAAGCGGTTTGATTCCTCTTACAAGAGGGCTCAAGTCCGCCACTGAAATTGGCGGACTGTCCATGACTGTTCCTTCGTCTATCGGGGGTGACGAGTGGATGGTCCGGGTGCATTTATCCTGGAACATATCTGGCTTACTCCCTACAAACGATCCGTCACCGCACCACCCGCCGGCTTTGCGCGCAGTGGCTTGACGTTGAGTTCCCAACTCCCGTGATCTTCCGGCCCTGTGGGCCCGATCTTCCCCTCCGCCGATTGCAGCAGGGCCTTGGGGTCGTGAACCACTCCCTCCTTGATGACAAGTCGGATATCACGAGCCGCCGCGATATCGCTCAGCGGGTTCCCCTTGACGATCAACAGATCAGCCAACTTCCCGACTTCGACGGAGCCCAGCCTGTCGGACACACCCAGGGCCTTCGCCCCGTTGATGGTCGCCGCCTTCAAGACCGTGACCGGCGGCAGACCTGCATGATTCATCGCGAACAATTCCCGGTGATACGCAAAGCCGGGCAACAAACTGGTATAGACCGGCTCATCCGTACCGACAATCAGGAGCCCTTCCCCGCCCGCCTTGTAGAGCGCCATCAACTCAGTGACTCGCTGGTTGAATTCCTTCAACTCTGATTCCGGGGGCGGAGGCCCACGGCGCTTCAGGAGCCCTCGTGCATAGGGGGTGAAATATACCGCCTCATCGGCCCAGACCATATCGGCCAGATGTGCCTTGCGGAAATTGATGCCGCCGTACATCTGCAGATTGGCGTTGTAGAAGACCTGGTGCTTGAGCATCAAAGCCACGATCTCAGGAGTCTCAGCACTTCTCGGGTCTTCACTACTCAAAGCCAGCGTAAGTTGGTGCTC
>NZGT01000165.1 GCA_002691025.1 Spirochaeta sp. | reverse complement strand
AATCGGCATAGCGGAAGTAGAAGGGCGTGGCGGATTCGACGTCGCTCTCATTGAGGGCCTGGAAGAGTCGAGCCGTGGGGATGTCGCCGGTTTCACCGAGGTAGACGAAACCGGGCGAGATCAGCATCAGGTCGCCACTGAAACGGTCGCTCACCGCCAGTGCCGTATGCAGCACGGCTCCATAGAAACCCAATTGGACGAAGATCACGAGCAGCGCAAAGCCGATGCCGGCACTGGCTACGATCGTGCGACGCTTGTCGTGGCTGACCAGGCGGCGGGCAAAGGGAACGGGTTTGGGCCGGGTCGCGGACGACCCTCCTGATTCGTTGTTGCTCAACGGGAACCGGGTTCTTTCAGGTAGATGCGGAGTTGACCTTCCAGGTTGGTGAGTTGTTCGGCCAGGGCATCGGGCTCCAGTCGGACTCGGACCTGTACGACGCGCAGCCCGCGCGGGGCTCGCGGATCTTCCCCGCGTACGTTGTTGCTGAGGATCATTTCGCCAATCTCTTCCACTTGACCCTTCAGGGGACGGGGCAATGCGGCGCTTGTGAACTCGGCCGATTGTCCCAGCCGGACAAGCCGGATCTCGTTGGCATGGACTTCCGCGACGGCGACCATGGTCTCGGTTTCGCCGAGACTGGCAATCGGAGTGGATCCCACGATTTCGCCGGGGCGGGCATTCATGCGCAGCAACCGGCCGTTGATGGGCGAACGGATCAATTTCTCTTCGAGGAGGGCGCGGGCCTCTTCGACTTCGTTTTCTGCCTCGCGCTCGCTCAAGGAAGCGTCGGCGATCAGGCGCTCCAGCACCGCTCGGATTTCATTTTCGGTCTCCGTGGCCTGAAGGACGCGAAGCCGGGCATCGCGGAACTCCTTGCCGGCGGTAAAGCCTTTTTCGCTCAGCCCCTCCTGGCTCGAGACCTCGTTTTCTGCGCTGGTGAGTTCTGCTTCCGCGGATCGGAGCCGGGCTTGTTGTGCTTTGATATCGAGGCTTTTGAGTTGAGCGCGCTCCAGACTCAGTTCGGCGGCCGCAAGTTGGGCGCTCTGTCTTCGATGCCCGGTGAGCCGAACCAGGATCTGGCCCTCGACGACGCGGCTCCCGTCTTCGACCAGGACTGCTTCCACCGTGTCCCGGGTCACGGAGGCGACTCGGATGGTTCCAGTCGCGGGTTCGAGTCGCGCCATGCTGACCAGACTCTTGCGGGCTGTCTCCGGGTCGGCGGCCTGAGCCCGGGCGATGGGGTCGATACGATCACAAGAGGGGACGCCCAGCAGGCTGAGCAGAGTCAGTCCCAGAAGGATGTTTCGGCGTGTCTTTCGTCGTCGCGTCGAGCGGGCCGGCATGGTGAGCGGAATCCCTGTGTGGTTGAGTGGAAGGTCGTGGTTCGGGGCGGAAGCGGCCGTACACGACGCAGGGGGTAGCCGGGGCAGAGTATAGGCGGGACCCGGGGGAATCCGCTATCGGGCCTAAGAGGGAGCGATCTTGGACGCTCCGAGGCCCCGCCGGGGGAGATCAGGCCTCGTCGTGCCAGATCTTCTCACCCGCGACCCAGGTGGCAGCCACCCCTTCGGATTCCAGTCGGTCTCGGGCCTTTGACCAGGGCGATTTCAGTAAGACCAGGTCGGCGGGCTCCCCCTCGGCGAGGGGGGAAGTCCCTCGGCCCGGTTCTTCCAGCGGGGATTGGAAAAGAGCCAGGGCTTGCTCGGGCGAGAGAGCTTCTTCAGGGCTCAGCGCGTGGCCCAGCGCCGATCGTCGGTCGACGGCCGCCTGCATGGCAGCCCAGGGATCGGGTTCGCCGAAGGGGGCGTCGGTCCCGGCGGCCAGGGGGACCTGGGCTTCGAGGAATCCAGCACAGCGATACAGCCAGGGTTGGTCCCGTTCTTCGACCTCTTGCAGGTAGGCATCCCCTCGTTCGAAGAGGAAGTTGGGTTGGGTCACCACAGCGATGGGCAAGCGCTTCATCCAGTCGAGCAGGTCGGGCGGCGTCACGCTTGCGTGCTCGATGCGATCCATGGCAAGGGGGCCGGCTCTTTCCAGGGCATCCAGGGCCACCACCAGTTCACTCCGCGTCACGCAGTGAAAGGCGACGCCGCGTCCGTCCTGGTGCGCATTTCGGATGACTTCCATCAAGGCATCGGCTTCGGGCAGATCATTTTCATCGAGCATGAACTTCACAGCCCCTCGCTCGAGGTGGGGATCGTCTGTGGCGGCAGGAAGCCGCTCATTGCCCATCAGTCGGAGCTTCTGGGGCAGGGCGCCGCTGCGCCGGGCACGGGCAAAGAGACCCCACTCGTCTTCGCTGTTGCTCGGCGTTGCGTCACACACCCCGGTCACCCCGTACGCAGCCAGGAGGGAACCCACCTCGGACAGATCCGGAGCAGGCTGCTTGTTCGAACGAGCCCGAAGCCAGACGTCTTCGCGGAAAATCCGGCCCGTGGGCTGTCCTGACTCATCGAGTTCGACGCCCGGTGGCGCAGAGCCATTGGGGAGTTCAAGCAGCGCCAGTGCGAGGCTGTTCAGGATCCAGAGGGCGCCGCTGCGGTGTTGGATGCGAACAGGGTGACTGCCCAGCATGGCGTCCAGGCTCTGGCGGTCCAGGTTCCCGGCCACGCTCTCGTGGTAGCCCACGCCCCGAAGTGGGTTTTCGGGCGTTCGCGAAGCGGCCGCCTGCTGGAGGGCCTGTTCGAGCGCCGCCCGGTTTTCGACCTCTGGGGGTCCGCAGCGGACCGAGGATCGAGCGGCGGCGAGAGCCAGGAGGTGAATGTGATGGTCGCGCAGTCCCGGAAGCAGGGCGCCCCCGTTGGCTTCGATCACCTGATCGGTGGGTTCGGGCGACAAATCCGAGCTCATCCGGGCCATTCGTCCGTCGCGAAGCCGTACGCAGGCCCGCTGGCCACGGATTTCAGCATTGCGGATGAGAAAGGATTTCATGGATGGGGGCTCCGTTGACACGGGCGAGCTTCGTTTCTTGTCGAAATGGGCTGGGTCGAGGTGGGCTGAATGGGGTTCGGCATCGCGAGTGGAGAAGGCTAACATCCGCCGCCGGGAGCGCTATTTTTGCTCGCTCGTCCAGCGGCGATTCAAGAAGTGGGGAGTCGTCGGTCCCGAGGTGGGATCGCGGATGAGAGCGGTTTTCGATCACGCAACTGAATTTCCAATCAAGGAGAGAAACGAACATGGCGGTCTTGAAGGCGGGTACGCGACTCAAGAGTGCGGTCTGCAGCACTGAAATCATGGTGGTGGCAGCGCCGAAGGATGATGTCGAACTGAACTGCGGTGGCGCGGCTGTGATCGAGTTGGGCGCGGAAGCCGGCGGTGGATCCCCGGCCGATGACGCCAAAGAGGGCACCCAGATCGGAAAGCGATACACCAACGAAGCGGGCGATCTTGAAGTCCTCTGCACCAAGCCGGGCGAGGGTTCGCTGGCCGTGGGCGGAGCACTTCTGACCATCAAGGGCGCGAAGCCCCTTCCGTCATCCGACTGAGTCTGCGGAGCCCGATATGAACCTGATGATGTTGCTTGAGATGGCCTCCGGAAGCATGGGTGAGCGCGTGGCCTTTGTGAACGGAGATGATCGGTTGACCTACGCCGAACTCTTCGAGAGTGCGGGCCGAGCCGCGCACGCCTTGCGCGAAAGCGGGGCCGACCACCTGGCGTTTCTCGATGAGTCGTCTTTGTCGGTGCCGCTGGGTGTCTTTGCGTCGGCCTGGGCGGGCAAGCCATTCGTGCCTCTCAACTACAGACTCACTGGATCCGAGCTCGAGTCCTTGCTGGCGCAGATTGCGCCCTCTCAGCTCGTGGCCGGTGAGGAGCGCGTGGATTCCTTGTCGTCCCTGGAATCCGCTCAGGTCCTGGGCCGGGGGGATTTTCTTTCGAAGTCCCGAGACGCCGGCGCGCCTTCCCTGGATCACGAATGGTCCATGGATCCCGAGGACATCGCCATTCTTCTCTTTACGAGTGGAACCACGGGGCCGCCCAAGGCCGCGGTCATCCGTCACAAGCATCTGGTGAGTTACATCCTGGGCTCGGTGGAGTTCATGTCGGCCGATGAGGAAGACGCCTCCCTGGTCTGCGTGCCTCCGTATCACATCGCAGGCATGGCCTCAGTGGCGAGTTCGGTCTACTCCGGTCGCCGCGTGGTGCAGCTTCCCAACTTTACGGCAGAAGCCTGGCTTGAGCTGGCTCGAAAAGAAAAGGTGACCCACGCCATGGTGGTGCCCACCATGCTGGCACGGATCATCGAGACCCTGGAAGGCGAAAGCGATGCGGACTTGCCGCACCTGCGGGCGCTCTCCTACGGCGGTGGGAAGATGCCGCAGGCCGTGATCGAGCGGGCTCTGGAACTCTTTCCCGAGACCCAGTTCGCCAACGCGTATGGGCTTACGGAAACCAGCTCTACGATTTCCATCCTCGGGCCCGATGATCACCGGGTCGCCATGCAGAGCGAAGACCCCAAGGTGAGGCGCCGTTTGACCTCGGTGGGGCAACCTCTGCCTCTGCTTGAAGTCGAAATCCGGGACGAAGACGGCAAGGCGGTGGGCCCCAACGAGCGCGGCGAGATCTTCGTCCGCGGCGAGCAGGTTTCCGGCGAATACCTCGGCAAGGGCAGCCAGTTGCTCGACGACGGCTTTTTCCCCACGCGCGACGGCGGCTCCATGGACGAAGAAGGATACCTCTTCATCGAAGGGCGCATTGACGACATCATCGTGCGCGGGGGCGAGAATATGTCGCCCGGCGAAATCGAAGACACGCTGCTCGAGCATGCGGCCGTGGCCGATGCGGCCGTGGTGGGTCTTCCCGATGAGCAATGGGGCGAGAAGGTTTCGGCCGTTGTGGTCCTGAAGGCGGGCGTCGAGGCCACCGAATCCGAGCTCCAGGACTTTGTCAAAGAGCGACTGCGTTCTTCACGGACACCGGAAGAGATCGGCTTCTGGCCTGAGCTTCCGTACAACGAGACGGGCAAGCTCTTGCGCCGTAAGGTGCGCTCCGAGTTGATGGCGGGGTGAGCCAGGCGTCCGGAGAGCCCGTGATCCTGTCTCTTCCGGAGGCGCTGGATCGGTTGGCTTCTCCGTACGAGGTGGAACGCGCTTCGGTGCTCTCGGGCACGGAGGCCCTGGTGGTGGATCTACCGGCCGAGGCGGATGAAGGTCCGAACGACGCCCAGGCCGCGGCTTTTGCGCGCAGCCTCTCGGAACTGGCCTGTCCCACCGTGGCGCTTTCGAACTCAAGCCTCTCGCCTGGGGCCCGCGTTCTTCTGCCTCACTTTGATGTGGTGCTCGACTCCGGGGCTTTGCTTTCGCCCNTGCTGGCTCGNCTTCGCGCGAACCCGCTNTCNAGNCTCGCTNTGGTGCAGCTTCTTCGTCACAACGCCCAGGTGGATGTCCATCTCGGCTTGATGGCGGAGTCCTGGGTGTATTCGGTGCTCCAGAGTGGGCCCGAGTTTGGCCGTTGGCTTGCGGGGCGCGGGCCGGCCTCGGAGCCCGCCTCCTTCAGTGAACCGGCAGTGTTGGCCGAACGCACGGGCTCGGCGCTTCGTCTCTGCTTCAATCGACCCGCGCGTCACAACGCCTTTGGAGTCGCACTGCGCGATGGGTTGGCGGAGGGGCTTCAGTTGGCGCTCTCGGACAGCGAGATCCATGAAGTGGTTCTTTGCGGGAGGGGGCCCTCTTTTTGTAGCGGCGGCGACCTTTCCGAGTTTGGCACGTTGCCGGATCCGGCCACCGCTCATGCGGTGCGCAGCACGCGCAACGTGGGACGTCTTCTGCATGCGCTGGGGCAGAGCGCCCGGGCCGAGGTCCACGGAGCTTGTATTGGGGCCGGTGCAGAGTTGCCCGCTTTCTTGCCCCGCGTAACCGCTCACGAAGAGGCTTTTTTCGAGTTGCCCGAGATCGCGCTGGGGCTCGTGCCGGGCGCCGGCGGAACGGTGAGCCTGACGCGGCGGATCGGCCGACAGCGAACAGCCTGGCTCGCCCTCAGTGGGGAGCGGATCGACGCCGAGACGGCCCTGGCCTGGGGCCTTGTGGACGAGATCCGCTCAGGCGATGACTTCGGTTCGGCGCGCTAGTCTGAGCGATTCGGGTTTGAGCTCGAGGCCAAAAGAACAAAAGCCCAAGGCTCGGTGCCGATGGCATGAATCAGAGACTGAACCAACCAAGCAAAACGATGGAGACGAGAAATGCCCGGACCCATGGACGGCGTGCGTGTCATTGAACTGGGGGTCTGGGTGGCGGGCCCGGCGGCGGGCGGAATCCTGGCGGACTGGGGCGCCGATGTGGTGAAGATCGAGCCGCCCGGTCTGGGCGATCCGGCCCGGAGCTTCACCAAGATGCTGGGCGGAGATCTACCCTTCAATCCCCCTTTTGAAATGGACAATCGCAACAAGCGCAGCCTCTGCCTGGATCTCACCACCGACGAAGGCCGCGAGGTGGCCGACGCACTCTTGTCCGAGGCCGATGTCTTCCTGACGAATATCCGACCCGCGGCCCTGGCTCGTCTGGGGCTTGATCCGGAGAGCCTGTGCGAGCGATTTCCACGCCTCGTCTACGGCGAGATCACGGGGTACGGCCGCGAGGGAGAGGATGCCGACCGTGCGGCGTACGACATTGCGGCCTTCTGGGCGCGCTCGGGGGTGGCGGCTTCTCTCACCCAGCCGGGCGGCCAACCGCCTTTTCAGCGCGGGGGGATGGGAGATCACAATACGGGGCTCGCCGCCGCCGGGGCCATTTCGGCGGCGCTGTTCGCGCGGGAGCGCACGGGCCAGGGCCAACTGGTTTCGACTTCGCTTCTGCGCGAAGGCATGTACACCATGAGCTTCGACGTCGCGTTGACCTTGCGCTTTGGCGCCGATGTCCAGGTGGCCGATCGCAAGACCATGGGGAATCCTTGCATCAACTCCTATCAGGATCGGGACGGCCGGTGGTTCTGGATCGTGGGGCTGGAAGCCGATCGTCATTGGCCGCCGCTGGCGCGCATCGTGGGACACCCCGAGTGGGTCGAGGACGATCGTTTCAAGGGGCCGGGAGATCGGGCCGCCAATGCCGGCGAATTGATTGCGATGCTCGACGAGATCTTCGCGACACGGAGCCTTGAGGAATGGAAGCCGATTTTCGAGGCCGAGCCGGACATGTTCTGGTCCCCGGTCCAGACCATTTCCGAGGTGATCCAGGACGCACAGGCCCATGCGGCCGGGGGCTTCGTGGAGATTCCGGACGGGGAGAGCACGACGATCCTGCCTGCCACGCCTGCG
This sequence comes from Spirochaeta sp., assembly GCA_002691025.1. Lineage (GTDB taxonomy): Bacteria > Myxococcota_A > UBA9160 > UBA9160 > UBA4427 > MED660. The sequence continues at coordinate 481 of NZGT01000165.1, read as the reverse complement.
GACTTCCACGGGACCCCCTTGGAGCACCGGAATATGGCGCCCGAGCACGGGGCCGATTCCGAGGCGATCCTTCGCGAACTCGGCCAGACTGCCGAGCAGATTCAGGCACTGCGCGAGAAGGGAATTCTCGGGTAGGCGGGGCGGCGCCGCCCTACCAGATGACCTGGAGCTCGGCGCTCACCACCTGTTGGGTGTAATACTTCCCGATATAGGCGTCGTAGTCGAGACCGATACGGACGTTGTCGGTGGTGCGCATCACGTAACCGGCCCCCACCCAGATGGAGTTGCGATCGGACTCCGCTCCGTTTGTGGTGAAGGGAGTGGCGCCGGCCACGTTGTAGAACGTGGCCGTCACGGGTCGGGCTTTGTCGCCGGCCTGGTAGGTCCAGCCCACCCGGATCTCGGGTTCGATCCCGAAGCCGCCATCCAAGGTGTAGAGTTTCGAAACGCGTGCGCCGAGGGTGGTGAGGAGGGAGTTGAA
>NZGT01000164.1 GCA_002691025.1 Spirochaeta sp. | reverse complement strand
TCGCCTGCAAAATCGTTGATGCCGGCAATGTCGGGCCGATTCGTGGTGGAGAGTGCTCCAACGGCACAGATCAGGAAGGGTGCGGTCGCCTGGATTCCGGTACTGGTTTCGACCGTCCAGCTTTGAGCGGCTTCGTTGTAGCGGGCATCTTTGACCCAGGTTTCGAACTGAATGTCCCGTCTCAGGTCAAAGCGATCGGCGACATGGTTCAGGTATTCGAGTACCGCCGACTGCTCAGACTGGGTCTCCTTCCAGTTCCACTCTTTCATGAGATCTTCTGAAAATGTGTAGCAGTAGAAGGGGCTGCCGGGCCCATCGACGCGGGCTCCGGGATAGCGGTTGTACCACCAGGTTCCGCCGATGTCCGTGGCGCCGTCGTATACACGGACAGATAAGCCCATCTCACGTAGATGGTGAAGGGCGTACATGCCGCTCACGCCAGCGCCAATCACGATCACGTCATAGTTTTCAGTGGATTCCGTCTCTGCTGTCTGCTCGCTCATCTTCTTCAATCCTTCAAGGTTTCATGCTTCACGGGGACCCGGTTCGGCCCGTGGGGAACTCGCTTCTGCTCGGCTTGTTCCCTCTTGATTCGACCTCTAAAGCCTACGCTGAATCCTGCGGAATTGCTCATGGCTCTGGAGCTTCGAAGGCCATTCCAGCGTCCATTCCTTGTAGAAAAAGGGGGGATAGGCGCCAAGGTGCTGGATGAAGCGTCGTGACAAGGCTTGGATCCGTAGGTCGAGTGGAGTGGGGCCGGCGCAATACCCTGGGGGTATCAGGGTTCGGCTCCGAACGGGCAATCGAAGCTTCTTGAAGTGAGCGATCTGACTCGGAGCCCTATCTGGAAGACCGTCTTGAGTTTTACGAATGGCTTCGATCACGACTCGATCGATGAAGGGTTTTGCGATTGATAAAGGCAAGTAAAAGTCATGAACGTCTATGACAAAATGAGACAGCCGGAAAAGAAGCGTGTGCCCGGGCCGGGTGGATCCTGCTTTTTGGGCATCGGCCAGCCGCTCTCTTTCGAGTCTTTGCTACCCGAGTGGAGCCTGATCAGTGAGGCCGAGTCGGAGGCGGCCAAGGCTCTCGTAGGCGGCGTCGCTGACAAAGAGGTGGGCCTGCGCGGTCAAGAGGTCTCGCAGGATCTGTTCCATGGGGTCCCCCTGCATGACTGCACCTCCTCCGGCAAAGCGAAAGAGCTTTGTTGTGACGTCCACGGCCTCATCGGTGCAAAAGGTCGCCGCGGCGCGTGCTTCGGCTTGCAGGGCTACGGGGGCTTCGTGTTCGGAGGCGGAGGCAAGAAGTCGGGCTGCGGTATCCGCCATGAGCAGTCGGGCGGCTCGGATCCTCAATTCAGCCTCGGCCACTGTGGATTGGAAGACTTCGCGATCAACCAGTCCTCTTGTCTGGACGTAGCCGCGCTTCTTTTCTCCTGCGGTAGAAAGAAGCGAATCAAGCGCGGCTTGTGCGAGAGCACACGCAAAAATACCATGCTCATGGGCGGCGCCTCCGTAGCCGAGTCGGTATAAGGGGCCGCCTCGGACCGATCGCGGACTACTGGAGGTGAACTCCGTCGGAACGAATGATTCCTCCAGGGAGAAGTCGGCGCTGCCTGTGCCTTTGAGGCCCAGGGAAAACCACGTGTCGTGAACCTGCACTTGGTCTTTCGGGACGACGGCCCAGATGGCACCCGAGCGGTCCTCCAGGAATGCCGGGGCCGCTACATAATCGGCATGGCCGAGGCCGCTGGCCCAGGACCACCTTCCCGAGATCACAAACCCGTTCTCGACGGCCCGGGCACGCCCGGATGGCTTGAGGCTTCCAGCCACGAAAGGAAAGCCTTGGGTGCGGAGGATTTCCTTCACGCTCGCATCTGGAAGTGAGGACAAGACACGTGCGGTGATGCCGGAAGTAATGAGCAGGCTCCATCCCGCTGCCGGGTACATTCTTGTCAGTGCTTCAATGACATCCATCTGAACGTGTGGATGGGCCTCGGCGCCGCCCGCGCAGCGGGGGCTCTTCATGGCAGTCAAGCCGCTTTCCCGTAGCGCCTTGGCGGCGATGGGGGAAAGCGTTCGCGCCTCTTCGCTGTCAGAGGTGGCGTCCTTGACGCATCGAGCGACGGATTCCACAGAAGCGAGGAGGGTATCCCGGAGTGCAGCTTGCTCTTCAGGGAAGGGGCTCGGGGCGAGTGCCTGTTTGTCGGATTCTGCGCGTGTCATCGTTTTCAGTCTTGTTGTTCTGTTCTGCGGAAGAAGGCCGATTTTGCCAAGTCACGAGGAGCCAGAGGTCTGGAGAGTCACCGCGGGTTCAGGTCATTCCGTCCAGGAAGACCCTGACAAAGTTCCGAACTCTCTTCTCCAGAGTGGCCGAATCCGATGCACCTTGTTTCAGCCCGGAGGCACCCAGGTAGATGAGTTCGGCCGCCACGGAGGCTTTCAGCTTGGCTGTCTTGAGATCAATTTCGCCGTCGCGGGCGGCGCTCGTGAGAGTCTGGGTGAGCATCGATTGGAAGCGTTCCTGGGAGTCCCGTACAAGATCTCCACAGCGTTGGCTGTTTTCGTCGGCCAGTTCGCTCCCGTGTGCGGATTCAGTCAAGACCTTGTGGAAGGGGTTGATCTTGGCGAGAAGGGCAGACGCGATGCGTTCGCTCACCTGAAGAGGCGCCTTGATGCTGCTCTCCGTGCCTTTCAACCGGACCTCCGCCTCGCCGAGGGCTCGATCATGAAGAAAGGCCGAGAGACTTCGGAAGACTTCTTCTTTGTTATCGAAGTGGGAGTAGATGGATGCGCGCGAGATCCCCGTCTCTTTTGCGATGTCTTCCATGGAGGTTCGTCTGAACCCATAGCGGCTGAACTGGGTGAACGCGGCTTCGAGAATGGCTTCCCGTTTGTTTTGAGGGCTGGTCGGCATCCATAAAATTTGACACTTTGACCACTTTTTGTCAATGTGTTTCATTCTTGTCAAACCGGGATGAAAGGAATCCACCCATGTCAGAATCTACACCGCTTTCAGGACGGACGGCCCTCGTCACGGGGGCTTCCAGTGGTATCGGTCGTGCGATTGCAGAGCATCTCGGAGGCGCAGGGGCTCACGTCTTCCTGGCAGGAAGGACCCAGGCGTCCATGGATACGGCGAAGAAGACCATCGAGGAAGCGGGCGGAATCGCGACCGTCGTGGTCATGGATGTGCGCGATGTGGCTCAAATTCATTCGTTGGTGGATTCCGCGGTGGAGGCCACGGGCCGCCTCGACATCATGGTCAACAACGCTGGATTGTCCTATCCGGCTTCGATCATTGAGGGCGACCCGGAAGAATGGCGATCCATGTATGAGACGAACGTTCTTGCTCTTCTGGTGGGCTGCCAGGCGGCTGTGAAGGCCATGCGAGGCTGCGCGGCGGAAGGACAGATCGTCAATATCTCTTCGGTGGCGGCAGAGCGTCGGAACTCGGGTGTGTACGGCTCAACGAAGCATGCCGTCAACTCGATTTCAGCGAGTCTTCGCGATGAACTCGAGGACGATACAATTCGCGTGACGAACGTCATGCCGGGCGCCATCGCGACGAATTTTGCTCGGAACTTCGACCGGGAGTTCATCCAGACCATGGGAAAGATGGGCGGCATGGATCTTGACCTGGAGAAGGGCGAACGCTTGCCTCCGGAACTCCTGGATACACTCTCTTCGAATCTGAAGCAGCTACTGGGAAATCCGAATGATGTAGCGAAAGCCGTCCTGTACGCGGTGACTCAGCCCATTGAGGTGAATATTGCCGATATCGTTGTGCGCCCGCCTCGATCGATGGATGTCCCTCATTGATTGGATCCTGGGCCAAACAGCAGAGCCTCGCGGAACATCAGGGGTGGTTCTGGATGAACTGTTGGATGAGGGCGACCAGGGTCTCCGGTACGTCCTCCTGACAGAAATGCCCTACGCCCGGCAGTTTGACCACGGGGGCCTTGGGGAAGAGTCCCTGGAAGTCGCTGATGGAGTGGCTCTGAGCGATCCCGAAGTCCATGTCGCCGGAGGCGAGCATGGCGGGCTTGGCTTTGACGGCCTCGAGGTCTCCGTTCTGTACTCCTTCGAGCACGTAGTCAATGAATCGTCCGTAGTGGACATCGAGAGGAAACTGGATGCCTCCGATGCAGCTTTCCCGATCCGGGAAGGGTTCTGAGTAGGCCCGGATCCAGGTCTCGTCCACGGCGGCCGAATTCTGGAAGCCGATGATCTTCATGACGGACAAGATCGTCGATCCCAGTTCGCCCAGGATCCCTTCCAGCGTGCCGGCCTCTTCGTGTTTTTCGATCCACTGGAACCAGGGCGTCTTTTCGGGACCCGCGCTGCCTCCGCCGTAGCCGAAGAGCGTATTCATCAGGAAAACCCGCTTGACGCGCTCCGGGTGCCGAATCGTATAAGCCCCGGTCATGGGCCCACCCCAATCCTGGCAGACGAAAGTGATGTCGTTGAGCTCGAGTTCATCCAGCAGCTTTTCCAGGTTTTCGACGTGGCTCTGCAGTGTGTAGGTCCGGTCCTGGGGTGTTTCGGACTTCCCGAACCCCATATGGTCTGGAACCACCACCCGGTGGTCCTGAGAAAGCGTCGGTATGAAGTTTCGGTAGAGATATCCCCAGGTCGGTTCGCCATGCAGACAGACAATGGCTTCTCCGTCTCGCGGTCCTTCGTCGACGTAATGCTGGCGGAAGCCAGAGGCTTTGCTGAAGTGGGCTTCAAAGGGCCATGTGCCGTCGAAGGTTTCGTCTGCGGAGATCATGATGGAATACTCCTTGCTGAGGATGTTTTCATGAAATGGACGGGGTCCGTCCCTGATTCGATTGGAGAACTATACTGGAGATGACCCGGGCTATATCAGCTCGTCCGTCGTTATCGAGAATTTTCGTCCGGCACGGAAGCCTGCGAGGTGAACGAAGTGATTCACATGATTCCTGATCCCTCTCCTTTCCTTACCTGGAGTTTTGGGCTGTTGCCGCCCGTCATGGGCCTACTTGTGGTGGGGGCGATTGTCCGAACGTCGGGGCGTGCGGCGGGCCTTCGAGCGGGCTTTGTTCTCGGGATCTGGATGACAGGGTTGGGTCTGCTCGCAGGGAGCGGTTTCTTTGATCAGTGGAACCCGCCGCGCTTCTTCCTGGTCTTTGCGTCGATCTTGATCTTCCTTTTCTGGGCGTCTCGGAAGCCATTCACGGAACGGCTGGGTGACCTTCCGCTGGCACTGTTGGTGGGATTCCAGAGCTTTCGCATCGTGGTGGAGATCATGCTCCACGTGGCGGTCGAGGAAGGGGTGGCAAACCCCACCATGACGTGGACCGGCACCAACCTCGACATCGTGCCCGGAGTCACTGCGCTCCTCCTGTGCCCGTTTGCGGCCCGCGTGAAGCCCCACCTTCTCCAATGGTGGAATGTGAGCATGGCACTCGTGTTGGTCGTGACCGTGCTCGGGGCCATGCTGTCGGCTCCCACACCGCTTCAGCAGATCGGAGGAGATCCTGCCAATGTCTTTGTGTCACGCTTTCCCTTCGTCTGGCTCCCCGGTGTGCTGGTGACGTGCGCGTGGCTCGGTCACCTGGTCCTATTCAAGAGGCTTCGGCGGAGTCCAGCGGCTTCCTGAAGCCGCTGGGTAATGGAACCGATACGATCCGTGCTTGGCCGGTGGGGCTGCTTCGAGATGCTGGCCAGGCGATAAAACAAGAACAGGCCCCAGGATTTCTCCTGAGGCCTGCTCATTTCTTGTGTTCGTTTTCTCAGTCGCCCAGCAGCTCCAGCGCAGCGGGCGGCACCAGGACGCCGTCGATCACATGGACGACACCGTTTGATGCGTCGATATCGGTGGCGATGATATCGATTCCGTTGAGCTGGACATTCTCTGCATCGACCGCGATCGGCTCTGACTCCATGGGGAACAACTCTGTCTCCAGGAGGACTTCCCCAGCGAAGAGCTCTTCGTTCAGCAGGTGATAGAGCAGGACGGTCGTGAGCAGGGGCTTGTTGGCAAAGAGCTCGTCCTTGGTGAGCCCCGTGGCTTCAAGCAGGGCTACGAAGGCTGCATTGGTCGGGGCAAAGACGGTCAGGTCCGTGCTGTTGACCGAGAGAATCCCGACCAGGCCCGTTTCGACGACGGCTTCGACCAGAATGGAGAAGTCTTCGTTGCCCACAGCGATCTCAGCGATGGTCTGCTGCGGATCCGTGATGGACGGCGGAAGCAGAACCTGGTCGATGACGTGAATCACGCCGTTGGAGGCCGCGATATCGATATCAAGCAGATTCGAGTCGTTGACTTTCGGACCGTTGGGATCGACCGTGATGTCTTCGCCCTCGAGCGTGGTGAGCTCGCTTCTGGCCAGGATGGCGGGGGAAAACAATGCGTTGCCCAGCACGTGATAGGTCAACACCTTCGTGAGGAGGGCCTTGTCCGCAAAAAGCTCGTCCTTGGAAATTCCAAGGTCCGTGAGGAGCTGCACGAAGGCCTCATTGGTGGGGGCAAAGACCGTGAGTGCTCCAGGCTGGCTCAAAGCATCCACCAGATCGGCTGCCACCACGGCTTCAACCAGGATGGAGAAGTCGTCCACCGAGGAAGCGATTTCAACGATGTTGGGAGCGGGCGGGAGGACATTCAGCTCGGCTTCCACGACATGCCACCGCCAGTGTCGGTCGAGAATCACGGCTCGAATGTCATTCGGGCCTTCATTGAATATGTGTTCGGTCGGGAGGAGTCGGGCATCTCCTGAACGAGGTGTTCCACCCAGGTCGTAGGGGGCTCGTCGTTCCCCGTTGCGACGGCGATCGTTGACATAGAACTGGACGTAGCGGATGTCATTTGTGTCGAAGCCGCCATCGGCGGAGTCGAGAAAGACGCCGACTCTTCCGGCGAGAGGGGTGCCGGTTCCGTTGAGTTCGATGGCGCCCGATCGATCCGCGTTGTTGGTGATGAAGAGCGACAAGCTCTCATCAGCGGACCATCCGAGGGTCGGGATGGAGAGTGAGACCAGGAGACAGAGGAGAAACTGACTCAGTTTTTGCTTACGAGACTTTTGGGAGTGTGTAGAGATTCCGATCATCTTAATTCCTTTTTTCTTTTGAACGAGCTGCTTGAGCATGATCCAATGGCAAACGCCGGTTTTGTTAAGTGACCTTCGAAATCAGCTAAACGCAGGAATCTCAGTGTGTCTAATCTTTTCTTGAAACGTTTCTTACGATGATCGCATGCGTAATAAATGAAACGTTCGGTTTTCGATTTTGAAGGACCGTCATGGCGATTTCCTTTTATGAAATGCCTGAACGAGGCGCCGGAGCGATCAACGGATTTTTTTTGCACTTTCGTTTTTGAGCTTCGGATCAGTTGGCAGGCAAGGTCAGACCCCGTGACGGTCTTTGGTTCCGGCCTGTCTTGATTTGTCGTCTCCCATCTCCCGCTTTTCGATATAAAAAGTGCTTGTGGATTTCAAGTAGATGACGCGCCTGAATCAGGGCATCGTCTCTCCGTTTTGGTTTGGGAGGAGGGCTGCGCCGATCATCGGATGGTTCGGGATCGGTGGCGTTGTCCAGGGCCTTCGGGGGGCGGAGGGGGGGCGTCCGGGGCTGGGGTCCGGAAAACAGGCACGTCTTCAAGGGCGGTTTTCGGTTCCTTGGAGGCTCTTGTCCGGCTCCCGGGGAGAGGCGCAGATTGATTTGTTTCAGGCCTGTTCAAGGGTGTACACTGGACTTCCGGGAGTTCCTGTTCCCGAGAGCACGAAGCATGGCGAGTTACCATGAAATAGAGGGATACACTGGATTCTTCACGCGTACAGCGGCGGCGTTTTTTGCGATATCTGGCCGCGAGCCCCCTGCTGGCTCAGGGTTTGATGGCTGAGGCTGTGGGCGCGCTCACGGGTCGTGGTCAATCGAACGAAGCTTCCGAAGCTCTGCGTTTNCTTGAGCAGCCGATGCCNTCNGGCGAGGCCCCATGGCAGGTGATGTCACCGGATGAGTCTCGAAGTGTCTTTGACCTCGAGTGGGTGGCGGCACAGAAGATTCCGCCGGCCCATTTCGGTTATCTGCAGTCGGGTGTGGATGGAGAGACGACGCTGCGGGCCAACCGTACTGCTTTTGATGAGCTGTACTTGAACCCCCGGGTTCTTTCGGGTGTGACGGATGTAGATACGGGAATCGAGCTTTTTGGTCAGCGCTGGGATACGCCGATCATTCTTTCTCCGGTGGGAAGTCAGCGGGCCTTCCATCCATGGGGAGAGCTCGCGACGGCCCGGGCCGCGAGCCATCAGGGAAACCTTCAGATTCTCTCCACGGTCAGTACGACGTCGGTGGAGGATGTCGTCGAGGCGTATGGTGCACCCATCTGGTACCAGCTCTATCCCACTTCCGATGAGGATGTGTCGGCAGCGCTGACGGCTCGCGCCGAGGCTGCGGGGNGTCCGGTGGTGGTCTTGACGGTGGATTCGTTGGCGGGTGAGGGCACGAAAGAGACCCAGGCCCGCGCCCAGGCTTTTGACTCCCGGACCTGCACGACGTGTCATCCCTCTCCGNACATGTATCTGTCTCGAAAACCCATGTTCAAAGGGGTCAATCTGGTCGGGGCGGATCCCAAGATGGGTTGGGGAGCCAATCTGGATTGGGAATTCGTCCGACGCCTCAAGAAGAGCACGTCGATGAAGGTCGTCATCAAGGGGATAGTGACGCCCTACGATGCCGAGCGATGTCTGGAGAACGGGGCGGACGGAATCGTGGTGTCGAATCACGGAGGACGCGCCGCGGAGACCGGTCGAGGCACGATTGAATGTCTTCCGGAAGTAGCCCAGGCAGTTTCAGGTCAGGTTCCCCTGCTGGTGGACAGCGGTTTTCGTCGGGGGACGGATATCTACAAGGGTTTGGCCCTGGGGGCCGACGCGGTTTGTATCGGTCGACCTTATATCTGGGGACTCGGTGCGTTCGGTCAGCCTGGAGTCGAGTCGGTGCTCTCGCTTCTNCGCGAAGAACTCCGGGTCGTCATGCGTCAGATGGGTACGCCCANNCTAGCNGACATCAAGCCGGGTTCCGTGGGACGCCTTGGGGCCTGATGGGGGCGACGCTGGCATGAGGGGAACTCAAGCGCGGGTCGGGGTACTTCTGCGAGTCGCCTTGAGCATGCCAGACAGACCCAGAAGAAGAATCNTCAGGCCCAGGCCTATCGGTTTCCAGGAGGGCACTGCGGTGCTTTGTGAATCCAGAAGGTGGACTTCCGGGTCTCCGTAGAGATTGAAAGTCAAGGAGTTCTGCCAGTACCAACAACGGCCGTAGAGGTCCTGGCTGTCTTTCATCTGATACAGCGCCTCTCCCACTGACTGACCTTGCGGNCCGATCCGCTCGATGAAGTGGTACGACATGCCTGCATTCCCCGCTTCATGGTTGCCACTGTTGAGTGTGACCGGCGAGCCAGGCCCGTGGCTGACNGCGGTGGCGCCCACCGTCGCGATGGCGCCGTTTCTTAGCAGCGCATAGGAAAGGTTGTTGGTCTGTGCTGGCTGCGAGTTGTAGCAAGATGCCTGGAAGGTGATGACGGGATGGTCGTCATCCAGTTGTGTGGCCTCACTGGCGTTCATGACCGCTTGAGCCCCCCAGCCGCCCCCGTGCGTAAGCCAGGAGACAATGCCGGGCGTGGTGGATTGCCAGAGGTTNGAGACATTGGCCACCGANCAGGTNGTGGCTTCGGGGAGGGTCGTCAGGTTCGGNTCGCACGTCTGGGGCGTGTTNGCGAGGCACACGTCNGCGTCATAGGCCCGCTTGACCGTGAAATCCTCCGGGAGAAGGACTTCGTTGCTCGTGGCNTCGCCCCAGAAGAAACGATTGGCCCCTTCGGCCGCCAGAAGAGCCGTATTTCGCCACCCGATGGAACCGGCGTCTGCACTCTGATAGTCCATGGTCTTGAGCAGGATGTGATCGAGTTCCTGCACTCCTTGCGCCAGCGCGGCCGCATCGTGGGTATAGACCGGAATCCGACCGACCATGGCTTCGTGGTCGAGTTCGATTCCGCCCGGTCCNAAGTCCCCGGTAGAGCCNGTGGNGGCTGTGCTGGNCCCGAACTCCCCGGCCAATCCGTCCCCATCGAGGTCCCAGTCTCCATCGAGTTCCGCGTAGTAATAGTCGGAAGGGACNGAGACCTGTGAAAAGTTGCAGTCGGCGTTCCATCCATTTGGAGATGTGGAAACAAGACCCGTCGTGCGNGGGTAGAGGCTCTTCATNGGAATGGGCCCGGTCTGGCTCCTTGGGTCACCGATCAGCAGCACGTAATCAAGCCCGGTCTGGGCATCCAGACCCTGCAGGAAGCCGCGGAGGGCTTCGGCTGCGGCGTCACCCACGAGGCCTGAACCGCCCCAGTCCATTTCGTCGAAGAGAGAGACGTTGAAACCCCGGTCTGTCTTGAACGCCACGAAAGCAGGAAGCTCTTGCGATAGACCCCGGATTTCACTTGTGGTTACGATGGCATACTCACTCGACCACGTGACGCATGGCCAGAACATCAATAGGCAGAAAGCGAGGGTCGTTCTTCTCAGCATGGGTTCAACCGGTTTTGTGTCGGCTCCGTGGTAGCGAGTGTGCCCGGAACGCTTCGTGCTCTGTTTTCGGCGTCGATTCATCTTTGTTTTCCCAATTTCTCATGATCGACGCCAGGAGGAAAGAGCAAAACGATGAAACCATACAGAATTCATTGTCAGCGGAATTTTCCGCGGAAGGGCTAAACGTCAGGGTGCTACGCCGGTCGACGGATCGTTTTATCCATCTTTGTCCTGGGTGAAGAGGCTGACTTTCTCACCCGTCGGCCCGAAGCCAGTCTCTGCGAGATGTTGCATGAATGCACTGATCTGTTTTTCGCTGGGGGGCTCGGGCCCGGTCATGCGACGGGCCACTTCCTCATCAATGACGTGAGGCCAGACCCGTGGAAACAGTGATCCGCCCAGGGGGTCTCCAGGCTCAAGACCGTGATCCCAAAGGAGAGGCATGGTGGCGTGTCTCGGTTGAAAGTGAACGTCGGGACCGCAATAGCGGAACGCCAGGGCGCGACGGTCGTTGGTGTTCGAGGCGTTTTCGGCCGAGCCGTGGCAGACCACCGGACCAAATACGATGACATCCCCGGGCTCCATGTCCCAGCCGATTACGTTGTATTCGTCTCGAGACTCCGCATAGTTGGGCGAAGCGGGGAGGTCGGTGTCCATCATGTAGGCGTCGTGCCCTGGTGTCACGGCTTTGTAGCGTTGATCCCAGTCTTGTGAGCCCTGGACGAATTCCAGGCCACTCGATTCCCGGGTTACGGGGTCCAGCGTGATCCAGAACGAGACGATCTGGGAGCCTCTGACAGGCCAGAAGGGGATGTCCTGATGCCAAGGTGTGTCGACGGGACAGCCGGCTCTTTTTACGAAGAACTGTTCGTAGAAGAAGTTGACGGTTTGAGTCTCAAGCACTTGGTGGGCCAGTGCGGGGAGTGATGAAAACAGGGCGAGATCGCGGAAGACATCGTGGAGTTTCCAGACGAAAATATCGCCATGGAAGCCTTTGGACTCCCGGTTGAGACCGTCTTTTCCCAGGACTGATAGTTTTTCAAGAGCGTCCTCAAGCGCCTCGCGCAAGTGATCGATGGTCCTGGCATCCAGCAGGCCTCGAGCACAGACCACGCCGTCTCGATGGTACGTTTCGATCTCTTGGTCTGTGAAAAGTCGAAAAGGAATGGACGGTTCGGGGTACGCGCTCGGCATTGTATCTCTCCTTGTGCTGGGTCGAGAATTCCGTGTGTCTTAGTAGATTTTCTCTCGAGAGGATCGAGCGTAAGGCGGCAAAAACACATTCTACCAGAATGCTTTTGCGCCCGGATTCACAACAATCCTGTTCTCGAAAGTGGCAGAACGCCTCCTGCCCTCAAGAGCGATCTGGAGAGTGAAGTAGGGAAGGGGTCGCTCTGAGCCGGAAGAATAATATTGAAAAAAGTTATACTTTCCATACACTTGGGATTCTTTTCGCCAATCGGTTCAACGGGTGTGCTGCGAGAGACGGGCTCTCCGACGGTGGCATTTTTTGAGCTCGATCCGGTCAAGAAGGTCAAGAGTCGATGTGGGACCTGCACGGTGTGCGTAAGCGGGTGGTAACGGGAGTCGGCCTGTTGGTTCTGGGTACGGTGGCTCAGGGCCTGCTTGCGAGTGAGCCTGCGTTCGCGGCTTTCATCGGTTGGCAGACGTTTTCGACTTGTTCGAACGGCAACAGTTCGGGCATCTGTGATGACACGCCGGAAAGCAATTCCACGTATGACGAAACGCCACTCGGTGATATCGGGTCGGCGAGTACGTACCTGACAGGCGTCATTGGCCAAGAGGCTTCCTTAGAGGGTCAAAGGGGGCGGGGCCAGAATGAGTATAACCAGATGCTGAATGGAGACGGGTTTGGCGATCAAGACGCAGACAGCACTCGCCTGATTACAGAAATCACGTTGGCGGACGGCACTCCGGGACAACGGATCGGGGCGTACGGCACGAATCCCACGGGCGCACCGAACGGGACGAGTGTGTGGAAATTCAGTACCAACAGCGACGGTCGGACGGGCGATGTTCGTATCACCAACGAAAGCGACTACTACTTCCGGGTGGATTTCATCCACTTTGATGCTCGGGTGGGGAGAGAAAATTCTCCCAAGAACCTGGAGATCCAATATCTCTCCGGTGACGGTACGGTGTATGACAATGCCTTGACGAGAAAAGATACGGGCGTTGAAACGGTCGATCTGTACTCGATCTACAATCATGACTTCGGTCTCGGGCCGGGGACGTTCGACGTCTCGCACGACCTGGGCGGTGCCACGGGAACACAAGTCTTCCTGGCCCCCGATGCATCGTTGGCTTTCCGGCTCCTCTGGACTGACTTTCGAAATGCCTATGCGGAGTCACAACTCGATAATATTGCGGTCGAAGGTCGGTTCTTCAGGACGGCCGACCTCCTGGTGGAGGTGGATCCGGTCAGTGCGACTCTGGAACCGACGAACTACTACGTCAGTAGCTCAGCAGGCAGCGATGATGCCGATGGTCTGACGGAAGAGTCGGCATTCCAGAGCCTGGGTCATGTGAACGCCCTTCCTCTCGAACCCGGGGATCAGGTTCTCTTCAAGTCGGGGGATGTCTGGCAGGGCATGTTCTGGCCGAGAGGATCTGGTACGGCTGCCTACCCCATTCGGATCGGGTCCTATGGTGGAAGTGTCAAGCCCATCATTGATGGGGATGGCTATCAGGCGAGTCTGCTGATTGTCGATGATGAGTACTATGAGGTCGAGAACCTTGAATTGACGAATCAGGCTTCGCATCTGGATCAGGCAAGCCAAGTCAAGGTAGAGGCCGATTTTCAAGGTGCGGAGAATGACGACGGGAGCGGGGAGAATGTCCGATTTGGCGTGAAGGTCCTGGCTGCGGGTCGTTCCATTTCGGGGTTCAGCTTTTCGAATCTGGACATCCATGACGTCTACCCGACGCCGTCCGATCCAGGAAAGGCCCACCAGGGGTATGGGATCAAGTTCGAGTCGCAGTCGGATGTGGATGCAAATGAGATCTATACGATTTCAGATATCGACATGGATGGCTTGACGGTCAGTCGGACGGGTCATTACGGCATCTGGGTCAGGCCGCTCGGCTTGAACGGGATTGATGATTATAAGCACGATGACATTACGCTACGGAATTCGACTTTTCTGGATACGGGTGGNTCTGGNTTNGTCCCGGCCAAGGCCTCNAACGTNCTCGTNGAAGGCAATCTNTTTGACGGGACCGGCTCTCACCTGGATGCTCGAATGTGGCAAAGGGGGAGTGGTCTTTGGGCCTTTGATTCCACTAATGTGTTGATCCAGAACAATACGGTTCGAAATGCCCGAGGCCCCATGGATTCGTANGGGGTTCATATNGACTACAACAACGAGAANGTCGTTGTGCAGTACAACTATTCCTACAACAACGAGGGAGGCTTCGNGCAGATCCTCGGNGGGAATNNCGACTGTGGTTATCGCTACAACATCAGTGTCGNGGATGGCTACCGCGTACAGGGAGTNGATGGCGGACTTCAATCGGGGCGTCTCTTCAATGTCTCNAACTACTGNAATGTGAATGCGGGTTGTCCCAGTGTGGGAAACTTCATTCATAACAACACCGTCTTTGTGCCGAATACCTTCAGTCCTGAGATCGTCTTCAAGGCCGGNAGTGGNGAGACTCTTTTCTATAACAATGTGATCTATGTGCAAGACGGAAGCGCTGTTCTCCAAACGCAGATCGCCGGCTCCGGGGTGACATACGACATCCGGAACAACCTCTTCTATCCCCCGGGCCTTTTTTCCCTGGCCACGGAANTGTCGAACGAGGCGGTCTACTTCGACCCCCAACTGCGCGATCCGGGAGCGGACGATCCGGCCATGTACAAGCTCTTGCCCGAGAGTCCCGCTAAATCGGCCGGTACATGGGTTGCGGGGTCAGAGGACTTCTTCGGGTTGCCCGTNAGTTCNGGTTCGNCNGCNCATCTCGGTGCCTACAATGGNGACGAGACNTTTGACCTCGTCTCNGTACCGCTCCTGGNGTGGCCGGCTTTGCTCNTGTTGACTCTGGGTCTGGGCTTTTCGGGCATTCGCCGNTCAAGTTCTCGCTAGGTTGAAGAGNCCGCNTATGTCGAGACGAGANCCGGGGTCGGGCGCGAGTGGTNCTTTTGATGGGGGTCTGCGGAAGCGGGAAGACGACGCTCGGGCGCAGCCTGGCCACTCGATTGGGGTGGGTNTTCCTGGATGCAGACGATCTTCATAGCCCAGAGGCTCGGGCCGAGATGACNGNGGGNCGGCCTCTNGACGANGCGGATNCGAANCNAGTGGATNGAGAGGGTNGGNCTTTCAATCAAGGCTTCGTTGGAGAGGTCTGAATCGGTGGTGCTGGCCTGTTCCGCCTTGCGGGCGAAACACAGGCAGGCTCTCACCACAGCGGCCCGAGGTGATGTGGTGATCGCTCACCTTCAAGGTTCAGCGGCCTTGATCGCGGATCGCCTACGGAAAAGAGAGGGGCATTTCGCCGGGGTTTCTCTTNTGGAGAGTCAGATCGAAACCCTCGAATCTCCACAAGGGGTTCTCGATCTCGATATTTCCTGCTCTCCCGAGGCGCTGGTCGATCAACTCNTTTGTGAACTGGCGACCGGAGCAGCGCCGTCTGATTGAGCGTACGAGTATGAATTCGTCAGGGCAGGGCCGGTGGAGCTACTTCGCCATGGCGGCTGCGGCTTTTGCATTGGCCGTGATGGCGTCCCAGTCGCCCGCTTCGATCAAGGCGGAATTGGCGATCCAGGATCCGCCGACGCAGACCACATGTGGCAATGCCAGGTACTGGGGGGCCAGTGCGCGGGTGATGGAGCCCGTCGGGCAGAATCGTATATCCGGTAGAGGGCCTCGGAGTGATTTCAGGTAATCGAGCCCGCCGATCTGCTCGGCAGGNAAGAATTTCAATACATCAAATCCTGCCGATGCGGCTTGCATGGCTTCGCTGGCCGTGGCGACGCCGGGAAGAACCGGGGCATGGGCCGTCTGGAAAGCGCGCTCCAGTTCGCGGGTCAGGCCTGGCGACACCAGGAAGTCAGCACCGGCTTNTAGAGCGGTTTCAATTTGTTCCGTTTGAAGGATCGTCCCCATNCCGATGATGAGGTCGGGCTCGGCTTTTTTCATTTCCTTCAACGCTGCGAGAGCGACTTCGGTCCTCAAGGTGATTTCGATCACGCGTAGACCACCGGCTTTGAGAGCCTGCGCCAGGGGAATCGCGTCGTCGAGGCTCGAGACGGTCAAGATCGGAATCACGCTGGCGGCTTCGGTGAGTTCGTCCATGGAAATAGACATTTCAGAGTCCTCCCTTTTCGGCCAGTGCCGCTGCGCCGAGCAGGGGCGCCTCCTTGGAAAGGCTGAGCCACACCGGGATGCCTTCCGTGTAGCCACTCATGGGCCCTCGTTCGATGAACTGCGCTTTGAAATCGCTGGATTCGAGTAGGGGCTGAATTCGGGGAAGAATGCCTCCGCTGAGATAGACACCGCCTCGCGCCCCGANCATCACGGCGACATCTCCTGCGTATCCTCCAAGCACCGCACAGAAGAAATCCACCACTCGTCGNGAGAGCGATGTGGAGTCGGCGAGGGCTTCTTGTGTGATCTCCTCGGGCTGGGGGTCGGGGGTGACCAGACCTTCAATACGCGAGAGCGCTCGGTAGGTATTGACGAGTCCTGGACCCGAAAGGAGTCGTTCCCAGGAGACAAAACCGTAATCTTGCGCGAGTTGATGGCCGACGGCCCGTTGCTCCTCGGTGCGCGGCGCGAATCCTGCATGACCGCCTTCGGTGGGGACGACAATCGTGCCCCCCGGTTGAGGGAGGAGTATGCCTAGTCCGAGGCCGGTACCCGGCCCGAGCACGGCGCANGGGGAGTGGGGATCCGGGGTGGCCTCGATGACNGNTACGGTCTCTTCCGCNCTGACCAGNGGTGCGCCGCGAGCCTGGGCCGCAAAGTCGTTGACGGGCAGGAGTGACTCGAGACCNAGATCANGAGCCAAGGCATCGGGTTCGAATTGCCAGGTCGAATTCGTAAGCTGGATGAGGCCCGGGCCNACGGGTCCTGCCACCGCAATGCATCCCCGTTGAGGTCGGGAGCCTGTGCAGTCCGCCAGGTAGGCCAGGGCGGCTTCGCCCAGATCCTTGAAATCCCGGTTCTTGAAGCGTTGGATCTGCTCCAGGCTGAAGCCCTGGTCGCTGTTTCCCCGAGCAATCCCGAAACGGGCATTGGTGCCACCGATGTCGGCTACGAGGTAGGTCTTTTCCTCACTCATGGCGTGACCTTCTCCAGTTCATCGGTGGGGACGGGGTCTCCGAGTCCGGGAATGGAGAGCGCGCCAGTTTCGGCGGAGCCCGCGAGTTGACGAAAGCCGGCGAACAATTCTCGTCCCATGCCACCTGGGTTCTCTTTGGAAAGCCTGGCGGGGGCCCTCTCTTCGAAACCCTCGGCTTCAATCGTGAGAGTACCGGCTTTGGCATCCAGCTCGATGATATCTCCGGTCTGGACTCGTGCGATGGGGCCGTCACAGGCCGCTTCCGGCGTGACGTGGATCGCTGCGGGTACTTTTCCCGAAGCGCCTGACATGCGTCCATCGGTCACGAGTGCCACCTTGAAGTTGCGGTCCTGCAGTGAGCCGAGAAGAGGAGTGAGTTTGTGGAGTTCGGGCATACCATTGGCTCGAGGTCCCTGGAAGCGAAGCACAGCGACGAAGTCCCGCTTCAGTTCTCCGGCCTCGAAGGCACTGACGAATTCGCTTTGGTCTTCAAAGACGATAGCGGGAGCCTTGATCCGGTGGTGATCAGGCTTGACGGCTGAGGTCTTGATGATCGCGCGTCCGAGCGGGCCGTTCAGGACTTTGAGCCCGCCATCTTGCGCGAAGGGTTCGGTATAGGGTCGTACGATTTCTGCGTCCGCCGTATTTTCCGTCACCGGCTTCCAGATCAGTTCTCCATTCTGTAGAAAAGGCTGACTGGCGTACGCCCGTAGACCTTCTCCCATGACGGTGTTGACGTCTTCGTGCAGGATGCCGGCATCGAGGAGTTCCCTGATGACGAAGGCGAGTCCACCCGCCGCGTGGAAATGGTTGACGTCCGCCGGACCGTTGGGATAGACACGGCACATGAGCGGCGTGACCGAAGCCAGATCATCAAAATCCGTCCAGTCCACCAGGAGGCCAGCGGCGCGAGCGATGGCGACGAGATGGATGGTGTGATTGGTGGAGCCTCCGGTTGCATGAAGGCCCACGATGGCATTCACGATGGCTTTCTCGTCCACGATGCCTGAGATGGGCCTGTAATCTCCGCCTCCGTCGACGATTTCGACCGCTCTTCGGGCCGCGGCCCGGGTCAGGGCCTCTCGCAGTGGATCGGACGGGTGGATGAAGGCCGCTCCTGGAATGTGAAGGCCCATGATCTCCATCAGCATCTGATTGGAGTTGGCTGTGCCATAGAAGGTGCACGTCCCAGGGGAGTGGTAGCTCTTGCTTTCAGCGCTCAATAATTCGTCGCGCCCGACTTTTCCTTCTGCGAAGAGTTGTCGCACATGGGCTTTTTCCGGGTTGGGAAGACCGGATTGCATGGGACCCGCCGGGATGAAGAGCGTAGGTAGGTGGCCAAAGCGGAGGGCGCCCATGAGGAGTCCGGGCACGATTTTGTCGCAGACTCCGAGGCACAGCGTGGCATCAAACATATTGTGCGAGAGGGCTACCGCCGTGGACATGGCAATGACGTCCCGGCTGAAGAGGGAGAGTTCCATTCCCGGTTGGCCTTGTGTAACGCCGTCACACATGGCCGGCACGCCACCCGCCACCTGGCCTACGGCTCCGGCTGCGTTCAGCGCGTCCTTGATGATGCCAGGGTAGGTCTCGAAGGGTTGGTGGGCGGATAGCATGTCGTTGTACGCGGTGACGATTCCGACATCGACGCAGTCCCCTTTCTTCAGGCTGTCCTTGTCCGTCCCCGAACAGGCTGCGAACCCATGGGCAAGATTCCCACACGAAAGCGATGAGCGATGGCTGACGCTGCTTCGCGCGTGATTGATCTGGTCCAGATAGGCCGAACGGTGGGTTCGGCTACGCGCACGGATACGCTCGGTGACCTCTTGGACAGTCTGGTTCAGGCGTGTGGCCATGATGGGTTCCTGGTGGCTAAGGGGCCCAATGGGCCTGAAGTGTGATTTCGGGGTCGCGGAGGAGCGCTCGGATGGGCATGTCTTCGATCTCACCTGGCCCCATGGCATCCTCCCAGGTCTGTCTTTTTTCGGCTCCCGAGAGGAGAAGGTGGATTTCCGGTGCTCCGGCCAGCGAGGCTCGGGTGAGCGTCATACGTTGCGTAAACGGGCCGGTGACATCGCTCCGGTTCGCTTCAATCGCGGCGACCCGGGCTCCTGTGGGTGAGATGGCTTCTTTCAGGCCTTGGGCGTGGGGAAACCAGGAAGCGGTGTGTCCGTCTGTCCCCATTCCGAGAAGTACGACGTCGAAGGGGTCGGATGCATCCCGGAGACGGGTCTCGGCTTCTTGAAGTCCATCGTCAGGCGTTTCCCCGGCTGTCTTCAGCCCGATGAATCGGGCGGCTTTGACTTCGCCTTGCATGAGGTGGTCTCGTACGAACGTCTCGTTCGAGCCCGGACTGCCCGGTTCGACCCATCGCTCGTCGACGAGGACGATGACGACCCGGTTCCAGGAAGCTTTCAGATGGGTCAAGCGTGCATAGAGCGCTTTGGGGGTCGATCCTCCAGAAACAGCAAGAGTGGCGTGACCGCGCTGATCGACAGCCTCTTCCACCACCCTTGTGATACGGGCAGCAAGCTGGTCCCCCATGGCCTGTAGGTTTTCGTATTGATGGAGGCCAATCTGTGATTCAGCTGTTGAAGGCATCGAACCATTCTCTGTCTTCACGGGCGAGGAGAAGCGCCGACTGTGCGGGGCCGTCGGTTCCTGCCGGATATCCATAGAGTTTTGTTTGTCCAAGGTCCCAGGACTCGATGATTCCGTCTACCCAGCGCCAGGCCGCCTCTACCTCATCGCCCCGCATGAAAAGGCTGAGATTGCCTCGAACGACATCCATCAGGAGCCTCTCGTAGGCATCGGGGTAGTCCTTTTCGAAATGTTCCGCGTAAGCCAGATTCAAGGGAACGTACCGTAAGCGCAGGCCACCCGGACCGGGGTCCTTGGTCATCAGCATGAGTTTGACGCCTTCATCCGGCTGAAGGCGTATCACCAGTCGATTGGGATGCAGGGTTCCCTGGACGGCTCCCACGACATCATGCGGGACGGGTTTGAACTGGACGATGATCTCGGACCGACGGGCCGACATGCGTTTGCCCGTGCGCAAGTAGAACGGGACACCGGCCCACCGCCAGTTGTCGATATGGGCGCGTATACCCACAAAAGTTTCGGTGTTGCTCGGGTGCCCGACTTCGTTGGCGTATCCCGGGACGGTCTCGCCCTCTACGGCGCCGGCTTGATACTGGGCTCGAACTACATCGTTGGCCACCGCTTCCGGCCCAACGGGACGCAGGGCTCGGAGTACTTTCAGCTTCTCTGTTCGCACCGCATCGGATTCAAGTGAAGCCGGTGGCTCCATGGCGACGAGGCATGCCAGTTGGAGGAGGTGGTTCTGTACCATGTCGCGGAGCGCACCGGACCGGTCGTAGTAGGCCGCCCGCTCTCCCGCCCCCAACGATTCGGCGGCTGTGATCTGGACGTGATCGATTCCATTGGCGTTCCACATGGGCTCGAAGAGGTAGTTGGCGAAACGAAGGATGAGGAGGTTTTGTACCGTCTCTTTTCCCAGGTAGTGATCGATCCGGAAGATGGCGTTTTCGGGGAAGACCTCGCCAACCTGCTCGTTCACCCGACGCGCAGATTGGAAATCTGATCCGATGGGTTTCTCAAGGACAACACGCGCATGAGCCGTGTTGAGTCCGTGCCGTGCGAGCGCTGTACAGATGGGGCCGTACAATCGAGAAGGCAGCGCGAGGTAGAAGAGGCGCACTTTTTCGGGATTCGAATCGAGTGCTTCGGAGAGGAGTTTCCAGCCTTCTCCTTCTCCCTCTGAATCCACCGAGACATAGGTAAGGCGCTTGGTGAATTCCGACCATCGGGCGGCTCTCTCGCCATTGCCGGGGTGAATGTGCCGGGCGGCCATGGTCCGGAAGGTGTCCTGATCCAGATCGTCGCGAGAGGCCGCGATAATGCGAGAGGATTCAGGGATCTGGCCATCATCCCAGCGGTGAAAAAGAGCAGGCACCAGCTTGCGAAGAGCCAGGTCGCCAGTGGCTCCAAAAATCACGATGTCAAAAGGTTCGACGGGTACAAGTTCAGCCATTCCAATTCTCCGAGGCAGGGTGATGACGGGGCGAGCGCAGGAAGCGCAGCTTTGTGTCGACCCTTGAAGGATTCGCCCGGCTCCAACAGCGCGAGTAGGCGTTTGCGAGCAATCGGCTCTGCTAATCCGAGTTGCAATATAGCGTATCCAGGCCCTGGCTGGGCTGAATCGGCGCTTTGGAGGCCTTTTTAGTAGGGGGATGGTGGAGAAAAACCGGGTGAGGAGGAGGGGGTGGATTCGCGGATGGGGCTTTGATGAATGGGTCTTGAAGCCGGGCCGCAGCCCGGAATCCAGGGTGTCTGTGGGCGCGCTACCATGCGCGACGTTCACGGTCGAGGTTGGAGTCTGGAGATACGCAGGGCGGAAGTTGAGCCTTTTCTGGCACGGTCTGTCCTGAAGCCAAGTCGACTTGATAAATGAATGGCTTGTGACACAACGAAACAGCCCGCAATGGAGCGAGATGATGGCTGAACAGAGAGTGGGAATCCTGACTGCAGGGGGCTTGGCTCCGTGCCTATCCGCGGCCACCGGAGCTTTGATCGAACGCTACACGGAGTTCGATGAAGGGATTGAGATCCTTTGTTATCGCGCCGGCTACAAAGGGCTACTTCTGGGCGACAGCGTGTCTGTCGACTCAACCATGAGAGAGAGGGCTCGTTTTCTTCAGGAGCATGGGGGGAGTCCGATCGGGAACAGCCGGGTCAAGCTCACCAATGTCGAGGATTGCGTGAAGCGCGGGCTCGTACGGGAAGGAGAATCGCCTCTGGCTCGAGCCGCCGAACAGCTTGAGCGAGATGGGGTCACCATTCTCCATACGATCGGAGGCGATGACACCAATATCATGGCGGCGGCGCTCGCCGAGTATCTGGCCGAGCATGACTATTCTCTTACCGTGGTGGGGTTGCCGAAGACCGTCGACAACGACGTCTTTCCCATCGCGCAGAGTCTGGGCGCGGCTACGGCCGCCGAACAGGGTGCTCGTTTTTTTGAAAACGTGGTCAATGAATCGAGCGCGAACCCCCGGATGCTGATCATTCACGAAGTGATGGGGCGAAACTGCGGCTGGCTGACGGCGGCGACGGCGCAAGCCTACAGGGCNAAACTTTCCCATCTGGAACTGTTGCCGGAAATCGGCCTTTCCCGTTCTCGCAAGGATATCCATGCGGTCTGGTTGCCCGAAGTCTCCATTGACATCAACGACGAAGCCAGGCGATTGCGAGCNGTCATGGATGAGCTCGATTGCGTCAATATCTTCATCAGTGAGGGAGCAGGCGTCCAGAGTATCGTGGANGAGATGCAAGCGTCCGGTCAGGAAGTGCCTCGTGATGCCTTCGGCCATGTCAAACTCGACAAGATCAATCCCGGTGAATGGTTTGCCAAGCAATTTTCAGAAAAGGTCGGGGCGGAGAAGGTGCTTGTGCAGAAGAGCGGCTATTTCGCTCGTAGCGCAGCGCCAAACGCGGAAGACCTTGAGTTGATCGGAGCGTGCGCAGAGTTGGCTGTGCGTTCGGCTCTGGAAGGGGTGCAGGGTGTCATCGGGCATGACGAGGATCAGGGGCGTGAACTGCGCGCGATTGAGTTTCCGCGTGTCCGCGGCGGAAAGCCTTTTGATGCACAGACACCCTGGTTCATTGACCTTCTTTCCGAGATCGGACAGAGGGCCTGAGGGCCGAAGTGTCTCGCTAGAAACGAGCGCGGACCCCGATGGCGTAGCGCCGGTCNGCGTCTTTCATGCGGGCGATGGGCCCGTCAGGAAAGATGGCTCTTTCAATGCTGGGCGTTTTNGTCAAGTTGATTCCCCATAGAATCACTGTGAAGTTATCCAAGGGGCGGGGCAGTCGAAGGGAAAGNGAGGCATTCAGTTGCCCTCGATCGTCCCGGTAGAGCGGCCTTCCGTAGGAGACGTCACTGGATTCCGTGATCAAGAAGTTGGAACGCCATGTGTAGCGGATGCGCCCACTGAAGCCGTATCGGGGCTTCTCATAGTAGAGCGTCACGTTGTAGGAATGCTTGGAAAGCCGTCGGAAGTTGACCGGGAATTCGGCCTCCACCTGGTATTTGTTCTGCAAGACTCCGGGTGCGGTGAAGGTGAGGTCCCGTTCACCGTCCTGATAGGCATAGTTGGCGAGAATGCCGAAGCCGTTGAGAGGGTCGGGCAACCAGTTGAACTTGTGCTGGAAGGCAAGCTCCAGCCCCTGGATCTGTCCGCCGGGAAGATTCTTCCACTCGAGTTTGTCGACTCGTCGGCCTCTTTGTCCGTCTACGGTGCAGTTCTCAGGTCGATCTCCGACTCGAAGAGGATTGCAGATGGCGTTGTAGGTGAATTCAGTCCCGATGGGTCTGTTCAGGCTTTTGTAGAAGTAGCCCGCACTGAGAACGCTTCCTTTGAGGAAGTACCATTCAATTCCCGCATCGAATTGCTGAACCGTAGTGGGCCGCAGGTTGGGATCGCCCACCGTCACGGCNTGGCCNTCGTTGAGAGGGTATTCGAAGGTCGGTGCGAGTTGCGCGAAGCTCGGCCGACGCAGGATCTTGGCGTATCCGAAGCGCACTTGCAGGTCTTCNAGGGGTGAAACGATCAAGCTCGCGCTGGGCAGCCAGTTGTTGTAGTTCTGGTTCACCGAGACAGGCGAGAAGCTCTGGTCTGCGTTGAGTTGATTGCCCGCCGCGGTCTGGTCTGTGTGTACAAACCGGAGCCCGGCATTGCCCTTGATGGGCCAGACGAGTCGGTCGGTTTCAAANTCGAGACGCAGGTAACCCGCGTAGGTGTGCTCATCGACCTTGAAGCCCTGCTGTGGGGCGAGCACAGGNTCCGCCGCGAGCCCCGCGCTGTTGACCAATTCGGCCTGGAATCCCGGAATCCGATCGGACCCGGTGGTCAGGAAGTCCCTCAGGTAGGGGGCGTCGGGATTGAAGCTGAAGAAGTTTCCTGGACTCGGGACCAGNAATTGCGTGAGGTCTGAGTAGACGTTTGGATCGGCGCAGGGATTGTCCGAGGCGGGAGTGGAGGTGGTCTGGCANGGGAAGGTGTCGGTAATGACCGAGTTCCTCTGGCGTTCCGTGGAACGCTGGCTTGACCGGAANCCGAAGGCGGCTGATGTGAAGAGAGGAGTTTCAAGGAAGCGCTCGATATCGATNCGNTGNGCGTAGAGGTCATTGTTGAATTGCGTCAACGTATCGCGTGCGACGTAGAGCGAGTAGTAGTCCGGGTTCAGCAGGTTGTCGGCGGGAGATGGACTNCCCGNACCCGCATNGAGGCCGTAGGGGACGGGGCCATACGCCAGTTCTTCGTCGCGGGCGTCGTAGAGCATGGGGACCCGGAGTCGTGCATTCAGNGANTGGAAGCTNGGGTCGCTGGGGTCGTTGTACTGCCANGTGTTNCTGAANGCCTCTGTGGTGGAGTCTGATCCGGAGGCGCTGGCTTCGACTTCGATCAGCCACTCATCGTCGAGCCATTCACCGCCGATGGCGGCCACGAAGTTGTCTGTGTCCCGATTGACGTTCCGGTTACCTGGGCGGATCTGCATCCCGTCGTTGGGTTGTATATTCGGATTCCAGTCCGGTCCATCCCGTATCGGGTCGATCTCGAGCTCGTTCCGGATCCCGCATCCGATACAGCCCGAGTTCATGAAGGGGACCTGCACGCCAGCCACTTCGGCGAACCCGAAGGTGGACTGTGCGGGTGCGTACGCGGGGCGGTCGATGCCGTCCAGTTCCCGGTCCGAGAAGGGTGGGCCGCTTCCGGAGTAGAAGCCGAACGAGGCTCCAGCGAATGGGC
Organism: Spirochaeta sp.; assembly: GCA_002691025.1. Lineage (GTDB taxonomy): Bacteria > Myxococcota_A > UBA9160 > UBA9160 > UBA4427 > MED660. The sequence continues at coordinate 401 of NZGT01000164.1, read as the reverse complement.
TGCGTCCATTGACCTTGATCGAACTGTAGGTGCCCTCGGCGAACAACTTCAGGGAATCATGGGCTTGCCACTCGAGGGATCCGGAAGCCGTGGTGTTCTCCCTGTCTTCAAGGCCGTATTCGGTTTCGCTGTAGCCTGGGTAGTAGTAGGGGTCGAAGGTATTCGGATTGTTGTCGAAATTGCAGCAGTTGTTGAAGCGTTCAATGTTCTGAGGGTGTTGATTCTGCCCTGGGAATCGGGTGAAGTCGGTGTTTCCCTGAACCTGGCGCAGCGAGGGAGAGACCCTCAGGATGTCCTCTCTCACCGTTTTGTCGAAATGGGAGACCGTGAGGATCACTCCGAGATCGCCCCAGGGCGTATCGAATTTATTGCCTGCGGTTCCTGAGTAGTTCTGGTTCCAG
>NZGT01000163.1 GCA_002691025.1 Spirochaeta sp. | reverse complement strand
CCAGCTCAAGCCGGGTGGCTTCCGCTCTACGAAGGAGGACGCAAGCGCGCGTTGTGACGTAGCTGGAGAAGCAAGCCGAAAATGATGAAGACCAGGGCGAGCAGGATGCGGGGATCGCCGGGGTGGAACCAGGGGTCCAGGGGGAAAGCAATGGTCTTTTCGACGGCCGCAACCTTGAATCCATGAATCGAGTCCTGGGAGCTCACCATCTCTTCCAGCATCTCCATGATGTCGCGACGGCTTCGGTAGCGAACCAGAAGGCCACTCTCCCAATTTTCCGCGCCTTCGATGCCCCAGACATCGAGGGCCGGAGAGGCGGCGAAGCCAACAAAAACCGGATGCGATGCACGCGGAATCGCCCTGGCAAAAAAAGGCTCGGCATAGCGACTCACGACTTCGTCGGACGTGGCCCCGGGCTCGACTCCCGCCATGGGCTTCGGACGATCGGCGAGATCCACCGCATTCCACATGGCCCAGTCGTCGCCGGTATCCTTCTCCATGAACTCGATCCAGATGCGGGCCCTCTCCTCGTCCATTCCCGGAGCGCCGTTCAAGACCTCCGTAAAGTGGATGATTTCCTCCTGCGTGATCGGACCCTCGAAAGACGTGTACCAATAGAAAAAGAGCACGTAGACCAGAGCAAGGATGATCCAACTCCGGGACAGACTCTTGCGCGCCGCTCTCTCAGACTCAGCCAATCTCTCTCCTTCACGAACCTTCGTCATCGCATGATCCCGGCCAAGAATAGGACATCCGGCTTCTCCCTCGGCCTTTTCTTTCCGGCTTCGCATCAAACCAGAACAAAAAGCACTAGCCTAGAGTCATGAAGCTCGACGTCCTGATCGACCGCCCCCCCATGGTGCCCTTTGCGCCTGGCAGTGGGCTGCCCTGGAATGAAGCGGACTTCAGCCAGCGCATGTTGACCGAGCACCTGTCCCAGCATCATGACCGCGGCAGTCGCCGCTTTGAGATCATCGATCAGCAGGTGGACTGGATCCATCAGGTGTTGCTCGACGGAAAGCCGGGTCGCATCCTCGATCTCGGCTGCGGGCCGGGCCTCCACACCACCCGCCTCGCCCGGCTCGGCCACGGCTGCACGGGACTCGACTTCTCGCCCGCAGCCATCGAATACGCGAAGAGCGAAGCCGAAAAGAACCAGGACGGCTGCGAATACCATCTCGCGGACCTGGGTGACGCCGACCTGGGGTCCGGTTTCGATGCGGTCCTCATGCTCTTCGGCGAATTCAATACGCTGGCCCCCGCCCACGCCGCCTCTCTACTGACCCGGGTCCACTCCGCGCTGGCGCCCTCGGGCCGACTGCTCCTTGAGCTCCATTTCGACGATTACGTGCAGGCCCTGGGCGAAGAGCCTCCCGAATGGACCGCCGAGCCATCGGGTCCTTTTTCAAGCGGCCCGTATCTGGCCCTGCACGAGAGCCAGTGGCACGAAGAAGAGACCGTCACCACCGAGCGCTACTGGGTCTTTGAGGAGGGACAAGACGACGGCCCCCGCGCCTACTCGCTCCACACCCAGGCCTATACAGATGAAGAACTCGATGGCCTCCTTGAAGCGGCCGGCCTCGAAGCCGTGGGTCGCTACGAGTCCCTGACCGGCGATGTCGAAAGCGAGGCCGAACTCTTCGGTCTGGTTGGCGCACGCATGGACGCCGGCCTCTGATCCGAAACCGAGAGAAAGGAATCCCCTTATGCCCCGAGCCCAGGCCAACGACATCGAGATCGAGTACGCCACCTTCGGGTCCCCCGACGCGCGCCCCCTGCTGCTGCTCCGCGGGCTCGGCACCCAGATGGTCCAGTGGTCTCCCGAATTCTGTCAGCAGATTGCCGACGCGGGTCATTACCTTGTGATCTTCGACAACCGCGATGTCGGGCTCTCGACTCATTTCCCGGATTCGGCGGTGCCCGACATGGGCGAAGTCCTTACGGCCGTTTCAAAGGGCGAGCCCCCGACCCTCCCCTACACGCTGAGCGACATGGCCGACGACGTAATCGGCTTGATGGACGCACTGGAACTGGAGACCGCTCACCTCGTGGGCATCTCCATGGGGGGCATGATCGTGCAGGAGGCGACCCTGCGTCACGAAACGCGCGTGCGAAGCCTCACCTCCATCATGTCGAGCCCCAGCGACCCGGGACTGCCCGGCCCCACCGACGCCGCCCGCGCCGCCCTGCTGGAGCCGGCACCCCGGGAGCGCGACGCCTACATCGAGTACAGCGTGCGCACCGGCAGGGCTTTTACGGGAGACGGGTTCCCCTACGACGAAGGCGAACGGCGCCAGATCGCCGGCCTGGTCTTCGACCGCGCCTTTGATCCGGAGGGCGTCGCCCGCCAGGCGGCCGCCGTCTTTGGCGCGAGACCTCGAGGCAAAGAACTCAGCCAGATCTCGACGCCGTCCCTGGTGATCCACGGAGCCTCGGATCCCCTGGTCCCGCTGGCCGCCGGCGAAGCCACAGCCGCCGCCATTCCGAACGCAAAGCTCGAAGTCATCCCCGGCATGGGGCACGACCTGCCGCGTGGCACCTGGGACCGAATCATCGCGACACTCGCGGCGCACACTCAGGGCGCGGAAGAGGCCTAGCGCTCAGTCGCTCTCGAGCAGGTCGATGACTCTTTGCGCGGGGCCCATGGCGGGGTCCACCGGATACGCGGCCTCGTAGTCGACGCCCTCGACCTCCCAGCCGTAGAGCATCGAGTACTCGCGCTTGAAGCGGGCAAAGCCGGCCTGGGTCACCGGGTCGGGGTCGCCACTTTCCTGGAGCTGCCAGAGCTTTTCGATCTCGCTCTGGAGCCCCGCTTCCAGTTCCTTCTGATCCAGACGCAAGCGACCCTCTTCATCGAGTTCACCCTGCCAGGGCTCGCCGTCGCCGTAGAGACTCTTCACGAAGTGGATGCCGACATCGAGGGGATCTTCATAGACCCCATAGCCCGCGTCCGCGGCCCCGAGAAAATCCGAGATATACCGGAGCATGGCGGGGATCGCGACGGAAGCACTCGTCACCACCGCCGGGTTCATGACCGTAAAGGCCCGCCCGCCCACCGCCGACGACAAACGGGTATTGAGTTCCGCGGTGGTGGCATCGATATGCTTCTTGGCTTCACCGAGGGCGCCGTCCCAATACATGCGACGCAAAGGCGGCAGCTCGGGCCCGATATACGACAGCGAAGCCACCTTCATGCCCTCGGCGGCCCGGCCTGAATAGAGCAGCGCGTTGACCCACATCTCCAGATCATCGCCCCCCATGACCCGGCGGGTCTCCTCTACCTGCATTTCGCTGGCGGCTTCCACGCGAATCGGCCCCAGTTGCCCGGATTTGAAGTCGAGCCCCACCACTTCCAGCGGATCCCCCTGAACCAGCAGCGACGAATTCCACTCCTGGCCGAGATGGCTGCGCCGCGGGGCCGCCACGCTGTAGACCACGAGGTCGATCTCGATGCCTCTCTCTTGCAGGTCCGCCATCAAACGGTCCCGGGTGGCCGCCGAAAAGGCATCCGCCAGATAGGTCTCGTAGGCGGAGTCATGCTCATGCAGGGCGTGGGTCAGGTACCAACCCGGAGAAGACATGGCGAGTTTCTCACCGCGAAAAGACGGGGGCGTCTCGTACCCCACGCCGATGATCCGATCAAAGCCCGCCTTTCTCAGCGCGATGGCGGTGGAACTTCCGTAGCCGAAGGTCGTACTGCCCAGCACCAGAGCGGTGCGCCCGGCAGCGGCCGCCAGCGGTTTTTCAAAGGCAGCCCCCGCGCGCTTCAACTGCTCCTCGACGCGCACGCGGCACCCCTCCGGATGGGCGGTGAGTACGAAGAGTCCACGAGCACGCGGCGAAGTAAGTACGAGTTCGGTCAAGAGGTTTCCCTTTTTGTTTTCGACCTCAGCCTTGGAACCAGGCCAGAATCGGTTTTGCTCACACGGAAGAGAACGGGGCCCCACCCCCCGTATCTCCATCATGGCGCAAGCCCAGGGCCCGCGCAGCCCATGACGGCGAATGCTGCGCCCAGCGTGAGAACCCACAACGACAAGACCAAGGCAAAAGCGCGGCCATTGAGGCGCCCACGCGACATCCGCGCCATCATAGAGGTGCGAGCCTACAAGGGGCCGCATGTTCAGGTGGCCCAGACAGCCCACCTGAAGCACCGTGTCTTTCCCGCTTGGAACGGAACCCGCCCCCGTGCAAGATCCCGAGAAAAGCCCATCCCCAAGCGAAGCCGTCGCCATTCTCCTGCTTCGGCCAGACTGCGAAGACACGAAGGGCCGCGCCCAGGAGTGGGCCCACCGGTTGGACCTTCCCGTGGTGGAGCCCGAAACCGCCGCGGCCCAGGGGCTCCATCTCGTCCCCACAAAAGAAGGCCTTGAACTCTGGGCGGGAGCCCGACGCCATCAGGGCGTCGGGCATGTGGACTTCACGAGACGAATGGAAAGCGGTCCCGGCGTAGCGCAACAGCCCCTTCACCGAGCCGTGGGCAAGCGATCGGGCTTCGTGGTCGACGCCACCGCGGGCTTCGGCGACGATGCCATCGCCTTGGCGGGTTTCGGCCACCGGGTTCTCGCGCTTGAACAGTCGCCCATCATGGCAGCCCTGCTGGAAGAGGCGAAAAGGCGAGCGGAAATGGATCGCCAGACCGCCGCCATCGCCGAACGCCTCCAGATCGAGTGCGCAGACGCTTGCCAGAAGCTGCCCCAACTCGAACTCGCCCCCGACGTCGTCTATCTCGACCCCATGTATCCAGAACCGGAACGCAAGAGTCGAGCCCTGCCCCGCATCGAGATCCAACTCCTTCGTCGTCTGGTCGGGAAAAACCAGGAAGACGAAGCGCTCTTTGAAGCCGCCCTGCGCAGCGGTGCCCGACGCATCGTGGTCAAGCGGCCGCTTTCCGCTCCACCGCTCCACGAAAAACGCGCCGCCCATCACCAAGGCAAGCTCGCCCGCTACGATGTCTACGACGTCGCCGCCTTCGAACCGCCTCGACCGGAAGGCCGTTCGTCGAGCGCCAAGGGGAGGATTGAAACATGAAACGTCCGTGGTTCTATGCCGAAACCATCGGCCCGCCCGGCGAAATCCTGGAACTCGACCCCGAAGAAGCGCGCCATGCCGGCAAAGCCGCGCGGCTCCGGCCCGGGGATCAAGCCGTGATCAGCGATGGCCAGGGGCAAACGGCCACGATGGAAATCCAGGAAAGTGCTCGGGGCCGGATCGTGGGGCGGATCGAGAAGACCACCCTCTGGCCCCGCACCCGCCCGGCCCTGCACCTGGCCAGCGCCCTGCCCAAAGGCGACCGCCTCGCGACCCTGCTTTCCATGGCCACACAGATCGGCCTCCACTCCTTCACGCCCTTGCAATGCGAACGCAGCGTGGTCCCGGCTCCTGAAGCCATTCCGGACCGGTGGCCCAGAATCGTGCGGGAAGCCGCCAAGCAAAGCCACCAGGCCTGGCTCCCCGAACTCCGAGCGAGCCAGCCTCTGGCCGCCTATGCGGAGCACATGAAAGGGGCCGCGCAACGGATCCAACTGGACCCCAGTGGCGTCCCCTGGCCGACCCACGGCCCAGAGGCGGCCGGCGCCACCCCTGAAGCCATCGCCCTGCTGGTGGGGCCGGAGGGCGGCTTCACGGAAGCCGAAACCGAGGCGCTCCAACGTCAGGGCGTGGTCACCCGGGCCCTCCACACCGGAATCCTCCGGATTGAAACGGCCGCCGTCGTCGGACTTTCGGCCTTGACCCTGAACCGGGTGCCCCTTGAAACGGAAACCGGGAGTCCAGACTGAAACGGGACACGGTGAGAGGGGCGAGAGCCCCACTGCGAAAGCCCGAGTCGAATTCGCTATTCCTCACGCCATGCAGCGCACGCGTTCATGGGTCGCCCTTTTCGCCGCCGTCGTGGCGGGGCTCGGTCTTCATTGTGGGGAAGACCCTTTGCTCCGCCCCAACCTCTTGCTCATCACCACGGAAGAGGTGCGCCCCGATGATCTTCCCTGCTACGACCCCACCGCCGAAAATGGCCATGGGATGTGCGATCTTGCCGAGGAAGGAGGACGCTTTGTCTGGGCCTTCTCTCCCTCGCCCACCCCGGGACCCGCCGCCGCCACCCTGCTCACGGGACGATCTCCGGACCGACATGGGGTCAGCCAATCCGTCGCCAGTTTCCTGCCCGGCCCGGAAACCACCCTCGCCGAACTTCTGCAACAGGGTGGATATGCCACCGCGGCCTTCGTCTCGAATGCAGAGCTCAACCGATCGCGTCACTTTCATCAGGGCTTCGACCTCTATCGTGACCGGATCGACCTGGAGAGCGTCGTGGAGGCGGCTCAAGGCTGGGCGGACTCGGTGGAGGCTCCCTGGTTCATCTGGGCCCACCTCATCCGACCCGAAACGGCAGGCCAGACTCAAGAGGCCCTGACCTCTGCTGCCGAACGGCTGCGACTGGATCGCAGCGTGACGGAATTGATCGCCGCCCTGAGCGACGAGACCCGACCGCGCGGAGTCCTTCTGACGAGCCTCCATGGACGCGGGGATTCCGCGACTCGACCGGCTCCGCAACTCGATCTGCCACACCTTCGCGTTCCCCTTTTCTGGCAGGCCCCCAACTCTTCCAACCGGCCGGGCGTCACCCGGAAAATCCGAACCCCGGTCAGCCTGGCGGATGTGGCTCCGACCCTGATCGAAGCCGCCGCGCTCTCCTTTCCGGAAACGACCCAGATGGACGGGGCCCCCCTGCCCTATGCCGATCTTCCGAAGAGACCTTCTCGCACGCTGTTGGCGAAGCGCAACGGAGAAACCCTGATCATCCACGGCGCAGAATGGGCCCTCTTTTCGCCCGACTCCCACGCCTCCAGCGAGAGAGCCCCCAGCGGCCGGCTCTGGCCCGCCAGCGACCCGTCCTCGGAAAAGACCCCAGCCCGGGAGACCCAACCATCGAGCCGAGCCCGGCACAAAAGGCTCACGCGCCTGCTCCAACCGGGCACTCCAGGGCCAGACCAGAGCGCGCCCGTCCGGCCATGAAGGGCGAGGGATCCCGGATTTGTTCAACCATCACACTTTCGGTAGATTTCTCCGCTACTTAGACGGCATTGCAGAGAAATTGCCGGAACCGGCATCGACCCTGCGCCCGTGATTCGGAGAGAGCATGTCCAGCCCCACCACACCCGACCGCCCCTGGCTGATTCGCACCTATTCCGGCCATTCGTCCGCCGCGGCGAGCAACGCCCTCTACCGCAGCAACCTGGCCAAGGGCCAGACCGGACTTTCCGTGGCCTTCGACCTGCCCACCCAGACCGGATACGACTCGGACCACCCGCTGGCCCGAGGCGAAGTCGGCAAGGTCGGCGTGCCCATTTGCCACATCGATGACATGCAGACCCTGTTTGAAGAAATCCCCCTGGATCGCATGAATACGTCGATGACCATCAACGCCACCGCGGCCTGGCTCCTGGCTCTCTACGTGGCGGCGGCTGAGCGACAAGGCGCGACCCCAGACCAACTGCAGGGCACGACCCAGAACGACATCATCAAGGAGTACCTGTCGCGGGGCACCTACGTGTTCCCGCCCGAGGCCTCCATCCGGCTGACCAGCGACCTGATTGCCTTCACGGTGGGAGAGATCCCCAAGTGGAATCCCATCAACATCTGCTCCTACCACCTCCAGGAGGCGGGAGCCACGCCCGTCCAGGAAATCGCTTTCGCCATGGCCAATGCCGTGACGGTGCTCGACACCGTGCGCGACCGCGACGATATGGCGGCCGATGTGCTGCCGCGGGTCTTCGGTCGCATCAGCTTCTTCTTGAACGCCGGCATTCGCTTTGTGGAAGAAACCTGTAAGTGCCGGGCCATGACCCAACTCTGGGAAGAGATCGGCCGCGAGCGCTACGGGATCGACGACGCGAAGATGCTCCGCTTCCGCTATGGGGTCCAGGTCAACAGCCTCGGACTCTCCGAAGCCCAGCCCGAGAACAACATCGTGCGGATCGCCCTGGAAGCCCTGGGCGTCACCCTTTCCAAGAAAGCCCGTACACGATCCCTGCAGCTACCGGCCTGGAATGAGGCCATGGGTCTTCCGCGTCCGTGGGATCAGCAACTGGCCCTGCGCACGCAACAGATCCTCGCTCTGGAAACCGACCTGCTCCAGTATCCGGACATCTTTGACGGCTCGCATGTCATCGAGGCGCGCACCGCCGAGTTGGTGGAAGAAGCCAAGGATGAACTGAACAAGATCCTTGAAATGGGCGGCGCCGTGAATGCCGTTGAAAATGCCTACATGAAGCAGGCCCTGGTGGAGAGTCACACCCTCCGGATCCGAGCCATCGAGGCAGGCGAACAGACCGTCGTCGGCGTCAACCGCTTCGAGGAGACCGTGGACTCCCCTCTGGTGGAGCAAGGCGACGATGCCATCCTCAAAGTGGACGATTCGGCTGAGCGAGAGCAGATCGAACGACTGGACGCCTTCCGCTCCAAACGCAATGATGCGGAAGCCGAAGCCGCCCTGCGGGCGGTGGAGGACGCCGCCGTCAATGGTCAGAACATCCTTCCCTCATCGATCCGAGCCGCCCAGGCCGGGGTCACCACAGGAGAATGGTCCGATACCCTGCGTCGACTTTTCGGCGAATACCGGGCTCCGACCGGGGTGGGCGCGGCCCGCGTGGCCAGCCAGAGCGAGAGTCTTGAAGCCATCCAGAGCCGGGTCGAGCAAGTCTCCGAGGCCCTCGGACGAAGGCTCAAGATCCTGGTCGGCAAACCGGGACTCGACGGACACAGCAACGGCGCCGAGCAGATCGCCGTCAAGGCGCGAGACGTAGGCATGGAAGTCGTTTATGACGGCATCCGACTGACCCCCGAAGAAATCGTCCAATCCGCCCGGGACGAAGGCGTCCACGTGATCGGCCTTTCGATTCTCTCGGGCTCTCACGTCGTGCTCGTGACCGAGGTCCTCGAGGGACTCCAAAAAGAAGGCCTTGAGAACCTGCCCGTCGTCGTCGGCGGCATCATTCCCGAAGACGATGCGGCCAGACTGGCCGAAGCCGGCGTGCGCCGGGTCTACACGCCGAAGGATTTCGACCTGAGCCGGATCATGAACGAGATCGTCGAGCTCGTGGGCGATTTGGCGCGGTAGCCGGGAGCCAGAGGAGACCCCGTGGACATTGAAAGTCTGCTCGAACGGCTGCTCGCGGGCGAGCGTGCCGCGATTTCCGAGGCGCTCAACCTCGTCGACGACCAGCGCAGTGAACAACGCGAATGGGCCCTGGAACTGCTCGATCGCCTGAGCGCCCAGGAAGCGGCGACGCGCGCGCATGTGGTCGGTCTGACCGGAGCCCCCGGCGCCGGCAAGTCCTCCTTGCTCAATGCCCTGGTGGAGTCTTTGCGCGAAGCCTCTTCGCGAGTCGGTATCATTGCCGTTGACCCCTCCAGCCAACGTTCCGGAGGCGCCCTGCTCGGCGATCGCATGCGCCTTTCAGCCAGCGCCCGGGAAGCCGGGGTCTTTCTTCGCTCCATGGCGGCCCGGGACCGACTCGGCGGGCTGGCCGATGCCACCCGAGCCAGCACCGTGGTGCTCTGCGCGAGTTTTGACTGGGTCTTCATCGAAACCGTCGGCATCGGACAATCCGAGTGCGAGGTCGCACAACTCGTGGACAGCCTGGTCTTCGTCGCTCAACCCGGCGCCGGCGATACGCTGCAATTCATGAAGGCCGGCATCCTGGAGTTGCCGGATATCTTCGTGGTCAACAAGGCCGATACCGGGGCGGTGGCCGATCGGACCCGGACGGAACTCGGCGGCGCCCTCCAGCTGGCGGAAGCCTCCGCGACACCGGGCTGGAAGCCGCCTTTGCTTTCCGCCTCGGCCCGGGATCGTACAGGGATTGAGGAAGTCCAGACCCAGATCGAGGCCCACGCGGAAGCGACCCGGGCCAGTGGCGACTTCGCCCGGCGACGCAAAGAAGGCCAACTGGCATTTGCTACGGAATCCCTCTTGCGACGCTACGGCGAGTGGGGGCTCGCCCAGATCGGCGGAACCCATGAAATCGGCCGCCGGCTTGAGCGCGCGGAAGGACGCTCGGCCTTCGGGATCGTTCTGGATCTCGGTCGCGAGATCGAAGCCGCGCTCGGTCAGGGCTGAGCGACGCGCCACTCAGTCCGCGCTTCGGTTCCACTCCACATCGCCCGAACCCGAACGCGCATTTTCCCACCTCGCCCAGGTGAACAAGAGATCCGAGAGGCGGTTGAGATACCGCAAGGTCGGTCCCGATAGGGGCTCTTCCCGGTCCAGCGCTACGACACGACGTTCCGCTCGCCGGCAGACCGTCCGCGCCATATGGAAAGCCGCCGCCACGCGACAACCTCCCGGCAAGATGAAATTCTGCAGCGGAGGAAGGTCTGCCTCCGCATCATCGATCGATTTCTCCAAGGCGTCTACATCGTCATCCGAAACACCGGCCGCAGCCAGCACCGACGAACGACTCTCCGGGGACGTGGCCAGCACAGTCCCGATCTCGAAGAGATCGTGTTGAATCTTCTCCAGCGGAGGCCGAAGCTCGGAGGACGCATCCACCACCGCAACCCCCAGCACCGCATTCAACTCGTCGACGGCCCCATAGGCCTCAACTCGAAGGGCATCCTTCGAGACCCGGCCGCCTCCAGCCAGGTCCGTTTCCCCTTTATCACCCCGTCGTGTATAGACTTTCACGTTCTACAGTATCCCCATCGGCGCCCAGAAATCTCAACGGTTTCGGGCAGCCAGTTCCTGATCCACTTGTCGAGCCAACGCCTCATCCTCAGCAGACAGCGCCGCCGGGGGTTCTGACTGAACCACGGCCCCTGGCTTTGCGTTGGAAGGGTCTCCCACGAGGCGACGCAAAACGAAAAAGACCAGCACGGCCCCGATCGCCAGCACCCCCACCGGCAGGAACCATGCAGCCATTCCCCACCCCTCTACTTCTGGTGTAGAGCGAATGACATCACCAAACCGCTCTTCCAGGATGAAGATCACATCTTCCCGGCTCGTTCCTGCGGCCTCCTGAAGGAGAATCCACTGGCGTAATTCGGCCGCCTGAGGGCTCGTGCAGGCCGCAAGCGTCCTCCCCGGACAGAAAGGACTCATCAATTCATGGGAAAGCCCATAGCCCCAGGTCTCTGCCTCTTCCTGGGACTGCGCGGGACCTGACCAGGAAAAGAGCAACAAGGCCATGCAGAAGACGAGACCCAAGCGCGTCCAGCGAGACCCGACCGAAACTGGCTTTTCGTCTTGGCGCATCACCAACCTAATCCTCCCAAGGCAGCTGCAGGGGCAGAGGCTCGCCCTCGGGATCCAAGCTGACCACGTTCCGAGGCGGATCGGTCATGACACGGGAACCCGGAGCCACTGACTCCGTCAGCCAGACATTGCCTCCGATCACACTGCCCGCCCCGATGACGGTCTCCCCGCCCAGGATCTTCGCTCCGGCGTAGATGGTCACGTCGTCTTCGACACTCGGATGACGTTTCCGACCCCGCAGAGCGGAACTTTCCTTGAGCGAAGTGGCGCCCAGCGTCACCCCTTGATAGAGCCGGACCCGGTCTCCGATCACGGTGGTCTCCCCAATCACCACACCGGTCCCGTGATCAATGAAGAAATGCTTTCCGATTCGTGCGCCGGGATGGATGTCGATCCCCGTCCGATCGTGGGCGTATTCGCTCATGATCCGAGGAATCAGGGGAACCTGGGCCAGATGAAGCTCATGGGCGATGCGGTGGACCGAGAGCGCGCGGATCGCGGGATACGAGAGCGCAATCTCCTCGTACCCGCTGGCGGCCGGATCACCCTCGAAGGCCGCCGCCACATCCTCGGAAATGGCGGCTCGAAGTCGAACGAGACTCTCGACAAAAGAGGCTGTAATGGACTCCGGGCGAACGGAGTCCGGCAAATCCACTTCGTAGAGCAGCACCCGCAGTTCCTCGGCCACGGCCGGGACTTCCGCCCGCAATTCTGAGCGATCGAAACGAAACCGCAGCAGACGCTCGGTCCGATCCGTCCAGGCGACGACCGCCGCCGGATCCAGGATTCCCTGACAGGCCGCCTGGGAAAGTGCATCGTCCGCGCAACCCGAAAGACCGTCGATGGCCTCTTCGAGAATTTCGCTGGGGCAAGCGTCACGCAAGGCCTCTTCGCCCACGCCCTTCGCCCGCGCCTCGCCTTGCTTGGGTCTTTCTCCCGTTCGTACCGCCTTCATTGCTCTCTCCGGTCTCCTTCGGACTCCGGGGCCCGCCTGGCTCTCATTTCGCTTCGGCTTTCGCGCGGGATCACCTGCCGGCAAGACACCCAGAAATCCCGGAATAGAGCCACTGAGCTTAGCCCAGCCTCGCCAAAACCCACCCTCGGGCTGGCAAGCCGGACCCCGCCCGGCCTATCCTCACACCGTCCCCCCGGATACGGAGTCCCATGAGCACGGTCTACAGCCATTCTCGGCTCTCCAGCTTCGAACAATGCAAGCAGAAGTTCCAGTTCCGTTACCTGCTTGAAATCCCCGAAGAGTCCGAAGGCGTGGAAGCCTTCGTGGGCAAGCGCGTCCATGAGATCCTGGAGCGGCTCTATCAGTTTGTCGGTCGCGACCAGGTGCCTTCGCTGCGCCGCGTGCTGGAACGGTACGAAGCCGAATTCGATGAGCATTACGATGCGGACCGGATTCGGATCGTACGCAGTGAATTCGATCGCGCCCATTATCTGGCTCTGGGCGCCGATTGTCTCAGCCGCTTCTACCGCCGCTACTACCCTTTCGATCAGGATGAAACCCTCGGTCTGGAAAGACACGTTCGCTTCAACCTCGACCAGGAAGGCCGCTATCAGGTCCAGGGGTACATCGACCGGGTCTGCCGAGCTCCAGACGGAATCATCGAAATCCAGGACTACAAGACGGGCAAGTGGGTTCCCAGTCGCAAACAACTCGACAGCGAACGCCAGCTGGCCCTGTATCAGCTCGGCTTGCGCGGTGAGTTCGGGCCCGACGAACCCATGCGGCTGGTCTGGCACTATCTGGCCCGCGGGCAGACCCGGACCTCCACACGAACCGCCGCCCAACTCGATCAACTCCAACAGGAAACCATGGCCCTGATCGATCAGATCGAGGCCACCGAGGAGTTTCCCGCACAGAAGAGCAATCTGTGTAACTGGTGCGAATACAAAGGCATCTGCCCAGCCTTCGGCGGAGAGCCCCCCCGCCCGCAAGAAGGCACTGCCGCCGGCACCCACCCCCCTGTATCCACCGCCGAGGGAAGCTAGGCTCTTTCCATGACTCTAGACATCGAGCGCATACCGACGCTGGGAGACAACTACACTTATCTCGTGGTCTGCACGGAAAGTGGAGAGGCCGCGGTGATCGATGCTCCGGAAGCCGAACCCGTCTTTGCCGCGGTGGAAAGAAAGGGATGTCGGGTCACGAAGATCCTCTCTACCCATCACCATCCCGATCACTCCGCCGCCAACCCCGCCCTGGCCGAGCGCTATGGCGCCCCGGTTCTGGCCCATGTTTCGGACGCGGAGCGCGTGCCGGGCTTCACCCTCGGCGTGGACGAGGGGGACACCGTGAAGGTGGGCCAACACGTGGCTCGAGTTCTCTTTATTCCTTCCCATACCCTGGGTCACATCGCCTACGTGTTCGACGAAGGCAAGGCCCTCTTCTCTGGAGACATGCTCTTCGCCGCGGGATGCGGCCGGATGTTCGAAGGCGATGCGAACATGATGTACGACGCCCTGTGCAAAAAGCTTTCCGCCCTCCCCGATGACATGCAGGTCTTCTGCGGGCACGAATACACGGAATCCAATCTCCTGTTCGCCATCACGGCAGAGCCGGACAATCTCGACATCAAGAACAAACTCGAGCGGGTTCGGGCCATTCGCGCCAAAGCCGCCGACGACTGGCACGATGCCAGCCCAGACGAAATGACGATCCCCTCCACGATCGGCGAAGAGCGAACCACCAACCCCTTCATGCGAGCTCGGGACAGTGAAGAACTCGGCCGCATCCGACTGGCCAAGGACTCTTTCTGATTTTGATCGAACCGCCTAGTGGAGCCAGCCTCCACCGCCTTGAATATCGGGTCCCGTTCTTTGACACGGATGCCATGGGCGTCGTGCATCACGCCAAATACCTGCACTTTTTTGAAATGGGTCGGGTGAGATGGATGGACGAATACCATCGCCCCTACACCGACTATGTCGAGCGCGGCTTGCATCTGGCCGTCACCCAGGCGCGCGTCGAATACCATTCCAGCGCCCGGTTCGATGACCGCCTGGAAGTCACCACCTGGCTTGCGTGGGTGCACGGAGCTTCGTTGGCCATGAGTTATACGATCTACGAAGGCGACCGTCTGATTGCCTCCGGGACCACCGAACACGCCGCGGTGGACAACGAAGGACGTGTTCGCCGCATCCCACGAGAAGACCGACAGCAACTCGCGGCGAAAACACCGCCCGCCTAGTTCAGCGGCCCTGAAGCGGCCAAAGCCCCACCAGGCGAGCCAGGTTCTGGCCCACGACACTTTCCTCCACCCAGCCCGTCACCCGGTGGATCACGCCCAGGACGTCGCCCTGGCCCGGCCAATGGGAACGCACGACATCGGGGTGCGTGTGGTTCAAGATCGCCGACAGGGAGAGAGCGGCGATCACGAGATCATCGATCATTCCGATCGGCCCGAACAGGAAACCGGGCAGGAAATCGACGGGCGAAACCAGATACGCGAGGCCCGCCAGGGCGATGCCCTTACCCACAGGCGGCACGCGCTCATCGCGCAACAGACGCCCAAGCAAAACCGCCATGTCCGGCAGGAGAAGAAGCAGGTCCGTGAGACCCGACGCACCGACCGCCGGGGCTCCGCCCGGCAAGCACCTCCGGACCCGCTCCCAGAGCCCCTCCCCCGCCTCGGGGTTGAGTTCGATGGTGACCTTCTCCGACTGCAATTCCATGACCTCTCCTCTCGGCTCCACCCCACCTGAAAAAAGCAAAGTGACTCAAACCCGACAAACCGAGGGATTCGAACTGTTTTTTTCGGGCTCATCGAGTCTCGCACGGGAGCGCACGTAGACCACGAAAACGAGCACTTCCGTCCGAATCGATCCCCTTTCGAATGAGGCGGTGAAGTGCATTCGCCTCTGCTCTGTGATAACGATTCCCCAAAGGGAGTCAAGGCAGTTGGCGGAACAAAACAACCCGGAAGACGAGAATCAGGATACGGCTCGATTCGAAGAAGTGCAGGTCGAACTCGAGGAGCCCCTCGGTGGAGTGGAATCCCTATCGGCTGTCATTGGAATTCCCGAGTGGTGGCCGACCGGGACACGCGTCGCCGTGGTCATCGCCCACGGTGAAGGCGACATGCACGACCCGCTGGTTTCCGCGCTCCACAGGGACCTGGCCAATCGAAGGTTCTATACCGTCCGCTTCAATTTCCCTTTTGCGGAAGACGGTGCAAACAAAGCGGCGGCCTCACCCGAGGTGCTGGACAAAGCCTTCCGGGCAGCCCTTTCCGTGCTCGGACGCGATCCCACCGCCGCCCCCTCGCAGGTCTTCATCGGAGGCACCGGTGTGGGCGCTCTCGCGGCCGCGCGACTGGCCACGACGCGGTTCCCCGTGGATGGACTCTTCTTCCTCGGATACCCACTGCATCCGTCCGGGAAACCGGAAGCCTCGGAAGCGGACCTCCTCTACCGACTGATTCCCTCCATGCTGTTTGTGCAGGGCTCAGAAGATCCGAATTGCCAACTCGATGACCTCAGGCGATGCCTGTCCCGAGTCGGAACGCCGTCTTCACTCCGGATCATCAACGGTGCCGACGGCTCGCTGATCCGACCCGAAGCCGTCGACCACCTGCCCGCCCGGGAAGCCGGCTACAAAGCCGTGTCCCGCGTGGTGGAGCAATGGCTCGAAGGCCTGCTCGATCAGCCCTGATCCCAGGCCCGCAGCGCCGGCTCTGGGCCGAAAAAGGCCGGATTGCAATTGCTTTTGGGCTTCTGTAGGGTAGAAGCCCGTTTTAAAGCCCTGGCGTAGCCATGCCGCGTCAGGGCTTTCCCTATCAATATCAACTAGAAACCCGGAGGCCAAGCCCCATGAAAGCCATGGTGTGTCTGAAGCAGGTACCGCATCAGGATGCGCGACTCGACGTCGCCGCTGACGGTAGCTGGATTCAGGAAGACAATATCAAGTTCGAAATCAATAGTTATGACACGTACGCGCTGGAAGAAGCGCTTCGCATCAAAGACGCCGACGGCGACACCGAAGTGGTGGTCGTTTCCGTAGGCCCGGACCGTGTCACCCAGGCTCTGCGTACAGCCCTGGGTATGGGGGCGGACCGTGCCGTCCACGTCAACGACCCGGAAACCCAGAATTCAGATTCTCTCGGCATCGCCAAGATCCTCGCGGCGGTGGCCAAGGAAGAAAATCCGGACATGATTTTCTGCGGCCTGATGGCCGACGACGGAAACTTCTCCGCCGTGCCGCCGATGCTGGCTGAATTGCTCGACATGCCGTCGGCCACAAGCGTTTTGGCCACGGATTTCGGTGACTCCGTCAAGGTCGAGCGCGAGCTTGAAGGAGGCGCGATGGAAGTCGTCGAACTTCCCAAGCCGTGCCTTCTGGCCATCCAGACCGGAGCCAACCAGGTCCGGTACGCGTCGCTCAAGGGCATCATGCAGGCCAAGAAGAAGCCGGTGGATGTCAAGACAGCGGGCGATCTCGGCATTGGGGATCAGGTCGGAGCGGGTGCCGCCAAGGTCAAGGTGACCAAGATCTATGTGCCGCCCAAGTCCGATACCGCCGAGCTCTACGAAGGCAGCACGGATGAAATCGTGGGGCAGCTGGTCGGCAAGATCAAGGAACTCGGCCTGCTCTAGGAGCGCGTCGCTTCCAAACCACCCCATCTCTTTACGAAACACGATAAAACAAGCCATACGCTACGGCGGCAAGATCAGGCCAACCAGGGCCTCCTCGATTCCGACCGCAGCGTTCACTGAGGGAGTCAACCGATGGGCAATATCCTCATCGTCGCAGAATTGAATGATCAAGGCGGCATACGCGAAGCCAGCTACGAGCTCGTAGGCGTCGCTCGAAGCCTGGCCGAGAGCACAGGACGCGAGACCCGCGGCCTCGTGATCGGCAGTGGAGTCGGCGACGCAGCCGGCGAATTCGCCTCCAAGGGCGCCGGCGAAACCTTCGTGGCCGACGACGCCGCACTCGCCCACTACAACTCGGACGGGTTCAACCGCGCCATTCGAGCCGCCGCCGAAGCGGCCGGAGCCGACCTGATCATGATCTCCAACACCCCGGCCGGTTGGGATGTGGCACCGCGCGTGGCGGCCGGCATGGACGCCGCCTACGTGAGCGACTGCTTCAGGATCGAGGGCTCAGCGGACGGACTCAAATTCTTCCGTCGCGTGTTCAACGGCAAGCTCGACGCCGAAATGACAACGGAAGGCGCCACGGTCGTGACGGTTCAGCCCGGCGCCACGGAGCCCTTCGAGGGTTCGAGCGACGGAGGCACAACGCCTCTTGAAGTCTCTCTCGACGGCGTCCGTTCCAAGTTCGTCGAAGTCAAGCAGGCCGAGGCCACCGGCATCGACCTCACCAAGGCCGACATCATCGTCTCCGGTGGACGCGGTGTGGGCGATCCCGAGAAATTCCCCGAGATCATCCAGCCTCTGGCCGATGCCCTGGGCGGCGCCATGGGCGCATCCCGCCCGGTGGTCGACGCCGGCTGGCTCGATCACCCCTATCAGGTGGGCTCCTCGGGCCAGATCGTGACACCCAAGCTCTACCTGGCCTGCGGTATTTCGGGAGCCATCCAGCATCTGGTCGGCATGAAGGGCAGCAACTACATCATCGCCATCAACAAAGACCCCGATGCGCCGATCTTCGAAGCGGCCGACGTCGGCGTCGTGGCCGACCTCTTCGACATCGTGCCTGCACTGACGGAAGCGGTACAGGCCGCCAAGGGCTGATCGGCTCACGCCGAACAGACTTCGCCTGAATGGCCCCCTTCCCTGCCGCAAACAGGGACAGGGGGCTTTTTTTAGCCTCGCAGCGCTGAGGCGAGGAACCGGACGCTCCGCTATCTTCGCCCGCCAAAGTCGTAAAACTGAAGGAATCTCATGGCTGTAGACACCTCGCAGTTCCGCAATGGCCTCAAGATCGATATCGGTGGCCAGCCCTTCGTCATCACCTATTTCCAGCATGTGAAGCCTGGAAAAGGCGGCGCCTTTGTCCGTACCAAACTGAAGAATCTTCTCACGGGAAGAGTGGTGGACAAGACGTTCCGATCCGGTGAGAAGACCGAGGAAGCGGACATCGAAGAGAAGACCATGCAATACCTCTACCAAGACGCCAACGACCGGATCTTCATGGACAGTGCCAGCTTCGAGCAGCTTCCGATCGGAGAAGATGTCCTTGGGGATACCATCCACTATCTCCTTGAGAGCATGGAGGTCGGGGTGCTCTTCTGGAAAGGCAAGCCCGTCAACATCCAGGTCCCCAACTACATCGAAGCCACGGTGACCCAATCGGATCCTGGCCTCAAGGGCGACACCAGTTCGGGGGCCACAAAGCCGGCCACACTGGAAACCGGACTGACCCTCAATGTCCCGCTCTTCATCGAAGAGGGGGATGTCCTGCGCGTGGATACCCGAACGGGAGAGTATTCGGAACGGGTCAACAAGTAGGTGTGAACGGGTGAACCCGGCCAAGGGAAAAGGCCCCAAAAGAGCCATTGTCCTCTCGGGTGGAGGGGCGAGGGGCGCTTATGAAGCAGGCGTTCTGCGCTTCATTCTCGACGAACTCCCTCGAAGACGAAAGATCGATCCCCACTTCGACATCATCTGTGGGACCTCGGTGGGAGCCATCCACGCGGCCTTCGTGGCCGCCACCGCAAGCGAACGCGGCGAGCACGGACCGCGCCTGGTTGAAATCTGGGAAGGTCTCCATGCCGACGAGATCTTCAAATTCTCCGCACGGGATCTGCTCTCCTTGCCGGCGAGTTTCTTCAACTTGCGACGGGTCGCCCGACAATTGAGAGAAGGTCGCCGGCCCGATCGACTTTTCGGCCTCCTGGACACGGCCCCGCTTGAGAAGCTCGTGATGGAATCCATTCCCTGGCCTGGAATTCGCGAGAACATCGCATCGGGCCGGGTCGAAGCCCTCTGCGTAGCCGCAACGCAACTCGCCACCAGTCGGGCCATCGTGTTCTGCGAGAAGAACGAGCGGACCCATCCAAGCGGATGGCTCGCCGACGACTCCATCCGGGTCCAACGAACCCGGATCCAGCCGGTCCACGCTCTCGCCTCGGCGGCCATCCCCCTGCTCTTTCCCTCGGTCCGAGTCGGATCCCGATACTACGCGGACGGAGGCCTACGACTCAATACTCCCCTGGCCCCGGCCGTCCGGCTGGGGGCGGACCGTATCCTCGTCATCGGTCTCAACCATGTGCGCGAGGGACAAACACCCGAGTATCTCGCCCAGCAGCGGACCGCCGGCTTCGGCAATCCCCTTTTTCTTTTCGGAAAGGTGCTGAATGCCCTGATGCTTTCACCCGTGGATGCGGACCTCGCCCGGGTTCGGCTGATCAACCACATCATCGAGCACGGCACCTCGGCTTTCGGGTCGGACTTCCTGGAAAGACTGAATGAGACGTCTGTCCATGCCGGGGGAAGAAACCTGAAATACATCCAGGACATGGTCATCCGGCCCTCGGAGGACCTGGGGTTGATGGCCGGAAGACTGCTGGCCGAGGATCGCGATCAATTCAGGCTGAATGCCTTCCTGAAGCTGTTCATCAAAGCCTCGGACGAGCATGCGGTGGACAAAGAGGCCGACCTCCTCTCCTATCTCCTCTTCGACACGGCCTTCACCACGCCACTCGCTGACCTTGGCTACGCGGACGCCGCGGCCCGCGAAGACGAATTGACCGAATTCTTCTCGGATCCCGGAGCCACCCCACTTTGACCTGCGCCCTTTGTCGCTACGCTGCACGCCATGCGCGGTGATCAACTGGCCCGACAGTGGCAACTCGTCCAAAGACTGGCCCGCAGCCGCTCCGGCGTCGGGCTCGACGAACTCTCCGACGACCTCGGTTGCGTTCGGCGTACCATCTATCGCGACCTCGATGCACTGATGTACGCCGGCTTTCCGGTGGTGAGCGAGAAGCGCGCGGGCAAGGTCTTCTACCGTTTCCTGGACACCTTCCAACTCGGCGACGTGCCCTTCACCGCCGACGAGATCCTGGCTCTGGCCTTCAGCGAGGACCTGCTGAGAAGCCTGGAAGGCACGGTCTTCCATGACTCGATCCAATCGGCCCTGACCAAGATCCGCTCGGCCCTCTCGCGTGAGTTGATGCAGTTTCTCGACACCATCGGCGGCACCTTCCGCGTCCTCGCGGGACCCCACAAGCGATATGCCGATTCTCGCGAGACCATCCAGGCCCTCAATCAGGCGGTGCTGGCTCGCTCCTCGGTTCGGATCCGCTATTTCACGGGGCGAACCGGAGAGGAATCAGAACGCATCCTGGACCCCTATCAGGTCTGGTATCGGGAAGGCGGGCTCTACGTCATCGGGTTCGACCACCGCTCCCAGGAAATTCGGACTTTCGCAGTGGACCGCATCCGGGCCCTCCAGGAGACGGGCGACTCATTCGAAGTCCTGGAAGGCTTCGACTTCGACCGCTGGACCGCAGCCAATTTCGGGGTTGTCAGCGAACCGGCCGCACGAGTTCGAATCCGCTTCGAGGCCGCCTGGGCCCACTATATCCGCGAGCGAGTCTGGCACCGCAGCCAATCCCTCACGCCGAGACCCGACGGGGGCCTGGAATTGACCATGGAAGTGGGCGGCGATCAGGAGTTGGCCAACTGGATTCTTTCTTTTGGGCCCGGGGCCGAAGTCCTCGAACCCCCGGGATTGAGGAATCGGGTCAGCGAAGCCCTCCGCGAGGCCCTGAAACCCTACGGACCGGCTGCAAAAGGCCAGAAACCGACAAAAGAGGGGAACTGAATGGGGCCGCGACGGCGTCCAAAACGCACCCTCCCTTGAGTCCGCGTTTTGAAAATGGGACCGCCCACCCAGTTCAGGATCAGAGCAAAAAATACGGCTGCTCAGGAGGAGCATCGCCGACAGTCTCGCTATCGTAGGCTGAGCTCATGGGCGCCCACGAAGTGCGCGAACCGAGCTGGACAACGCTCCCTCGATCGGGCTGAGACCGGAACCGGGATCGCCATCAGGAAGGAAATCATTGCCCGTCTATCAGGGTTTCTGGGATTGCTCCAACGCGAAGGCCGTCCTCGGCTCTCAGCCTCGGATCTGCCCGTGAACAAGAGCCTTCCCAACGGGCTCCCGGGAATCACCCCCCTCGCCAAGACCCGCTTCAAAACGGGCCTGGGCTGGGTCGTGGCCATGATCATCCTGGCCTCAGGTTTGGGACCCACCCGCGCGGCGCACGCCCAGATGCCAGTGGGCCCGGTGGAACCGTTCGTGGTCGAATCCGGTGGACCGCCTCCCGAGCCCAGCTTCCAGATCAACGACTTCGAAATCCGCTACACGATCCCCAGCCCGGATCTCCCCCCCATCGCAAGCCTGCTTCCGATCTCGGTCAAGCTCACGCCCACACCGGACGGATACAAAGAGCCCGGCCAGGGAGAAGAGGCCCAGGTCGTGCAGATCGGCGGGCCCCAGGCCAGCGCTGCGTATCAACCCAGTGCCCTGGCGGTCATCTCGCAATCCCTTCTGGCTCGACTCCATGAGCAGGACCTGATCGGCGTCTATGTCCGACCGAGTGGCCAGGACATCGACATCAACAAGGAAAAGGATCTCCGCCCGGCCGGCGACGAGACGCTTCACATCGACATCTGGGTCGGCCGCATCAAGGACGTCCGAACCGTGGCTCTGGGAAACCGACTCGGGCGGGAATGGCGAGTGGACAACCCCGTCCATCAGGCCATCCGGAGCTACTCGCCCCTGCAGCCCCTGATCGGGGGGGACGAAACCACCACGGACATCCTCAACCGGAGAGCCCTGGAAGACTACATCTTCTACCTCAATCGCCATCCCGGACGAAACGTGGAGGCGGCTCTAGCCGCCTCGGATGATCGGGACGGGATTACCCTGGACTACCGGGTCTACGAGCAGAAGACCTGGAACGTCTACGCCCAGGTTTCCGACACGGGGAGCCGACGCACCAGCCCCTGGCAGATCCGCGGCGGCTACATCAACCGTCAGCTGACCAACCGGGACGATATCCTCTCCGTGCAGTACATGAACGGTGGACTCAATGACGTTCACGACGTGCAGCTCTCGTACGATGCACCGTGGTTTGCTCCAAAACGACCCGACTGGATGGAAACCTCGGGCCGGGAGCCGCCGTGGCTGGCCTGGGCCGATCGCAACAAGATCCCCTGGTGGGGGATGGGACGACTACGCTGGGGCATCCGTGGCGGTTGGACCGGAATCCGCTCGGATCTCGTCGGTGTGCTACCGGGCGGCTTCGATGCCGTGGACGAACTCAAGTCCAGTGATTGGCACGCCGGCGGTCGTCTGACGTACAACTTCTTCCAACATCGAAACCTCTTCATCGACGCTTTTGTAGGGGGCCGAATCCGTGGGCTCGACTACGAAAACTATTCCGCCGCCAACACCGGGAAGGTCAACCTGATCATCCCCGAAGCCGGGCTCGACATGGAACGCATCAATGCGTACTCGGCGATCCTGGCGAATATCAGCGCCGAACACGCCGCGCCTCTGGGCTCCTACAACGACTACCAGTTCGCCTTTGGCGGGGGACTCGGGCGGGCCCAGAGCAGCCCTCGCTGGTGGTTGCTTAAATTTGCCGGAGGGATCAACTACTACCTTGAACCCCTGCTCTTCCCCAATGCCTGGCGGGATCCGAGTAGCGCACGCAGTTCCAGGCTGAGTCACGAGATCTCACTCAAAGCCCATGGACAATACGCCTTCGGATCCCGGCTGATTCCACAAAGTTCTCAAGTGATCGGCGGCCTCTATAGCGTGCGTGGCTTCCCGCAAGGAATCGCGGTGGGCGACAACGTATACGTGGGAAGCTTCGAATACAGCTTCCATCTTCCAAGAGCCCTGCCCATCCAGTCGAAACCACTTCAACTCCCCTGGATCGGCGACTTCCGTGTGGCGCCGCAACAAGTCTATGGGTACCCGGATTGGGATCTGGTCTTTCGCGCCTACGTCGACGCGGGCCGGACCACGCGCAACAGCCCCCAACTCGGAGCGGGGCCGGAATACGACCAGACCCTGGTGGGGGCCGGAGTCGGGGTGGAACTCATTTTCCGAGGCAATTTCAAGGCCCGAGTCGACTGGGCGCGAGGCATCTACCAGAAGACCGACATCTACGCCGGAGCGATGGAACGAGTCGAACGCGACAACGACATCGACCCGGACGGTGAGTTCTACTTTCTCTTCGAGGCCGTTTGGTAGTTCTTGCGCCAGGCGGAGTGAGGGAAGAGTCGAAAAGTGAAGAAAAGGAAATCCATGCTGAGGCACAGCGGCCCGAAGACGAGAGCGCGGCGACGCCAGGACGCAACCCGAATGGGTCGGTCACTGGCTCACCTCGCACTGATCTCCGCCATCATCGCCATGGGGATTCCTGGCCGGGGCTGGGCGCAAGCCACCGACACCGCCCTCGGCCCGGCCACCGTGACCCATGGAGAAGGTCAATTCACGATCAATCAGCAAAGCCACACTGAGTTCACCCAGGGGAGTCAACAAGCCATCGTTTCGTGGCAGAACGATATCCAGCAGCCGGCCGGACATACGCTTGAATTCCGTCAGGAAGCCGACTTTTCGATTCTCAACCAGAACCCAGGCGAGCGTGCTTCCGAGTTCTATGGGCGCGTGGTCTGTGATGCGACGTGTATTTTCGCCAATGAAGCCGGCATCCATTTTGGCGACGGATCCTACATCGATGTAGGGCGCATGTTTGCCGTGGCGGGGCGAGTGGCCGAGGGCGATTTCCTTGCCGGCGTGAATCACTTCACCGACCTGGCTGGGGACGTCACGAACCGAGGCACTCTGCAAGGCCAACACATCGCCCTACTCGGCCAGCGTGTCGCCAACTACGGCCACGTCGAAACGCCGCAAGGCAGCTTCATGATGCTGGCCGGGGACGAAATCTGGCTACGGGATCATGACAGCCCCGTGCTGATCCGAACCGAACTCGCTGAGGCCCGGGTGTCTGAGACGGAAGCGAGTGTCGAGAATACGGGGCAGATCCACGCCGAAGGCGGCGTGGTCCGACTCGCCGCCGGCGACATGCTGTCCTTTGCGATCCGTCAGGATGCATCGGGCGAAATTCGCGCCGATGAAATCTCCCTGGACGGAGGAGAAGGACTCGTGGAGGTACGCGGCCAGCTCGACGCGCGCGGCCTCGGGGAAGGCCAGGAAGGCGGCGCCATCGATGTGGTCGGTGACTATGTGATCCTTGGGGAAGGAGCCGTACTCGACGCGTCGGGCGCAGACGGCGGGGGAAAGGTTCGCGTCGGCGGGGCCCTGCAAGGCGGCGACGAATTGGCCACCGCCAAAGGCACCTACGTCCACTCGGAAGCACGGATCCTGGCCGATGCTCTCGATCACGGCGACGGCGGCGAAATCATCGTCTGGGCCGACGAAACCGCCCAGGTCTACGGTTCGCTCTACGCCCGAGGCGGCACGGCGGGCGGGCAAGGTGGCTTTGTCGAAACCTCCGGCAAGGGCTGGCTCGATGTGACACGCGCACCGCACGTCACTGCGCGAAGCGGGAACGCCTGGGATCAGGGCGGTCAGTGGTTGATCGATCCGAACAACATCCGGATCGTGGACCGGAATGAAGTGCCGTGCAATGATGACCAGTCCTGTCTTGACCCGGGACTCTCAGAAGATCAACTCTTCAACCCCATCTTCTACGAGATCGACCTCTGGCCCGTCATCGCAAGCTACTATGGCAGTGCCCCGGATGGGCCGGTCCTCTTTCCCTCCGTGGACAACTCCACGCTCGGGGCCGACCTGATCATCCAGGCCTGGACACAAGGCGTCAACGTCTGGGTCTCCACCAATACGGCCAGCGACGTCCAGGGCGATCAGGATGGCGACATCATCGTGGATGCAGACCTCAGGGTGCTCGACAGCGCCGTGGACTTCGGCACCCAGGCCCGCCTGGTCCTCTGGGCCGCCAACGACATCGTGGTCAACAACTTCATTGGCGTTGATCGAGGAGCCAACCCGAATACGGAAGCGCCCACCAACCTGACCCTCGATATCGACCTCTGGGCCAACTCGAGGTTCACCATCGAAAAGGTGACCAACGCCGACCAGACGCCACCCCAATACCTTGGATCGCTGGACATCAACGCGGACATCGATACCGGTGGAGGAACCTTGATCCTCAACGGGGCTGACATCAACCTCGCTGCCGATGCCCAACTCCGAACCGACGGGGGCCTTACCAGTCTCTTTGCCACCGAAGGCGACATCCAGATCCTCGGCCAGATCGACACCTCGAGCCAGGTCGTCACCGAACAAGAAGGCAGCCGGCCCGGAGGCGACATCCTGATCGGAAGCCAGGTGATACGACGGCCTCAGAACGCGCTCGATGATCTACCCAGCCTCGTGGTCGGAGGCAATGTCAGCCTGGCGGACTCCGCTCAGTTCAACACCGGAGGCGGCCTTGTACAGATTTCGGTCTCAGGGGGTGCCATCGATATCGACGGAAACCTGGAAACCCAAGGAGGTCAGATCGACCTCTTTGCCACCACCGCGGCCTTGCTACCCCTCACGAGCCAGGACGAAGAGACGATCACCACCGGAGGCCGTATTACCATCGGAAACCCAGCCGATATCACTACGGCGGGAGGCAGCCTCACGGCCGGATACATCGAAGGCCAGAGCGCTCAAGCCACTCAGGTCTTCGTCTCTGGGAGAATCGACACCCGTGCCCCGGATGACGATGATGGCAATCCCCAGGTCGGGGGCGCGATCCGCCTGGGTGCTCTTTCAGCCAACGAGGAAGAACAACCCGGCCAGATCGTGATCCAGAAGTTCGAGGGAGACACAGAAGAGATCCGACTGACCACCGGAGGGGCGGACTTCATCGCCGTGAGTGACGGCGACTTCATCCTGGAAGATGCGGTCCTCGATGCCCGTGCTGATTCCACACTCGATTCGACCACCATCAACAGTCAAATCCAGATCCGAACAGATGGAAACGCTCGCATCACGGAAACGACGACAGGCACCACACAATTGATGGCGACTCAACTCATCGAGATGGGATACGCGAGCAGTGAGGCCAACGGCGACATCCTCTTCGAGGGCAACGTCGAAGTGAACAGCCCGGAGGTCATTCTCCAAGCCGGCTACCGATCGGGAAGCAACGACAGCCTCGCCTCCATCGAACTCGGCGAAGCACGCTTCACCGGCATTGACGATGCGTCTCCCCTGACCTTCTTCTCCCTGACACAGCAGGCGGATCTGAATACCGATGTCATCACCCAGGATACTCTGGAGATCGATGATCTCGAAGGGCTGACTCTTTCAAGCCGCGGTGGAGTCCTCACCGTAAGCGCACCCGAAAACATCAGCGCCGAGGGCCTCGATCTCAATCTCGTCGGGGCCACAGGAATCGATATCACGACCGCTTTTCCGGGCGAAGGCGGAGGCAAACTCTTGTCCACCCTTTCGATCGATGCCCTTGGCGATCTCTCAGTGGACGCACTCACGGCTGGGCGAATCACAGGGGCGGCCCAGAACCTGGTCATCACAGCCGGCGCTTCCGAGGAAGCCTCCGAACCCAGCCTGACCATCGAGGGAGACCTGCAAGCCTCGGATTCCATTACTCTTCATGCAGGGGCCGAAGGTTCCGGCGACCTCGTGATCGTCGCCGAAGACCCCCTGAGCCCCATCGTCCTCGACTCCTCTGCCATCACGCTCTGGGCGGGCGACGGCGAGGAGAACGGCGAGGCCAAAGTCCAGATCGCGAATGTCACCCTCCAGGATTCCAGCGCCCAGGCGAGTCGAGTCTCCGCCTTCACCCTGCGACAGGATGCGCCCATCTCCGACGAGACCATCGGAGCGGACGCACTGGGTGTGAACTTCGCCGGCGGCATCGGGGGCGTCGAATACACACTGCGTGCAGACGCAGAAAGCCCGAGTGGACCCGCCATCTTGATCGGGGAAGCCGGCGCAAACTTCCTGGAGGACTCTCGTCTTCATCTCTATGCGCGAGGCGACATCGCCCTCGAACCCGGCGCAGACAACGACCTCACCGTGCAGAGCCTTGATATCGGAGGCATCAACGACTTCACCTACACCTCGGCTCTCAATGACGAGATTGCCTTTACCGATGATGCCCAGAGCCAACTCACCCTGCGAGCAGGCCTGAGCGGCTCCACCGGTGTGCTTTCGTTCGACGGCGGCATGACGATTGAGTCCGATGAGATCCGACTGGTGGCCGGCGATGGGGCGCCCACATTCCCCAGCGAGACGCCTCCCCGCATCAACATGACACCGATCTCGGGCGACGCACCCATCTTCAAGAGCAAGACCGATGCGGGCCTCACCTTCCTCTTCCGGCAAGACGCCGACATCACCCAGGCAGACCTCCCTGACTTCGACACGCAGTTCGGAGAAGGTTTGCCGAAGCAAATCGCTTTTCGCTCCGACAACGGCACCATCGCATTCAACGAATTCAGTGAAAGCCCCCTCATTCAGGCAGAAAGCACCATCATCCTCTCTGCAGCGAGCGTCTCGCTGTCTCGTACAGATGGTCAGGATCTGAATATCCCGGAAAGTCTTTCGGTGACATCCGCGGACCCCGACATCCAGATCCGAAGTGACCTCACAACGTGGAACGCCACAGGAAGCGCCTTGGCAACGGAATCCCCGGCCGTCGTGAAGCCTGGAAGCGACCTCCGCTTGACCGGCTTCGATGCGCTCAGTAACGAGAGTGAAGGCGACACCGTGCCCCCTGCCTTTGATTTCGATGAGGCTCCCAATACGGCGCCGGGACTGCTTTCGGTCATTCAGGATGGTGACATCACGCCCGCTGATTTGATCAATCCCTCGACCCAACTTGGCAACGACAGCCAAGACCCGGTGACATGGGAAGGCTACTCACTCAGCAGCCTTCAAGGCGGAATCGAAATCACGCCCGACAAAGTGACAGGCGCGGATCTCAGCCTGACCCTGGTCGAAAGCGAGAATGCCGGAGCAGCGGCGAGGACGATCGTCTTCAACGGAGAGACCTTCTCCGTGGCCTCTCTCAGTGCCCTGAGTCCCTATGGCCTGACCATCGGCGCCGCAGACACCGCCCTGCCCCTGACCCTCAAGGCGGACGAAGTGCTCCGAATACAAGCGGGCCTTTCCGGCGTCGGCGATATGACCTTCGCGGGCGACGTCACACTGGAGGGAAGCATCATCTTTCTCGCCGCGGGGGACAACCCGGCTGAACGCACCGACCCGGATGCAGCGCCGTCCACGTCCCAGGTCATGGCCTACGACGAGGATTCCGAAGATTTCTCGCTCGATCTCGTCCTTCGACAAACCGAAACCAACGACACCTTCCTCTCGATCCTCCAGGCCGGGAGCCTCACCAATACACCCGATTCTTCGACGGGCGGGAACCGGATCCCCGACCAGAGCCAGATCACCGCCTACGACAGGGATGGCCTGGAAGCGAACCTCGATGCCCTCTCCTTCAACTCGACGGACGGAGACATCGAAATCACGAATCTATTCGGCCCTACGGGCGAGTCCACACTTCCCACGGATGAGTTGGTCCTGACGGCGGGATACCTGGCCAGCCCGACAAGCCAGACGGTCATCCTGGATCAAACAGATGGACAGGATTTCGATCCGACTGTCTTCGACGCCTTCGTCGTCCTGGCCTCCGATATCCAATTCAGCACCACGGGGAATGGCTACGTCAAGCTCGACGACTCCCTGGATGATGAAAGCCGAATACTGCTTCTGGGTGCCATCGATCTGGATCAGACCGTCGGATCGACGTCCCCGCTCAATCTCTCCATCACACAAAACCAATCCTTCAACCAGTCCGCCAACTGTGACACCGGATGCCTGCCCAATCCGAATACGCAATTCGGCCCCGGTGGTACTGCGGGCATGGGCTATTCGCTGACGAGCAACAGCGAAATCCTGATCAATGACACCCTGGCCGAAAAAACATTCGGTACAAACCTCTTNCCTNACCGGCTCCNAGATCACCTTCGAAATCGANTCTCCCCGGGANCTCGATGTCTTCGTGGCCAGNCTCGACGTGAANGCCGNCGGCGGTGCAGGCAACATCTTNTTCANGGGCCTNGANGAGGATCCCTTGACCATCTTCTCCATCGGNGATCAGACCTATCAGGGCCACACCCTGCTGGAGGGGACCACCGAATTCTACGCAAGCACCNTCGAGTTCGATGGNACCATNGAAGCCGACGACAGCCCGGAGGCCGATCTGGAGGACGAAATCATCGTCCTCACAGAAAACCAGGCGATCTTCCGTGACAATATCGGCCAGAGTGAGACCAGCGAGATCGAGCTCTTCCGGATTCTCTTCGATCCCGGCGCGCTCGACGCGGTCCCCAACGCCCTCTTCGGCGGCGAAGTCGAAGGGGAAACCCGTGTCCGGGCGGACCGCATCGATTTCTTCAACAGTTCCAACCCCGAGGCCACCGGAAGTGACCCGATCCGAATCCCCACGGTCGCCACCATTTCAAAATTCAACGGCGACCTCACCCTGGAGGCCGAGACCTTCAACATGGGAATGGGCGAGAAGCTGTCCGTCCAGGGCAATCTGGATATCCAAGCCAGCACCTCGGCCACCCTGGGCGATCTTTCGGCCCTGGAGATCGCCGTCACCTCCCCCTTGATCACGCTTCTCCTGCGACCCGCTGGAGAAGTACTGACCCCCTTCAACGGACTGCTCCCCGATGCGGGTGTCGACTACGTGGCGAACGAGATCGTCTTCCAACAAAACCTCGCGGGTGACTCACCCAATCTCGTTCTTTCGGGAGACGGGCTGCGACCGATTTTCGGTCTGGATGACCCCAGCGAGATTCCGGAATGGATGAAGAACTTCTCTACCTTCCAGATCCAACCCAGTGCCCAACCCATCACGGCCAGTTTCTTCGTTCTGCCTGGCTACAACACACTGGCCGACCTTCATCCTCAAGGCGCCTCTCGCGACGACCCGAGCACTCTCTACTTCAACCAGGCCATTCCTCCCAGGCCCACCGCCTGGAACCCCTCCAATTGGATCCCCTTCAATCGTGCCTCGGTGGAAGAACTCGACATCGATGCCGAACCCATGACGGCGCGCGCGTATGAAAGCCTCTTGATCGGCGCCACCCTGATCGACAACGTGGGAACGGACTTCACCCCATGGAACGGAAGACCTCTCCCGGTCTCCGAGGCTCGACTCGATGGCGAAGAAGCCGCCCAAGCCGTGGCCCTCATGAACCAACTCTTCGGGCCTCGCGGCAAGAGAGCCGAGCGGGTCAAGGCCATCCTCCAGACCGCCCTGAACCAATACAGACGGAACACAGGAGCTCAACGGATTGTCGGCTTCGAGTTGCGTCGATACGTCAAGAATCGACCGAGTTCACTCTACGAGGCCCATCAGATGTTGGAAGATCTGGACCTGCTCTTCGCCATGCATCGCAGTCTGGGACTCACGCCCGGCGAGTATCGACCGATCCAGAAGCGGTGGCTCGACGTCATCAAGCCCGAAGGCATCACGACAGGCGAACTGGCTGAAGCCATCCACCCGTCCCAATATGTCCGAGGCACCGACGTTCTGGACATCTTCGGCGACTGAGCCGACGCCCAGAACAATCAATCAGGCTGAACGACTTCCACATTTCCCAGGCTCTCGAACTGAGAGCGCAATGTATCGGCCGGGCCCAACAGTACGATGGCGGCGCGATCGGGGTGGAGTAATTCCTGAGCCACCTGATCGGTCTTGCTTACCGTGACTTCATTCACGCGAGCCCGGTAGGTGTCCAGGAGATCGGTCGGCAAACCATAGACTTCCAGATCGACCAGAGAACCCAGCACCGCCGAGGAAGTCTCCAGGCCCAGGCCGAATTGACCCACGCTGTAACTCTTCGCCTTGATCAGCTCATCGGGCGTCTGCGGCTTTTTACTCCGAATGGCTTCAATCTGCGCCAGCAGGAGATCCACCGCATGACGAGTCTGATCCACACGCGTAAACGTCGAGACCACAAAGGGACCCGCGCGACGCCGCATGGCAAATCCCGAGCTGACCCCGTAGGTCAGCCCTTCCTCACTCCGGAGCTTGCGCATGAGCCGAGAAGAAAATCCGCTGCCACCGAGTGTGTCGTTGAGAAGTCCGGCTGCAATACGCCGAGGGTCCGTCCGGTCGATTCCTTCCTGCAGGATCATGATACGGGTCTGCACCAGTTCAGGCCGATCGGCGATGACGATCTTGCGGTCCACCGGAGCCACCGCGGGGGTCGCCGGAGCCTCCGCGGGCACCGGGCCTTCTTTCCAGTCTCCAAATCGGGCTTTGATCTGCTTGAGCACCTCGGCCGGATCGACATCCCCGGACACACCCAGAATCACGTTCCCGGGAACAAAATAACGGGTATGCATATCGCGGGCGGACTTCGAGTCCAGCTTGGCCACGGTCTCGGAGATGCCTTTGACCGGAAGGCCGTACCGGTGATCAGGGTAGAGCACCGCCATCGCCTGCCAACGGACCAACGTGCCCGGATCATCCTTGGCGGCAGTGAGCGACGCCAACAATTCACTGCGAGCTTTCTGCGCTTCTTCAGGCTTCAACTGCGGAGCCAGCGTCACATCCGCCAGGATGTCAAGCAGGGCCTCCTGATCCCGAGAGAGCCCCGCCAGCGAGACGGCCATGGAATCCCAACTGGCTCCCACCGAGAGACTGCCACCCAGTTCATCCACAGCTTGAGCCAGCGCGAGTGCATTCCGTTTGCCCGCACCCCGATTCATCAACTCAGCAAGAAAAGTCGCCTGGCCGGCCTGGGCCCGTTCCTCTGCCCCGGCCCCACGCGCCACCACGGCCCGAAGGCCTACACGAGGAAGGCGATGATCCTCCAGGATCAAGACACGCAGACCGTTGGGCAATGTACTTCGCGTCAATTTGGCCTGATCCACCACCGGACCGACCTTGAGCGTCGGCGGAGCCGTGTCCCAAGGTCGCTTGTTAGAAAACCCCAACTGGGTACAACCGCTGGAAACCATCAGCAGCAAGAAGACCGACATCAGGACCCAACCACCCAGACCAAACGACTTCCGATCAGACCTCATCAATGCCCCTCCTCCGAATCTGCTTTGTCTGGCCCCGAGGAAATTTCCGAATCCAGAACCTGGACGACAGTACGCGACTCGGGCACGAGGTACTGCGTAACCACCCTTTGGACATCCGCGGCCGTCACGGCATCGATGGACGCCAGGCGCTCATCCAGGCTGCGAACCCGACCAAAGAAGACCGTCTCCCGACCCACTCGACTCGCCAACGCATGCGTGGTCGAAAGGCCTTGAACAAAACCCACTTCCATCTGTCGCTTGGCCTTGGCCACCTCTTCGTCGCTGACTCCATCCTCCTTGATCAGATCGATCTGCTCGAAGAAAGCAGCCTCCACTGCGTCAACGGAAACACCTGGACGCGCTCCCGCCACGGCGAAAAAGAGCCCGGCTTCCTGAAGGGCCCAATAGCCACCCTCTGCGTAGAGAGCCTGCTCATCCTCATAGACGAGCTGGCGGTAGAGACGACTGGAGCGGCCCGCCGACAAGATCTGACTGGCCACATCCAGGGCATCGGCA
>NZGT01000162.1 GCA_002691025.1 Spirochaeta sp. | reverse complement strand
GCGCAATCGGGAAAAGGAGTGCCCGGGGCAGGACTCGAACCTGCACGACACAAGGCCAGACGATTTTAAGTCGTCCGCGTCTACCATTCCGCCACCCGGGCCCAGCAAACTGGCTACAAGTCTATACTGGCATGGGCATCTAGCCAGTCTCTATCACAGCGACTTCCAGATCGAGCCTTGACCGGCCGTAGAGTCCACCAGGAGGGCCGAGACATGTTTCACGGAAAACGGGTCATCGTGGTGATGCCGGCCTACAACGCGGCTCAAACCATCGAGAAGACCTTCCGGGAAATACCGCTTGATCTGGTCGACGAAGTGGTTGTCACGGACGACGCCAGCTCGGACGACACCATCAGCGTAGCCGAGAGGCTGGGGCTCCATCTGCGTGTTCACTCCACCAATCTTGGCTACGGGGCAAACCAGAAGACCTGCTACCAGGCTGCGCTGGAACTCAATGGGGACGTCGTCGTCATGCTTCACCCCGACTATCAGTACACGCCCAAATTGCTGCCCGCGATGATCAGCATGTTGACCGACGGCCCCTACGACGTGGTGCTCGGCTCTCGAATTCTCGGCGGGGCGGCTCTCAAAGGCGGCATGCCTCGGTACAAATACATTGCCAATCGTTTCCTCACCGCAACCCAGAACCTGCTCTGCGATGCCAAGCTCTCGGAGTATCACACGGGTTATCGAGCGTTCACGCGTCAGGTCCTCGAGGACCTGCCTCTTCTGGAGAACTCAGACGACTTCGTCTTCGACAACCAGATGTTGGCGCAGATCCTCCACCGTGGATTCTCAATCGGGGAGATCTCCTGCCCGGCGGCGTACTTCGAAGAAGCTTCCTCGATCAATTTCAGCCGATCGGTCCGCTATGGGCTTGGCGTCCTGGCCACATCCCTTCAACTCTTTGCGCATCGTCGGAACTGGAAATCCTTCCCCATCTTTGATCCGAATGGGCAGAAGCTTGAAACCTCTCCAAGGCACACCGCTGAAGGCTCTTGAGACCCAACCTTGGACTGAGCGAGCCGAGACGGAGCCCACAGGCCGTGACCTTCGACCCCCCTTGGCTCACTCCATGGCCACCCATCGAGTGCCTCTCCAGGCTCGACAATAAGAAGAAGGGCATCCAGAAGGCTCTTGAAATGCCCAGCAACGCCAGACCCAGGGTTGCCCCAAGGCAGGATCCCCAGGGGGCTTGCGGTCGGGCCCACGAATGGAGGCGGCGACCGGATTCGAACCGGTGATCAGGGCTTTGCAGGCCCGTGCCTTACCACTTGGCTACGCCGCCCTTGCATTGCAGGGCTCTCCGACGAAACGAAACCGCCGGAGCCATCTTGCTGTACACAACCAGCCAGAGGGGATGAAGTACCGCGCACCGGCCATCAAGTCAATGAAAGCCCAAAAGGAGGCCAGCCCCAGCTAGAGCTCTGGCATCCGCTCCGGTCCACCGGCCAGAACCACGAACCAGCCCTCACCATCCGGGCCCTCTTCCGCCGCGCCCAGGAGTTCCGCTTGCGCCGAATGACAGAAGCGAGCTCTCAAACCGGACGGAACCAGATCATGCTTGACCCGACACAGAAGAGCTCCGTCCAGGGGCGATACCTCCAAGGTACCGATTTCCAACCGGTCCACCTGCCCGTCAGAAAGGTGCACCTGGGATTCGGCAAGATCAACCGCCTTCACGAAGAAGCCCGCTTCTTCAATTTCGATTTCGCCCCGGAAGTGCCCCAACTTCACGATGAACTTGTCTTCCGTCGGCAGGTAGACGACAGACCGGTCAAAAAGCTCGCGCATCTTGCGGTTCAGGATGGGGTGCTCCTCGTGGGTCCAGCGACCGTCATGGTGAAGCACAAGCCCAAAAGGCCTCAAAGGCGGAGGCTGAACCGCGGGGGCCCCGGCGCTGCCTGTCTTGGTCAATGTTCTTCTCCAGTAGAACCCGGTATCCCAGGACTCAACATCAAAGCGCGAGCCCGTCAACGATAGGCTTCGGCCTTCGTTTCCTCAACCGATGGCGAATTCAGAGAGCATGGCCCGGGAAACAATCTCACGCACCCGGCCATCCACATCGGCTCCTTGGTGATCCCACTCGCGAACCACCGAAGTCATTTCCACATTCTCGAGACCACAGGGAACGATCACCTCGAAGCCATCGAGATCCATGCTGACATTCAAAGCAAAGCCATGATATGTGATCCAATGACGAACCCCGATTCCGATCGAGGCAATCTTCCGATCCGGACCCGACTCACCGGGATCCCGATTCATGAAGACACCGGTCTTCCCCTCGATGCGTTCTGCCTTCAGGTCCAACTGCTCCAAGGCGCAAATCAGACCCGACTCGACCTTTCTCAGGAATCGGTGGACATCCCGCTCACCTCGAGCATCGAGATCGACGATGAAATACCCCACCAACTGACCCGGCGCGTGAAAGGTCACATCCCCCCCTCGCGCAACTTCGTGGAGTTCCACCTGACGACGGACCAGTTCCTCCCTGGATACGAGAAGGTTCTCGGCCCGGCTGCTCCGGCCAAGCGTGACCACGGGGAAGTGCTCAAGCAGGAGAAGGCGATCTCTTCCATGCCCCTCACGCCGCGCCGCCAGAGCCTCTTCCTGCAAACGCAGGCCCTCGAGATAACCGACCCGCCCGAGCCATTCCACCGCAAGCGCGGCCTCGGGCCCGGACCCGACTCTCGAGCTAGAGGTCAAAATCTCCCTCTTCAAGCAATTCGCGGATTCTGTAGAGGAAAGCGTTGGCCGCAGCCCCGTCTACAGCCCGATGATCGTAGGACAAAGCGGCATACATCATGGGCGTGATCACAATGCTGTCCTGACCGTGGCTAGACTTCACCACCGCCCTCTTCTTGATCTCCCCGACTCGCAAGATCCCGACCTGCGGCTGATTGATGATCGCAAAGCCATAGAGATTCCCCTGGCGACCGGGGTTCGAAATCGTAAACGTTCCCCCGCGCAAGTCGTCCGCACCCAACTGTCGGTTCCTGGCCCGATTCACCAGGTCCTCGATCTCGGCGGCCAGACCCGCCAGCGAGAGGCGATCGGCATTGCGCACCACCGGGACCACCAGGCCGCGATCGGTCTCCGCCGCCAGGCCGACGTGGATCGCCCTCTTCTCCACGATGGCGTCTTCCAGCACCGAGGCGTTCAAGGCCGGAAACTCCCTGAGCGTCCTCACCACCGCATGCACGATGAAAGGCAGATAGGTCAGACCGAAGCCGTAGGTTTCCGCAAAGGCTTGCTTGTGCTCTTTTCGCAGCCGATCCACCGCGATCATATCGACCTCGGCCACCGTCCCGACATGGGGGCTGGTCCGTTTCGAGTAGACCATGTGATCGGCAATCACCCGGCGTACAGGCGACATGGGCACAACACGATCCCCAGGCTGCAGCGCGTACTGAGCATAACCGGGCCGAGAGGACTCCCGACTCGACTGAGGCTGCGCCGGTGTCGGTGTCGGTGTCGGCAGGCTGGGCTCCGGCCGCGTGGGCGCCGCTTCTGACTCCATCGGGGAAGACGGCACCTCCCCGGCTTCCTCGGCATGCTTCACGACATCCTGCTTGGTAATACGACCGCCACTGCCACTTCCCTCGATACTCCCGAGTTCCAGATTGGCTTCGGCAGCCATTCTGCGTGCCACCGGTGTCGCTCTCGGTGCATCCCCGGCCGGTTCCTGGACAGGGCTCTCCGCAACCGCTTCAACCTCCACGGCCGGGGGGGGAGCCTCCCCCGCCACCGAGCCGGAGGCGGATGGGCTGGCCGTCGCCGTGTCGTCGATTTCAGCGAGCACCGCACCGACCTGTACCACTTCGCCTTCCTGGGCCTGAAGCTTGACAACCACGCCACTCGTCGGTGAGGGGATTTCCGCGTCCACCTTGTCGGTCGTCACCTCAACGAGGGGTTGATCCGTCTCCACTGAGTCACCGACCGAAACCAGCCAGCGAGAAACGGTGCCTTCCACCACGCTCTCTCCAAGGGAAGGAAGTTCGACGGAAATGGGCATGTTCTATCCTTCTGGTGAGATGGGGTCTTCAGTACCCCCGGTTCTGGATCCTTGAGATCGAAAACTGCGTACCGATCCGGATCAGCCCCCATCGAGTACCGCCTTCCGAAGCGGGAGGCAAGCGTCGATGGATATATCCGCCGGATAATCTGATTCTCGGGCTTCTTTACACTTTCAACCACCGCACAGGACAGGCTTGAAGGCAGGCCGGCCCATCGCGGGAAAACCAGACTGGGGTATCCTGAAGGCCACCGGTGAGTCATCCGCGAACCCAATCAAGCCTACCAGGAGCCGCGAACGACACGATCATGAACGCAACGGACTCGACCGAATCAACCGCGACACCTCCGGCCTCCGGATCCAGGGCGCTTATCGCCTGGGGGGTGCATATCTTCACGGCCAGCGGGGCCGTCTGGGGACTTCTGGCTCTCTTCGCGATCATGCAGGGTCGGCTGGGGTCGGCCGTCCTCTTCATGCTCGTCTCCCTGGGGATCGACTCCATCGATGGTTCCCTGGCGCGAAAGGCCTCCGTGCAACACTACGCGCCTGGCATCGACGGGCGCCGCATGGACGACATCGTCGACTACCTCAACTTCGTGATCGTCCCCTGCGTCTTCATGGTGGCTGCGGGAAATGTCACCTCGCCCTATTGGGTCGCCCTTCCCGTCCTGGCCAGCGCCTTCGGTTTCTCACAGAAAGAAGCAAAGACCGAGGATGATTTCTTTCTTGGCTGGCCGTCGTATTGGAACGTGCTGGCGTTCTACCTGTGGCTCCTTGAACTGACTCCTTGGGTTGGCACGCTCTGGGTGATCGGGCTCTCCATTGCCGTCTTCATTCCATACAAGTACATCTACCCT
Source organism: Spirochaeta sp. (assembly GCA_002691025.1). GTDB lineage: Bacteria > Myxococcota_A > UBA9160 > UBA9160 > UBA4427 > MED660. The sequence continues at coordinate 21,374 of NZGT01000162.1, read as the reverse complement.
TCTCAACTCAAGAACAAGCCACTGCGCAATTTCATCGGTGTCACCGGCATACTCTGGGCATTTGTTATAGCCTGGGCGGCTCTGAATCGGGACACGGCATCGGCGTACTTCGTAACGGAAGCCAGCCTGCTCTTCCCGGCCCTCTATATGGGGCTTTCTTTCAAACTGGGCGGCCTTCACCGAGGCTGAGCCTCCCATTTCCGGATCCGCAATGAACAACAAATCCCCTAGCTCAGAGCCGGAAATCGGCGTCCTTCTGGTCAATCTTGGAACCCCCACGTCTCCGACCCGCAGAGACATCCGCCGCTTCCTGCGTGAGTTCCTCAGCGACACCAAGGTCATGACCATGGCTCCTGCCCTGCGCTGGACCCTGGTCAACCTCCTCATCCTGCCGTTCCGACCCAAGAAACTGGTCCCCGCCTATGAGCAGATCTGGCTGGACGAAGGCTCCCCACTCCTTGTCTATTCCAGGGCCCTGCAGAAAGCCATGAGCCAGCGTCTGGGAGACGGGTTCTTCGTGGAACTGGCGATGCGCTACCAGACTCCAGACATCCGGTCGGCATTGCAACGAATGAAGGACCGCGGCATTCGCAAGCTCATCCTGCTTCCGCAATTTCCCCAGTATTCAGAAGCCTCCACCGGCTCTGTTCTCCTCAAAGTCGAGCAAGAACTCGCCGAACTCGGAAACCCCTTTGAGCTACGGACGCTCCGGGACTTCCACGACGAGACGGGATTCATCGAAGCCCAGGCTGCCACCGCAAGAGCCGAACTCGATCGAACCGAATGGGACCATGTGCTCTTCAGCTTCCACGGACTCCCGGAATCCCAGATCCGAGAGGTGTCGGGATGCTTGACCGAAGACCGCTGCTGCCACGTAAAACGGGACGAGCACCAAAATTGCTACCGGGCTCAGTGCTTCGCGACCAGCAAGGCCCTGTCCGACGCCCTGGAACTTCCCTCCGGGCAGTACTCAACCTCTTTCCAGTCCCGGTTGACGCGCGACCCCTGGATCAAGCCCTATACAGACATAGTCCTGCCCGAACTCTACGAGCGTGGCATCAGGCGACTCTTCGTCATGTGCCCCGCGTTTACCGCAGACAACCTCGAAACGGCAGAAGAGATCGATATCCGACTCCGGGAACAATGGAGAGAGCTGGGTGGAGACGAGTTTGCACTCGCTCCCTGCGTCAACGATTCGGCCCCGTATGCACAGGCGCTTACGCAATGGGTGCATCGCCTCTCCGGCGAATAGCCACAGGAACGGAAGCGACCCCCCGCTCCCAGCTAGGCCAGGGACTGCACCGCTTCAATAAAAGCCCGCACACCCTCTACAGGTGTGTCCGGAAGACAGCCGTGGCCCAGATTCATGATGTGCCCTCGAGCCGCCGCGCCCTCTTCCGCCAAACGATGCACCATGCTGGCAATCTCTTTTTCAGGCGCGGCCAGCGCCGTGGGATCGAGATTCCCCTGCAAAGAGACCTGCTGACCAAAACGGGAAGCGGCCCCTCCCAGCGATGCACGCCAATCAAGAGAAATGACATCGGCCCCCGACTCGGCCATCTCAGCGACCACGTGGGCTCCATTGTTCACATAGAGGATCAGGGGTGCTTTCCCATGCTGAATCCGTTTTGCAATCTCCTGATGGATCGGAAGCACCCACTCCCGATACAAATCGGCCGAAAGCAGCCCCGCCCAGGTATCAAAGATCTGAACGACTTGCGCACCGGCTTCGATCTGGGCCTCGAGATAATCCACCGTCATATCCGTCAATTTCCGAAGCAACGCCCGGAGAATATCAGGCTCGCGGTGCAACATGCGCTTGAGCAAAGCGAAATCCTTCGACCCACGACCCTCCACCATATAAGCCGCCAGCGTGAACGGTGCGCCGGCAAAGCCCAGGAGGGGGATCTTCCGTGAGGCCAGTTCCCGCCTCAGCACACGAATGATCTCAAAGACGAAAGGCACAGAGTCCCGGCTATCGGGCACACCGAGGCGCTCGACGTCAGCCAACGAACGAATCGGATTCTCCATCACGGGACCCGGCGCAAAGTCCAGAGCCATCCCCATGCCCGGCACCGGCGTGAAAATATCCTGGAAGAGGATGACAGCCTCACTGCCGACAAGATCAATCGGCTGCAAAGACACGGTCACGGCACGGTCCACATCCCGACAGAGTTCCAGGAAGGAAACCTCTTTACGCACCTCGCGATATTCAGGAAGGTAACGGCCAGCCTGGCGCATGAGCCAGACCGGAGGCCGGTCCACCTCTTCTCCAAGGCAACTCTTGATCAGGCGGTCTTCGGGATTCAAGGAAACGACTTTCTCCTGGTGCATATCTAAAACACCCTTGGGGTACCTTTGGAGTGTACCGGGGGTTGTCATGTGTTGCCCTTTGCTCCTTCCGCTACTCTAGAGGCGTAATGAAGGTACTTCTGGCCAATCCTCGAGGGTTCTGTGCGGGCGTCGATCGCGCGATCGAGATCGTGGAACGCGCGATCACTAAAACCGACGGCCCGGTCTACGTACGTCACGAGATCGTGCACAATCGACATGTCGTCGATCGCCTCCAGAAGAAGGGAGCCATCTTCGTCGAGGAGCCGACCGATGCACCCAGGAACAGCCGACTGATCTACAGCGCTCATGGGGTCTCTCCGGCCACCCGGGAAGCCGCTCGCAGCCGAAACCTCGACGTCACCGATGCCACCTGCCCTCTGGTCACCAAGGTCCACAAAGAAGTGGAGCGAATGAAGAAAGACGGGTACGAGATCATCATGATCGGACACGAGGGCCACGTCGAAGTCGAGGGCACCATGGGGCATGCCCCGGACTCGATGCATCTCGTGGAGACCGCGGATGATGTGGCTCGCCTCGAGATCAAGAACCATTCAAAACTCGGCTGCGTCACGCAGACGACGCTCTCTGTGGATGATACCCAGGAAGTCATGGTCGCACTGAAGGAGCGCTTCCCCCACATCAAACTGCCTCGCCAGGATGACATCTGCTACGCCACGCAGAACCGTCAGAACGCAGTCAAGGAGTTGGCCAAGACCTGCGAGTTGGTCTTGATCGTAGGCGCGCCGACCTCGTCGAACAGCAATCGGTTGGTCGAGGTCGCAGTCAAGCTGGGTGCCAAGAGCCACCTCATCACTTCCGCAGAAGAGATCGATCCTCAGTGGATCGAAGGCATCGAATGCGTAGGTGTCAGTGCAGGCGCCTCGACACCCGAAGTCCTCGTCGAAGGCGTCATCCAGACCCTTACGGAAATCGCGGGGCCAGACACCGAACGCACTTCACTTCCCAAGGTCGACGAGGGAATGCACTTCAAGCTCCCTCGAGAACTCCGAGACTGAGACCGGAACCCACGCCCCCACTTACGGCGTCTGGAATGGACCGCCCCGGGTCACTGACCCTGGAGAAGCTGGAACACCCGCACGAAGCCCGCGTTCAGGTTCCTGCAGCGATCCCTGACGTGAGCTCGCACCCTCTCCGAGCCCGTCCAGGAGACGGTCGATATCCGTGGTCTCGGAACCGATCACCGTGAACTCCGCAGGCTCATGTCCAACGGCTCTCCAACCGAATCCCTTACGGGTTTTGCAATGAAGACTTTCTCCGGGCAGAAGCATGTAGACCTGTTCGCCCACCGTCGCCTCAAGCTGCCCTCTCTGACAAAGGATGAGGACCTCGCCCCTGGGCCCCAGCCCCGGTGCGACCAGCCCCTGGCCCGGCGCATGCACCACGCGCCAGGTACTGAACTGGGCATCCAGCATCTCACCCGTAAGGTGGACAGGATTCCCTGAGTCGAGCTCGCCCTTCGGGTCAGGGCGATGGATCACGTCGCCCATACCAAAAGAGTCATCCAGGAGATCCACCGGGCTATGGCCCAGCCCCCTGGCGATCTTGAAGAGAACGGCGATGGTTGGAACCATCTGCTGACTTTCCACTTTCTGGATCGTGCTCGCCGCCACTCCGCTCCTGGCGGCCACCTGCTGAAGAGTCATCCCCATGCTCCCCCGCCAATCTCGAACCCGCCCCGCAATTCGATCGAGATATCTTTCTACATCCATCGTGCCTGCCCCTACTGAACCCATGAGCCGAGCCAAACCCGGCTTGCTTTGTTCTCTTCTCCGCCCTCACGCCCTCACGTGAAGTGCGGTCACCCTTCCCTCGGCAAAATCAACAATCGAGTCTCGAGGTCCCCCGTTCATCCAAGCCTCGAAAGAACACGATCCAGCCAAGAAGCCCCTGCGCTGCAACCGGGTCACCGATAGGACACACGCATCATATCATGCATACAACACGCACAAAACACGAATGCCAGTGGGATGCATCACATTCAGACGGAAGAATGGAGAACGCATTCCGAATTCCGGGAATTGCTTCGGAATACTTGGGGCACGCAGGAGCGTTCACGCGAACCATGACCCCAGCGAAGGCGACTCTCGTTCAGCCCGCCGACACGGCTTCTGGAAATTGCAACTCGAAGCCATCCGGTCCTGCGTCGACAATGACTTTCCCACCCTTGGTGAGGCGACCGAAGAGAACCTCGTCCGAAAGCGGGTCCTTGATCTCTCTTTGGATCAGTCGAGCAAGCGGGCGGGCACCGAAGTCAGGCTCGTAGCCCTTTTCGGCCAGGCGAGCCAAGGCCGCGGGTGTCAAATCCAGTTCAATCCTGCGCTCCAGCAACTGGGCCTTCATTTCGATGACGAATTTCTCGACCACCCTTTGCATGATGTCCGCACCCAGGTTCTCGAACCGGACGATCTCATCGAGACGATTCCTGAATTCGGGACTGAACAACCTTTCGATTTCCCGACTTCCGTCCCCGGATTGAACACCCCCAAAGCCGATGGCCTTCGCGGCCATCTGACGAGCACCGGCATTCGAAGTCATGATCAACGTCACGTGACGAAAATCCGCTTCTCGCCCCTGATTGTCCGTCAGCGTCGCATGGTCCATCACTTGAAGAAGGATGTCGAAGATATCCGAATGCGCCTTCTCGATTTCATCGAGCAACAAAACCGCGTAGGGGTTCTTCCGGACCTGCTCGATCAGCACACCTCCCTGGTCGTAGCCGACGTAGCCAGGAGGAGCGCCGATCAGACGTGAAACCGCATGCTTCTCCATGTATTCGCTCATATCGAAGCGAATGAAGGGCACCCCCAGAGCATGGGCGAGTTGCTTGCTCAACTCCGTCTTCCCCACTCCCGTGGGACCCACGAAGAGGAAGCTACCGATCGGCCGATCCAGTCCACCGAGTCCCGCACGAGAGCGCTTGATGGCGGTGGCCACCGAGCGCACCGCTTCATCCTGCCCGAAGATCTTGCCCAGAAGATCCTGCTCAAGATGGGCGAGTTGCTGCGTCTCTTTGTTGGCGGTCCGCTGCAACGGCACCTGGGCCATCCCGGACACCACCAATTCGACATCACGCACGCCCACCGTCTTCCGTCGTTTTGAAGTCGGACGAAGACGGACCGTGGCGCCGGTTTCGTCCATCACATCAATGGCTTTGTCCGGCAGGAACCTTTCGTTGATATGTCGCGAGGCCAGGTCGACACAGGCCTTCAGGGCATTCGCGGTATACCGGACTCCATGATGCTCTTCATAACGAGGAGCCAACCCCTTGAGGATCCGCAAGCACTCCTGATCCGACGGTTCGGGCACGTCCACCTTCTGGAAACGACGAGAAAGAGCCCGGTCGCGTTCAAAGTGGCGATACTCCTGATAGGTGGTCGACCCCATGCAACGCAACGACCCGTCGGCAAGACCGGGCTTCAGCATATTCGAAGCATCCAGCGTCGTGCCCTGGGCAGAGCCCGCTCCGAGAATCGTATGGATCTCATCGATGAAGAGAATCGCGCGCTCCTCCTCCATCAGCGCCGCCAACAGGGCCTTGAAACGGGCCTCGAAATCACCGCGGTAGCGTGTCCCGGCCAACAAGGCGCCCACATCCAGAGAGTAGATGCCCGCTCCCTGCAGGTCCTCAGGCACCCGACCCTCGTGTATTCGAGAAGCCAGGCCTTCGGCAAGCGCGGTCTTCCCGACACCCGTTTCTCCGACGAAGAGCGGATTGTTTTTTCGACGGCGAGCCAGGATATGAATGGCGCGCTCGAGTTCGGCAGCCCGACCGATCATGGGGTCGAGCTTTCCCTCCGCAGCCCGTTGCGTCAGGTTCGTCGCGAACGCCTCCAGGGGGTTTTCCTCAGGGGCGTCCTCATCCCCCAGACCCGCGGCCATCCCACGCATCCCTGCAGCTCCCGGATCCGAGTCATCGCGAAGAAGCTTGGATTCCCCGTGCGAGATATACCGGGTGACATCCAGGCGGGAGACCTCTTGCGAACGAAGCAGGTTCACGGAAAAAGAATCGGGCTCCTGGAAGATGGCCACCACCAGATCCGCCACCTCCACTTCTTCTTTTTCCGCACTCTCTGCGTGACCAAAAGCGTGTTGGACCACGCGGTGAAATGCCAGGGTCTGCAAGGTGTCGACGGGATCATCGCCCGGCACCTGATCCAGATCATCCTCGAAGAATTTCTCCAACTCATGCAGGAGATTCTCCACATGGGCTCCAGAATGCCGAAGGATATCCAGACCCTCATCGGAATGAATCAACGCAAAGAGGAGATGCTCTACAGTCAGATAGGCATGTCGCCGTGCCACGGCCTCATTGTGAGCGGCCTGCAGGGTCATGTCCAATTCTCGGCTTATTCTACTCATTCCTTCTCCACCCCCGCACGAAGCGGATACCCGCGTTGCCCCGCAGCCTGGTGGACCGCTGCCACCTTGGTCTCCGCGACTTCCAGAAGATAGACACCCGCCACCCCCAGTCCGGTTCGATGGATCTGGAGCATGATATGAGTGGCAGCGGAAGGGCCCTTCCCGAAGATCTTTTCCAGGATCGAAACCACAAATTCCATGGGCGTAAAGTCGTCGTTATAAAGAAGCACCTTGTACTTATCCGGACGCGCGACTTTTTTGTTCGTCCGAGTAAGGACTTCGCCTTCGCCGTCGAGGTTTCCGGTATTCCCACTGCCGCCCGTTGAATCGCCCGGAGGTGTCATTGCGCCTTCACTGCTCCCACGTACAGATACGTCGTGTTCGTCTCTCAAGTCTAGCCACTCAGAATCGTTTTGCCGCGCGGCAGAGCGAAGCTTTCGGGGTAGACTCACCAGCATGAGCGAGTACGAATTGGCTGAGGGCATCGCCTCCATCCCCGCAAACGAATGGAACCATCTGGTCGGGGAGGAGTCGCCCTTTCTCGAATGGGAGTGGTTGGCCTCCCTGGAAGAAGCAGGGAACGTCTCTCCAAGAACAGGCTGGGATGCGCGTCCCCTGCTGATCCGCGAAGAGGGTCGACTGGTCGCGGCCTGCCCCCTCTACCTCAAGCAACACAGCGATGGAGAGTTCGTATTCGACTGGGGCTGGGCTCAGGCGTCGGAGAATGCCGGCATCCCGTACTACCCCAAGATGCTCACCGCCATTCCCTTCACGCCCGTCACCGGCGGGCGCTTCCTGGTTGCACCGGACGCCGACCGCCCGCGCTGGCTTGAGTATCTCGGACAATGTCTGCGAGACACCTGCGTCGGCAATGAGCTATCGGGAGTCCACGTCAACTTCTGTCGCAATGATGAAATCGAAGCCCTGGAAGGACTGGGCTATCTCACCCGATCCGGACTCCAGTACCACTGGCTCAACGAGGGCTACACCGACTTCGAAGACTACCTGCAGCGCTTTCGGAGCAAGCGGAGAAACCAGATCCGTCGAGAAAGAAGAGAACTCGATAAACAGGGAGTCGTCATCGAGACCCACGTCGGAGACGCCATCCCGGATTCACTTTTTGCCCCCATGTACGAATTCTACCTTTCGACCATTCGCCACAATCCGTACGGAAGGCAGTACCTCAACTTCCCGCTCTTCGAACTCCTTCGCGACCGCTTCCGGAAGAGACTCGTCTTCATCGTGGCTCGACGCGGCGACGAATACATCGGCGGCACATTCAACGTACTCAAGGGAGATACGCTCTACGGTCGCTACTGGGGAGCCACAGAGGAGCTCCGGTACCTCCATTTCAACGTCTGCTACTACGCAGCCGTTGAGCACTGCATCGATCATGGGATCATGCGCTTCGAACCCGGGGCAGGCGGAGCCTACAAGCAACTCCGCGGCTTCGATGCGCAACCCACCTACAGTGCCCACTTCCTTCGAGACCCGCGCCTTTCCGCCGCAGTGGAACGCTTTCTGGAAGCCGAACGCAACGAGGTGGACGAAACCATTGATTGGTACACAGAAAGAAGCGCGCTCAAGAAAGAGAGCGGGACCCCTTAGCCGCAATCAACCCCGAGCGGCCTGAAGCTTCTTGAAGTCATCGCCGGCGTGATACGAAGAGCGGGTCAGGGGCGAAGAGGAAACCAGCGAGAAGCCCCGCGACTCGGCCTCTCGCGCGAAGTCTTCAAATTCCGGGGGCTCGACATAGCGAGCCACCGCAATATGCCGTGGAGTCGGCCTGAGATACTGGCCAATCGTCATGAAGTCCACCTCCGAACGGCGCAAATCGTCCATCAGCGAGAGAACCTCACTTCGCGTCTCACCCAGCCCAAGCATGATGCCCGACTTGGTGAATACACTCGAAGACAGCGCCCGGGCCTCCTTCAGGATGGACAGCGAGTGTTCGTATGAAGCTCCCGGCCGAACTCGACGATAGAGGCCGGGCACCGTCTCCAGATTGTGATTGAACACATCCGGGCCCGCCTCCATGATTGAACCCAGGACATGCGGTTGCCTGCGGAAATCCGGCGTCAGGATCTCAATGGTGGTCTCCGGAGACTCAGACCGGATGGCCTCGATGCAGGCCACGAACTGGGAGGCGCCTCCGTCGGGCAGATCATCTCGATCCACGGACGTAATCACCACATGCGCCAGATTGAGGCTGGATACGGTCTCCGCAAGCCGGGCCGGCTCATCGTGGTCCACTGGATTGGGACGACCCGTAGCGACGTTGCAGAAAGCACAAGCCCGAGTGCATATACTGCCCAGGATCATGACGGTGGCGTGACGCTTGGACCAACACTCCGGAAGGTTCGGGCAAGCCGCTTCTTCACAGACCGTGTTCAGACCCTTCTCCCTGACCAGGGCCCGGGTTTCCTCCACCACGCCGTGGTTACGCAGGCGCACCCGAAGCCAGGGCGGCTTGGACTTCACATTGGACGTCACAGCCTGGTCTGAACGCTTCGCCGACTGGGCCGACTCCGGCGGCAGGAGATTCGATCCCCCGCTCAAATGTGGATCGCCCTGTCGTAGGCCGCCAGAACGGATTCGTGCATGGCCTCCGACAACGTCGGGTGTGCGAAAACCGTCTGCATCAGCTCCGCTTCCGTGGTCTCCAGATTCATCGCCACCACGAACCCCTGAATCAGTTCCGTCACTTCCGCGCCGACCATATGGGCACCGAGCAACTCTCCCGTCTCACTATCAAAAACCGTCTTCACCAGCCCATCCGACTCACCCAGGGCAATCGCCTTTCCGTTCCCGACAAAAGGAAAGCGCCCGACCCGAACGCGATGCCCCTTCTCCTCGGCCGCGGCTTCCGTCAACCCGACGCTCGCAATCTGGGGACGGCAATAGGTACAACCCGGGACGCGTTCCATCACCAGGGGGTGGGCCCCCTCGAAGCCCGCAATACGCTCAGCCGCCAGAACCCCCTCATGCGTGGCCTTGTGGGCCAACCAGGGCGCACCGGACACATCCCCCACCGCATACACCCCTGCCTCTGCGGTTTCACACCACTCGTTCGTGACGATATGGCCCCGGTCAATCTGGGCTTGCGTCGTTTCAAGACCCAGGTCTTCCACATTGCCCGTGATCCCCACAGCCAGGATGACCCGATCCACGGTGAGCGACACGGGATCTTCGTCGGCCCGTTCAATCTGAGCCACCACATTGTCCTCGCCACGCTCGAGCGCCGAGACACTGGCCGAAGTCATGATCTGAATGCCCCGTCGCTCGATCTGCTTGCGGGCCTGAGCCGAAATCTCGGCATCTTCCACAGGGAGGATCCGGTCCTCCACTTCGACCACGGTCACTTCTGTACCCAGATCACGATAGAAGCTGGCGAACTCCATCCCAATCGCGCCCGACCCGACCACCAGAAGAGAACCCGGCAATTCCTCGGGCACCATGGCTTCCTTGTACGACCAGACGAGTTTGCCATCGGGCTCCAAACCGGGAAGCGAGCGAGCTCGAGCTCCGGTCGCAATCACGATACTTCCCGCCGCAAGCTCAGCGGAGACTTCACCCTCTTTTTCGACCACCACGCGGCCCGCTCCGTCCAACCGGGCCAGCCCGTCAAACACATCGACTTCATTCTTTTTGAGCAGCGCCTTCACGCCTGTCGCCAACCTCTTCGAGACCTTGCGGGAACGCTTGACTATTTTTGCCACATCGAACTCGATCTCCGAAGCCGAAAAACCGAACTCATCGAGCCTCGACAGGAGATCCCCCACCTCAGCGGAACGCAAAAGAGCCTTGGTGGGAATACAGCCCCAATTCAGACAGATTCCACCAAGATGTTCACGCTCCACCAGCGCCACGCTTTTTCCGAGTTGGCGAGCCCGGATGGCCGCGGGATACCCCCCCGGGCCCCCTCCGATCACCACCAGGTCATACGATGTTCCAGCCATACTCTTCGGTGCCTCCCCTGCCGCGGCCGTCCCGGGCCGCGGCGCAAACTCTTCTGGCGTTCAGTCTAGTCTGACACCGGCTGTAGCGCATACCGAACTCGGCTATTGTGCACCCCTTCCCCTTTTTCCGCCCTGCGAAAGAGACCCCATGCCGATTGCCCAACTTGAAGGACTGAGCCCAGAGGCTCTGCGCGACCGAAAGAGCGAAAAGTGGAATTCGTATCCGGCCGATGTTCTTCCGGCCTGGGTGGCCGAAATGGACTTCCCCCTTGCCCCCCCCATCCGCCGCTATCTCGATCAAGCCATTGAAAGCAGCGATATCGGGTATCCGATCCATCCGTCGACCACGGGACTCAGAGAGGTTTTTTCTGAGCGGATGTCGACGCATTTCGATTGGAACATCGAACCGCGCGAAATCGAGATCCTGAGCGAAGTGGTCCAGGGGATCTACCTTGGCCTGCATAGCTTCGCCAGCCAGGGCGAGGGAATCGTGGTCCAGACCCCGATCTATCCTCCCTTTTTGCACTCGGTGGAGGACTCGGGCATGCGCCTCGCGGACAATCCACTCCAGCAATCAAGCACAGGCTGGGAGATCGACTTCGACGCACTGGGCCAACTCTCCGACCCCTCGCTGCGCGTCTTCCTGCTTTGCAATCCCCACAATCCCTCGGGCCGCGCCTACACACGGAGTGAACTGGAAGGGCTGGCTGATTTTGCGCTACGAAACGATCTCGTCGTGATTTCCGACGAAATCCACGCCGATCTGCTTTTCGACGGAAAGAAACACATTCCCTTCGCGAGCCTTTCGCCCGAGATCGCGGCCAAAACCATCACGCTTTCTTCCGCCAGCAAGGCCTTCAACATTCCGGGGCTGCGATGCGCCATCGCCCATTTCGGAGCCCCGGCTCTGCGGCGACGCTTCAATACGTCTCTGCCTCGGCACATTCGAGGCGGAATGGGCATCCTGGGTCTCTATGCCTCCATCGTCGCATGGCGTGAAGGCGAGCCCTGGCTCGACGAGGTGCGTGCGCATCTTGAATCAAACCGGGATTACCTCCTGAAGGAGCTGACCGCGCGCATTCCCGAGATCGTCTACCACAAACCCGACGCCACCTACCTCGCGTGGCTGGACTGCAGCCAACTGGGCCTGGACGATGCTCCGGCGGAGTTCTTCATCCGGCACGGACGTGTGGCTCTCTCCGAAGGCAGCAATTTCGGGGCGGACTTCAAGGACTTCGCTCGGCTGAATTTCGCCACATCGCGGGAAATCCTCCAGGAGGTCATCGATCGCATGGTCCTCGCTCTAGAATCCCGAAGCTAGTCGAGGGCCACAGACCACGCCTTCCCCATCACTCGGCGTCACCCTGATACACGGGCAACGAGTCCGGGTCTTCCGCCTGCAGCGCTGTCATGAGCCAGCCCGGGTAGACGCGAATACCAGGCACACGGTCTATCTCCACCCATTCCACCCCCACCTGGGTTGAATCCGGCTCGACTCCTCCGCCGGGCCGGTACCCCTCTGGAACCTGACACTCGAAGATGTGTTCCACTTGATGAGGGGCTTCAGACAGATAGGAAAAGCCGGCTTCCGAGGGGATGTAGTCTCGCACGAAACGCAGTGCACCGACCTCCACCTCGGTATCGATTTCCTCTCGACACTCCCGAGCCACGGTCTGCCGAAGGCTTTCGCCGGGATTTTGACCACCCCCGGGCAACAGATAGAACTCTGATCCTTCGTACACGCAGCGCGTCAGCAAAACTCGCCCGTCACGCACAATCAGAGCCCGAGCCGCACTCCGGATTAAAAGCATCCCTCTCCCTCCCCCAATTCCACAAACCAACTTCGATCTCTCAACGAACCCACGCCCGAAAAGCGGCACCCATACACCCGGTCGATCATTCCGATGGAGTTGTAGCCCCTTCTGGCGGTGAAGATAATGTCAGCAAATGACACCTTTGTCATTCTTGTATACAATGGTTTCTCTGGCATTTGGCTGAAGAAGAGGGAGCACCGACATGGCTGACAAGATCATCAATTACGACCCGGCCTATGACACCGTCGACCGAGACGACTTCGAAGCACTCGTCGAAGTGAATCGCTACGCAGAGAGATCCCAGGATTTCGATCGGATCATCTCCGGCACCGCCGAGCACTTCTGGGATCCCACGGATNCCCGGTACGTGGACTTCGANAAAGACAANCTCAACCTCGATGAGGAAACCATCATGCCNAGGGNGTTCTGCATCGAACTCCAGACNGCNGTGGCGGACAANCTCGACGAACANCAGAANGTCCGCATCGCAAATCAAGGNACTCGCTTCATCCTCTCCACCATTCTNCACGGTGAACAAGGNGCCCTCTCNCTCTCNGCNGCCTTGACNTCCATCCTTCGCGACCCCGGGGCCCAGGAATACGCGGCGAATCAAGCCCGGGAAGAAGCGCGTCACGTGGCGGGGTTCTCCCGCTACATCGGTTCGCGTTGGGGTACCCCNCTGGCCTCNGGCAGCACGGTCCGAAACCTGCTGACCGACATCGTCCGTCCGGGCGTGGTCTACAAGAAACTCGTGGGCATGCAGCTTCTCATCGAAGGTCTCGCCATGGGCGCCTTCGGGATGATCCAGCGAGACACCCACGACCCGACGCTTCGCAACCTGGTGCGCTTTACCATGGCGGACGAAGCTGCCCATCATAAATTCGGAAAGATCTGGGCNGATGCGACCATTCCCAAGCTCAGCGACCAGGAGCACGACGACGTCGAGGACTGGGCCGCGCAGTGCTTTCAGGTCCTGCTCTTCAATCTCGTCAACGCAGAACAGAAGCAGGACATCTANAAAGAATTCGGTCTTGACTGGAAATGGGTCCGTTCAGCGGTCATGGAGGCTTTCGGTGATGAGGACCGGCGCGAGAACATGACCAACAATACCAATATCTTCCGGGTTCTCATCAAGACGCTTTTCAATGCNGGAATCATCACCGAGAGAACGCGTCACGTCTACGGACAATGGGTGGACATGGACGAACTCTCCCGTGAAAACGATGAGGTCCCCGGAATGGATGTGGCCCGAGAGGCCACCCAGACCCTGATCGACATCAATTCCGACCACGTCAAGAGAAGCCCGCGCTACCGGGTGAACTGACATGGACTCACCCGCACCCGATGAGATCATGGAATTCCCCTGCGAATTCCCGCTCAAGGTCATGGGCGATAGCGAGGGAGTTTTCCGGGAGACCGTGCTGGAAATCGTAAAACGGCACGTGCCCGATCTGGANCCTTCGCGAGTGGAGAGCCGAGAGAGCCGCTCAGGCAAATACACCTCTCTCACCATCCCTTTCACCGCAGAAAGTCGCGCCCAACTCGATGCGCTCTATCAGGAACTGACGGATTGCGAAGAGGTCAAGGTCGCTCTTTGAGGAAGGCCGCGCTGTTCCCGAACAGCCGCAGACAACAGTGGAGTCCTTCTCGTGACCCAAGCCCGAAACCTTGAATTCCAGAGCGCCGACGGCCTCACCCTGAGAGCGAACGCCTGGGGGAATGAGCAGGATCCCCCCGTTCTACTGCTCCACGGGGGCGGACAGACCCGCCACGCCTGGGCGGGCACCGGCGTCGCCCTGGCTGAGGCGGGCTGGCANGCGATCTCCATGGATCTACGAGGNCATGGNGACAGTGANTGGTGCCCAGACGGAGACTACGAGCACATGACCTTCGGCGCGGACACGGCCCATGTGGCGCGGTCTTTTGACCNGAAACCGGTCCTCGTCGGAGCCTCACTCGGCGGTCTGTCATCCCTCTTCGCACTCGGACAAGCCCATGAAGAGGGCCACGAGTCGCCGGCCTCCGCCCTGGTGCTGGTGGACATCGCACCGCGAATGGAGCGAGCCGGGGCCAGACGTGTGCTCGCCTTCATGAACGCCGCACCCGATGGGTTTGAGCGACTCGAGGATGCCGCGGAGGCCATCGCAAAATACAACCCGCATCGACCGCGCCCCAAGGACCTGGAGGGCCTCCGGAAGAACCTCCGCAAACGAGAAGACGGCCGCTACCACTGGCANTGGGATCCNGCCTTCATCAACGGGCGCACGGAACCGACGCTGATCAATCACGAGGAGCGCTTGGAAGAAGCGGCCCAGAATCTCGCCATCCCGACGCTTCTTGTGCGNGGAAGAATGAGTGATCTGATCACCGAAGAGGGAGCCCAGAAATTCCTCGAACAAGTGCCGCACGCGAAGTACGTAGACGTTTCGGGCGCGGGCCACATGGTGGCCGGTGATCGAAACGACAAGTTCACCCGCGCTGTCAGCGCCTTCCTGGATTCCGAATGTCGCGGCTGACTCCGTGCCCCCAGCAAACCCCGCGGGACCCATCGAGATGACCTCCGCCTGATCCATCTGGGTTACTCTCGNCGNCNCTCTTTCACAGTTCCTCAAAACCTGATTCTTTGGAGAAGCCTCTCATGTCGGATCGAGTCAAGATTGATTTTCACGCAGGCGTCGCCGACGTCCGCCTCAACCGTGCCGACAAGATGAATGCTCTGGACCCCGCCATGATGAAGGGACTGATCGAGGCCGGCCAGCAATTGGCAGCCGAACCCAAAGCGCGCGTGGCCGTTCTCTCGGGCGAAGGCCGAGCCTTCTGCGCCGGACTCGACATGGCCAGCATGGCCGCCATCGGTCAGTCGGCGGAGAAACCGAGCGAAAGCGATCCGGCCACTGCCGAAAAGAAGGTCGATTCAGGCCTCCTCACCACCTCCGAGGACAGCCCCGCCAATTTTGTNCAGCGGGTCTGCTGGATCTGGNGGGAAATCCCNATNCCGGTCATCGCCGCCGTGCATGGCGTGGCCTACGGGGGCGGCCTGCAACTCGCCNTGGGCGCCGACATGCGTTACGTCACACCCGACGTGCGGATGTCCGTCATGGAAATCAAGTGGGGCCTGATCCCGGACATGAGCGGAACGCAGACNCTACGCCATCTNGTTCGTGACGATGTGGCCCGAGAGCTCACNTATACCGGCAAGATCGTCACCGGNGAAGAAGCACGGGAATTGGGACTCGCGACCCGCGTCACCGACGACCCCCGCGCCGCCGCNCTGGAGACAGCCCAGGAGATCGCCAGCAAGAGCCCGAGTGCGATCCGAGCCGGCAAGGAACTCCTCAACCAGTCGACCCTGATCACNGTGGAAGAGGGAATGAAACTGGAGGCCGGCCTGCAGACCCGGCTGATCGGCGGGAAGAACCAGATCGAAGCCGTCACGGCCAACATGCAGAANCGGGCGCCGGANTTCACGGACGGCGAGTAGCCTTCGTCGGCCTCTCCNCTNTGAAAACGGCCCTGCCCCACGCCGTCAGAGCAGGAGGTAGGCCGGATCCGAAAGCAACTGNGCCAGCCGACTGGTGAAGCGTGCGGCGGCCGCACCGTCGATGACACGGTGGTCGTACGAGAGCGACAGCGGAAGCATGACGCGAGGCACGAACTCGCCCCCGGCCTCCGGATCCAGGCGACCCGACCAACGAGGCCGGACCTCGAGTTTGGAAAGACCGAGGATGGCCACCTCCGGGACGTTCACGATGGGCGTAAAGGCCGTGCCCCCGATCCCCCCCAGGCTCGAGATNCTGAACACCGCGCCCTGCATATCCGTTGGCTTGAGTTTTCGCTCCCGGGCCTTCTCCGCGGCTTCGGCCAACTCCTCGGCCAACTCGAAGATCCCCTTCTGGTCGACGTCCCGNAGGACGGGCACCACCAGGCCGTGCTCCGTATCCACCGCGACACCCAGGTGGAAGTACCCCTTCACCTTGAGGCTCTGACCGTCGGGGCTGAGAGAAGAACGGAAGTCGGGAAATTCTCGGAGAGTCGTGGCCACCGCTTTGAGGACAAAGTGAAGTGGAGAGAGTTTGAGATTGCGCTCCGCCGCAAGCGCCTTGCACTCTCGACGAAACACTTCCAGGGCCGTCACATCGGCCTCGTCGTGCTGCGTCACATGCGGCGCATTGAGCCAACTGCGCGAAAGATTGGTCGCCGCCGCTCGCCGGATCCGCGGAAGCGGAACGTCCTCCACCGGCCCGAATTGTGCGAAATCAACCTCGGGCACAGCCGGAATTCCCGAGCCGGAGTTCCCCCCTCCCGAACCGGACTGCATGACCGACTTGACNTGGGTCTCGATGTCACCTCGAAGAATGCGACCGTGAGGGCCGCTTCCGGANGCCTGGTTGAGGTCCACCCCCAATTCCCGCGCNAAGCGTCGCGCCCCAGGGCCTGCGTGCGGTGCCGTCCCGTCCGNGGTCGGGGGTCTGTNCTCCTGCTCCTCGGCTCTGNCCNCCGCGGAAGGCTCAGACGGNGCGCCCTCCTCGATCGGCTCCGNTGCGCCCAAGGTCTCCGCAGGTTCCTCGGCGGCCTCCACTTCTGCGGGAGACTCCTCCTCCAGCGTGTCCGGCTCAGGAGGAGCCGCAGACTCGGGACTCGCCTCACCGGTCTCCTCCACCGCGACAAGCGCGAGAACCGTCCCTTCGGAAACCGAATCGCCCAGCGAGACACGCAGTTCAAGGATTTCCCCAGCGACCGGAGAGGGAACTTCCATGGTCGCTTTGTCGCTCTCGATACTGATGATGGGTTCGTCGACCTCAACGCGGTCGCCGGGGCCCACCAGGATCTCCACGATCTCGACGTCTTCGAAATCCCCGATGTCGGGAATGCGGATTTCAATCTGATCGGGCACCGATCCTCCGAAATAAATCGCTCAGACCGAGAAAGGACTCGGTTTTTCTGAATCCAGGTTGTACTTCGCGATGGCCTCACTGACGACCGTCGCTTCCACCTGCCCCTCTTCAGCCAGGGCACTCAAGGCGGCGACCACAACAAAAAAGCGGTCCACCTCGAAGAAATGGCGCAGTTTCTCTCGCGTATCGCTCCGACCCCAACCGTCTGTCCCGAGTACGCGCACCTGACGACCGGGCAGATACGGGGCAATCTGATCCACTTGAGCGCGGACATAGTCGGAAGCTGCCACCACAGGACCGGACCGGTCCTCCAGTTGACGAGCGAGGTAGCTTTTGCGCGTGTCCTCGCCGGGATGCAGCATCGACCACCGTTCGGCTTCCGCGGCGTCGCGGGCCAACTCGCTATAGCTGGTCACACTCCACACATCGGCCTCGATGGAGAAATCCTCCTTGAGCAGGTCGGCCGCGGCCAGGACTTCGCGCAGGATCGTCCCGCTCCCGAGGAGCTGAACCCGGCCTTCTCCCGATGCGGAAGATCGCAGGGGATAGATTCCCTTCAAGATGCCTTCTTGGACACCGTCCGGCATGGGCGGCTGCACATACTTCTCGTTCATGACGGTGAGATAGAAGAAGACATCCTCCTGCTCGGCAAACATCCTCCGAAGACCGTCTTGAACGATCACAGCCAACTCGTATTCATAAGCGGGGTCGTAGGCCACACAACTCGGAATCAGCGCCGCCTGGACGGGGCTCTGCCCATCCTGGTGTTGAAGCCCCTCTCCGTTGAGGGTGGTCCGACCCGACGTACCGCCGAGCAGGAAACCCCGCGCCTGCATATCCCCTGCCAACCACGCGAGATCCCCGATGCGCTGAAAGCCAAACATCGAGTAGTAGATGTAGAAGGGAATCATATTGACGTGATGGCAGCTATAGGACGTCCCCGCGGCAATGAAGGAAGAGAACGCTCCCGCTTCGCTGATGCCTTCCTGGAGGATCTGACCGTCCTTCTTCTCGTGGTAATAGGAGACCTGATCCGAGTCCACCGGCTCATAGAGCTGGCCCACCGATGAATAGATGGCAAGCCTCCGGAAAAGGCCCTCCATGCCGAAGGTGCGCGATTCATCCGGAACAATCGGGACCACACGCGGCCCCAATTCCTTGTCTCGCGTCAGCTGCTGGATCATCCGGACCACCGCCATGGTGGTGGAGATCTCACGCTCGCCCGTCCCCTCGAGATGCCCCTGGAAGAAGGAAAGATCGGGGACCGCCAGCGGCTCGGCTTCAGTCCTGCGAACCGGGAGATAACCTCCCAGCTTCTGACGACGCTCGCGTAGATACTGGATTTCCGGGCTGTCCTCTTCCGGAATATAGAACGGCGCTTCCTCGATCCCTTCGTCCGGAATCGGGATATTGAAACGATCCCGGAAGGATTTGAGTGAGGCGACTTGAAGGTCATGCACTTGATGGGTGATGTTCTGCCCCTCGGTCCCCTCGCCCGTCCCGTAGCCCTTCACGGTCTTGGCCAGGATCACGGTGGGCTGCCCCTCCTGATGGACCGCCTGATCGTAGGCGGCATAGATCTTCGCCGGGTCGTGACCGCCGCGATTGAGACGCCAGATATCGTCGTCGCTCATGTTGGCCACCATCTCACGAAGCTCAGGACTTTTCCCGAAGAAATGCTCGCGCGTGTAGGCGCCGCCCATCCCCTTGTAGGCCTGATACTCCCCGTCCACGGCTTCTTCCATCCGCTGACGCAGGACCCCGTCCTTGTCCTTGGACAAAAGCGGGTCCCAATAGCTGCCCCAGATCACCTTGATGACGTTCCAGCCTGCGCCACGAAAACTCGCCTCGAGTTCCTGGATGATCTTTCCGTTTCCACGAACAGGGCCGTCCAGCCGCTGCAGATTGCAATTGACCACGAAGATGAGGTTGTCGAGTTTTTCCCGACCCGCGAGCGAGATCGCCCCCAGACTTTCGGGCTCGTCGGTTTCTCCGTCGCCCAGGAAGGCCCAGACCTTGCGGTCCGCCGTCGGTGTGATGCCCCGATCCTCGAGATACTTCATGAAGCGCGCCTGATAGATGGCGGTAATCGGCCCCAACCCCATGGAGACGGTGGGGAACTGCCAGAAATCAGGCATCAAGCGCGGATGCGGATAGGAGGAAAGCCCATGCCCGTCGACTTCCATGCGAAAATGTTCCAGCTGATCGGTGCTCAGGCGACCTTCCAGGAAAGCTCTCGCATAGATGCCCGGCGCGGAGTGTCCCTGGATGTAGAGCAGGTCCCCACCGGCGGCATGATCCGGGCCATGAAAGAAGTGATTGAAGCCGACATCATAAAGGGTGGCGGCCGAGGCAAAACTGGAGATGTGTCCACCAAGGGACGGGTCCACACGATTGGCTTGCACCACCATCGCCATGGCGTTCCAGCGGATGATGGAACGGATGCGATGTTCGAGCCCCGGGTCTCCCTCGCGCGGCGTCTGCTGCGACTCATGGATGGTGTTGATGTAGGCGGTATTGGCGCTGTACGGGAGATAGGCCCCTCTTCGGCGCGCGCGCCGAATCAGGCGCCCCACCAGATAGTGGGCGCGTTCGACCCCTTCCCGATCCAGCACCGAATCCAACGCATCCAACCACTCTCGGGTTTCGACAGGGTCCTCGTCGGGAGGAAGCAGACGAGCCGCCGGATCTTTCGGGTCGGTTTTACTCAATCGCGTGACGCCATGAAGAGTTGCAGCACATACCAGAACATCAGGGCCACCGAAGCAAAGAGCTGCAAGGCTCCCGCCACATAGCGATCTTCGGGATAGTGATTGAGCACATTCGAAGTGTCATAGAGGATGGCCGCACCGGCCACACCCACCATCGCCACCGAGAACCACGTGCCGAGACTGAACCCGAAGATGACCGCACTCACGATGGCCACCAGGGCCAGGATCATCGCCCAACGCAGCATCCCACCGAGAAAAGAGAAGTCCTTCCGCGTCGTGAAGGCCACCGCGGTGAGGCCCCCAAAACCCAGCAAGGTCACCCCAGCCGCACTGGTAATCACGCCCGGCGCCATGGAGTTGGCCATGTAGAGAAGAGGCACGAAGATGATGGCCTCCGCCACGATGAAGCCACCCAGGGCTGCATACTGCGCACCCAGTGACTCCGAGGTGCCCGCCACCCGACTCGCGATCCAACTCACCACGATGAAGGCCCCCATGACGAGAAGCCACGAACCGGAGAGCAGCACGCTGGCGATCTGCTCGGCCAAGCCGGTCGAGAACAGCCAGAACTCGATCAGGGTGAAAAGGATGATCGACGCCATCAGGTGGTTGTAGGTACGCGTAATGAACGCGGATCGCGTCTCTGAAGACTGACTCCCTACGGGGGTGTACGCTCGCGTCGTGAATTGGTCTGAATTACTCATCTGATTTCCTCCAAAATGAGGGTTTCCCTGTCGATTTACGGCTGAAACGCCATGAGTATCGACCCCGGAACGGAGGGGGCAACCCGAGTATGCCTTTTTGGCATGCAGATCGCACACCGGGCGGGAAAATCGGCCTCTTCTGGGCGAACCCCGGCCCGGTGGGGGCCTCTCTGCACAGGACCAGACCCCATCCAGCGAGGCCAGGTTCGCATGCCGCCCCGACCGTTGGGTGATCAACCAAAGCGGCCCGTAATGTAGTCCTGGGTTCTCGGGTCGGAAGGGTCGGTAAAGATCTGCTCGGTCTCGCCGGTTTCGACGATCTTTCCCAGATGGAAGAAAGCCGTCCTCTGGGAGACGCGTGCGGCCTGCTGCATCGAATGGGTCACGATGATGATGGTATAGAGCTCTCTCAGTTCATCGATCAGCTCCTCCACACGAGCCGTCGCAATGGGGTCCAGGGCAGAGCATGGCTCGTCCATGAGAATCACTTCAGGACTGACAGCAATCGCCCGCGCAATGCAGAGTCGTTGTTGCTGCCCACCGGAGAGACTCGTGCCCGAATCGCTGAGTCGATCCG